>JAJQHQ010000064.1:74213-82017 GCA_021199655.1 Lachnospiraceae bacterium | reverse complement strand
CTTCCTCGGTCTCTTCCTCGGTTGCTTCTTCGGTCTCCGCCTCAGTTGCTTCCTCAGTCTCTGCTTCCGTTGCTGCCTCAGTTACCTCCTCGGTCGCTTCTTCAGTCTCTGCTTCCGTTGCCGCCTCAGTTACCGCTTCTGTCGCCGCCTCGGTCGTAGCTTCCGTCTCCTTATTGCTGGAGCCGCAGCCCGCCAGTGAAAGCGTCAGAACAGCAGCCATCGCAAACATTGTTGCCTTTTTCATAGTGCTTATTCTCCTCTCACACACTCTGTTCTGGTTACAGTTACAAAAAACGTTATGGCTATTATAACACAACAAAACTAAAAAGCAATCACATCAGGCAAAAAATTGACATAAGTCAACTGGATTCTTACTATTCACAGCTGCGCTGTGAATGTAGCGATTTCGCCCCATTTTTAAATGCATCTTCGATGCATGGGGCGAAATCACACATCCGAAATGTGTTCTGGCGCAGCCTGACAGCAAGTGTCAGGCTCGCCGTGAATAGTAACATAGATTCTTACGTATCACACCGCCCCGTTGATATAATTGATCAGCCCTTCTGCGCGGATAATCTTCTGCATGAATTCCGGAAATGCCTGACCCTTGTATTCCGTGCCTTTGGTATGGTCGTAGATCATTCCGCTGTCAAAATCGATCTCTACCTCATCGCCTGCTTCGATTGCCTGCGCTGCCTGCGGGCACTCAATGATCGGAAGCCCGATATTGATCGCGTTCCGATAGAAAATGCGCGCAAACGTCTCAGCGATCACGCAGCTCACGCCTGCTGCCTTGATCGCGATCGGCGCATGCTCTCTCGAGGAACCGCAGCCGAAATTCTTGTTTGCAACGATAATATCGCCTTTTTTCACCTGATGAATAAAGTCTTTGTCAATATCCTCCATGCAGTGCGTGGCAAGCTCCGCAGGGTCGGAGGAATTCAGATAGCGCGCCGGGATGATGACATCTGTATCCACGTTGTCCCCATATTTAAAAACTCTGCCTTCTGCTTTCATTTGATCACCTCCAGATCCTCCGGCGAAGAGATCATGCCGGTCACCGCGCTCGCGGCTGCAACAGCCGGGCTGGCAAGATATACCTCCGAACCCACATGTCCCATGCGGCCGACGAAATTGCGGTTCGTAGTAGAAACGCAGCGTTCTTTGTCAGCCAGAACACCCATATAGCCTCCGAGACACGGCCCGCATGTCGGTGTGCTGACTGCCGCACCCGCCTCAATGAAAGTCTTCAGGAGTCCTTCTTCCATTGCCTGCAGGTAGATGGCCTGTGTCGCAGGAATCACGATGCAGCGAAGATTCTTTTTCACTTTGCGGCCCTTCAGGATATCCGCGGCGATGCGCAGATCCGAGATACGTCCATTCGTGCAGGAACCGATCACCACCTGATCGATGGGAAGTCCCTCCGGTATTTCCTGATGAACCTCATCAATTGTCTTTGCATTCTCCGGAAGATGCGGGAAGGAAACGGTCGGACGAAGTGTGCTTAAGTTGATCGTATACTCCGCGTCATACTTTGCATCCTCATCTGCCTCAAAGACACGGTATTCGCACTTTGAGTGCTCTTTCATGTAAGCGGCAGCAGCATCGTCCACCGGGAAAATGCCGTTCTTTCCGCCGGCCTCGATCGCCATATTCGCAATGGTGAAACGGTCATCCATAGACAGATACCGGATTCCGTCTCCGACAAATTCCATGGATTTGTAAAGAGCTCCGTCCACACCGATCATCCCGATGATGTGAAGAATGATATCCTTGCCGCTGACCCATTTTGCCGGCTTTCCGGTCAGATTGAATTTCAGAGCCGACGGCACCTTGAACCAGGCTTTTCCGGTCGCCATGCCAGCTGCCATATCCGTGCTTCCGACGCCCGTGGAAAATGCCCCAAGTGCACCGTAGGTACAGGTATGCGAATCCGCTCCGATGATCACATCTCCGGCGACTGTAAGCCCCTGCTCCGGCAGGAGGGCATGCTCGATTCCCATCTGCCCTACATCAAAATAATTCGTAATCTCATGTTTACATGCAAATTCCCGCACACACTTACAATGCTCGGCCGACTTGATGTCCTTATTCGGAATAAAATGATCCATCACAAGGGCAATCTTTTCCTTATCAAATACGCTGTCGTCGCTTAACCGATCCATCTCATGGATTGCTACCGGCGAAGTAATATCATTGCCCAGCACCAGATCCAGCTTTGCCTCGATCAGCTGTCCAGGCTCTACCGAATCCAGACCTGCTGCTGCCGCAAGGATCTTCTGCGTCATTGTCATTCCCATGAATGCCATGAATGTTCTCTCCTTTCCTCAATTCCTGTCATACAGGAAAACCGGAGAGCTTTCCTGTCGATCTTAAGCCCTCCGGTCAAAAACCTGATGTCTTGGAAGAAAAAGCCACTGTCAGTTGTTGATCAGCTTGTCCTCATCACTCCAGCTGTACAGCTTGCGAATCTCTGCGCCGACGATCTCGGACGGATGCTCCGCCGCTTTCTTACGCATCGCCTTAAAGTGTACCTGTCCGCCTGCCGGAGACATATCTAACAGGAAGTCTTTCGCAAAAGTACCGTCCTGAATGTCGGAGAGGATCTTCTTCATCGTCTTCTTCGTCTCCTCGGTGATCAGCTTCGGCCCGGTCACATAGTCGCCATACTCAGCCGTATTGGAAATCGAATAGCGCATGCCTGCGAAACCGGACTGATAGATCAGGTCAACGATCAGCTTCATCTCATGGATGCACTCAAAATACGCGTTTCTCGGATCATAGCCTGCTTCTACCAGAGTCTCAAAACCTGCCTGCATCAGAGCGCAGACGCCGCCGCAGAGCACAGCCTGCTCGCCGAACAGGTCGGTCTCAGTCTCAGTACGGAAAGTGGTCTCCAGAACTCCCGCTCTCGCGCCGCCGATCGCCAGCGCATACGCAAGTGCGATATCCAGAGCCTTGCCCGTCGCATCCTGCTCCACTGCCACCAGACACGGCACACCCTTGCCGGCCTGATACTCGCTGCGAACCGTATGTCCCGGTCCCTTCGGAGCGATCATCGTCACATCGACATTCTTCGGCGGAACGATGCATCCGTAATGAATGTTAAAGCCATGCGCGAACATCAGCATATTGCCTTCCTCAAGATTCGGCTCGATGTCCTTCTTGTACATCGCCGCCTGCTTCTCATCATTGATCAGGATCATGATGATATCCGCTCTCTTTGCAGCTTCCGCTGCCGTATAAACCTCAAAGCCCTGCTCCACCGCCTTGCTCCAGGAACGGCTGCCCTCATACAGGCCGATGATGACATTGCATCCGGACTCTTTCGCGTTCAGCGCGTGTGCGTGACCCTGACTGCCATAGCCGATGATCGCAATGGTCTTTCCCTCCAGCAGAGAAAGGTTACAGTCCTTCTGATAAAAAATTCTTGCTGCCATTTTTGTCTCCTCGCATTTCTAAAAAATAATACTGTAAACGATGTGGATCGTTTGGTTATGCCAGTCTCTGCCTGAAAAGCAGATCCTGACTGTTTATGAATAAAGGTTGCCCTCTATTGCTCTTTATTACAGATACCGCACATCATCCGAACCGCGGGAAAGCCCCGTGATACCGGTACGCGCAAGCTCCAGGATCTCGTGTCCGTCCAGCAGCCGCAGGAACGCGTCCAGCTTTGACTGCTGACCGGTCAGCTCTATGATCAGGGAATCCGCGCCGACATCCACGACCCTGCCGCGGAATACATTCGCCATCGTGATAATATCCTGACGCTCGTGCACATCCACGCGGACCTTTACCAGGATCAGCTCCCGGCTGACGCTGGTATCCTCTTCCAGGATCTTGATATCCACTACGTCGATCAGCTTGGCCAGCTGCTTTGTGATCTGGTCAAGCGTATGTTCATCTCCGCTCACAACGATGGTCATCCTCGAATACAGAGGATCCGTCGTTTCTCCAACTGTCAGGCTGTCGATGTTGTAGCCTCTTCGGCTGAACAGCCCCGCCACGTGGCTCAGCACACCGGCGGTATTGTCTACCAGCAATGATAAAACTCGTCTCTTCATGATATCTGCTCCTTCTTTATCAGTCATCCAGGCCATAGGAGGCCAGAATCGCGTCCGCTACCGCCTGGGCCATCTTTTTCTTATTCTTCTGATAGAATGTCATGTCGTCCTTATCATCCACAAATGCCGTCTCCAGAAGGCCATAGGAAACACCGGCCTTATAGCAGAGATTCATATTCAGCAGATCACTTCTGCGGACCAGACCGGTCGACCAGTAGGAGAATCCCGTATTCTTGATCGCTTTGGCAATCGCCTTGTCGATCGAAGTATCAGACTTGGACTTATGTACCAGCATTGCCGTCCCTGTATAGGAACCGTTACCGCCTGTGTTGGAAACTCCGCTGTTAAAATGGACTTCCAGAACATAATCATAATCCGTCCACGTCACAGATGGTCCTGTAGTCTTACTGTAATAAGTCAGATTATACATCACCTTATACAGGTTGTAACTCTGATTGTACATCGTGACTGAGATATCTTTCCCGGCTGATGTCAGATCATCATAAATCAGAGAAGAAAATTCTCTTGTCAGCTTTGACTCATAGTAAGTGGTCCCGCTGATCGTTGCGCAGGCGCCTACATCCCCCTGTCCGTGACCGGCCACAAGCAGCACACGCACGGTCGTAGCAACGCCATTCTCATCAATCGTGACTCCGTCAATTGTCGTATTTGTCAGCATGATGCCATTGGAATCAAAATAATAACGTTTCGAATTCACTTTCGTCCAGCCCGTCTGGCGAACGCCATTGGAATTCAGATAATAAGTATTTCCGTTCAACGTCAGCCAGCCTGTCTGACGCGCGCCGGTATCCGGATCCAGATAGTAATATTTTCCGCTGACCTTCAGCCAGCCTGTCACCTTCACACCGGACTTATAATAGTAATAAACACCGCCGACCTTGTACCAGCCTTTTGCCTTTCCGGTCTTTACACCCTTGGAATTCACAGCATATCCGTCAGGAGTCACCGTGCTCACAAGCCTGTGCCCTGAGCTGTCCACGTAATATTTGCCGCTGATCCAGGTATCCGTCTGCATCACGCCGTTCGAATTGAAATAATAGTAATAGCTTCCAATCTTATGCCAGCCGGTATACTCTCTGCCCTTGGT
This sequence comes from Lachnospiraceae bacterium, assembly GCA_021199655.1. Lineage (GTDB taxonomy): Bacteria > Bacillota > Clostridia > Lachnospirales > Lachnospiraceae > Choladousia. The sequence goes on along the minus strand of JAJQHQ010000064.1, from coordinate 76,845 downwards.
GCCGACCTTGCCGCTCGTCTTATAATAATGCTTCCCGTCTTCTTCTGTTACCCAGCCGGTCTTCATCTTTCCGGCAGAATTGAAATAAAAATAATAGCTGCCGATCTTCTGCCTGCCGATCAGCATCGCACCGGCAGGGTTTTTCTTGCTGAAATAATAATAGCCGCTGCCGACCCTCTTCCATCCGCTCTGCTGACGGACTCCCTTGGATGAAAAATAGTACGTATAACTGCCTACTGTGTAAAAACCGGTCACCCTGCTTCCTTCCGGTCCGTCCGTATCCTCCGCTGTCCGCAGATAATAATACTTGCCGCTGACCTTCAGCCAGCCCGTTTTCTTAACCCCTTTGGAATAATAATACGTATATCCGCTTTCTGTCTTCCAGCCGCTTGAAGCTGCAGATGCACTTTGAGCACAAAATAATGCTCCCAGCATGATCATAGCTGCAAGCACGAAAACTTTTGACACTTTCCTCATTAAAACTCTCCTCATTCCTGTATATCACAGACATAAGCCTGTCCTGTGGAAACCGCCGCATCCCATCGTTCTCCCCGGATACGGTTATGTGATATACCGTAACTGTTCAGTACCTTCACAGTTACAATACAGTTGTTATTCTAGCACACTCTTACCTATCACACAAGCTTTTTTGTTAACAGTTTTGAACAGCATCAAAATGAAAATACCGGCGCAGCAGGCTTGCCTGCTGTTTGTTTTACGCTTCGTCACAGTCTTTTTGAAAATGAGCATAGCAATATTCGATAATGCTCTTTCTCGTCACGATGCCGATAAAGGTGCCATTATCGTCAATAACAGGAATAAAATTCTGATTCATGGCTGTCATGATCAGGTCTTCAATCTCGCAATTGATATTCACAGGCTGATTATCACGCTTGCGGTTCAGGCTGCGCACTCGTGTCGCTTCAAGCTCCCGATAATCTGCCGAGCGCTTTCTTTTGATCTCCCAGAGGATATCTCCCTCCGTCAGCGTACCGACATAGGTACCCGTGCGGGTGATGATCGGCACAGCGCTGTATTTGTGATATTCCATTTTTTCAACAGCCTGCCGGAGTGTATCATCGTCATAGACATATATTACTTCACTCTTTGGCAGCAGGTAAAACAAAATATTCATAATAAATCTCCCAAAATCTGTTGGTCGCAGGATAATATCTGCATTTTGCACAATCAAGATTGCTTTTTTCTCATTTTTCTATCTGATTTTACCATGATTTTTCTTTTTCTTCAACCGCAGAAGCAAAATTTCATATTTATTTAAGACCTTTCTCTCCGCCCTCTGAAACCCGTGGCATTCGGGAAAACGAACATATGTATTGTTAAGACTTTTCTAAGAAATTTTCAATCCATTGACGCGGATGGAATATTTTGTTATGATGCGGCTGTAACTATATTTAATAAATTTGTAATAGTTCGTAAAAATAATCAAAAAGTGTTCTATTACAGATTTATGAGTCGCATTGAGATAAGGAGGCGTTTGTATCGAGATGAGAAGAATGGTACCGCAGGCGGTCTCTCTGTGCTTAATGGCCGGGCTGATCTTTCCGGGCGCGCAGGGGTTCCCCGTCTATGCGGCAGAAACAGAGGTGGCTGCAGAAGCTGATGGGGAAACAGTTTCTGAGACCACTGTGGATACAGAGCTTACCGACACTTCTGTCAGTGAAACAGACACGGAAACGACCGGGGAGACGGCCGCGGAGACGACTGAAGCTTCTGATGAAGAAGCATCCGTTTCTGATGAAGGAACGGATGAGACTGAGACGGAAGAAAAGGACTCTGTAATAGGTGAACTGATCTTTGCGCAGTGTGAGGACTACATAAATGTCCGCACAATGGCCAGCACGGACAGCGCGATCACAGCCAAGATCTATAACAATGATTCCGCTACGGTCATTGCCGTTACGGAAGATCAGGAGTGGTATATTGTCGCGTCCGGCAATGCCTGCGGCTACGTGAAGGCAGAATATTTTGCTACCGGCGAAGAGGCAGAGGCGATTGCCAATGAAGTTGCGTACAATGTTGCGCGGGTTTACGCCGATGAACTGAATGTCCGCGCGGAAGCTTCTACAGACAGCGAGGTCATTGACATCGCTACCGCCGGCGAAGAGATCGAGGTTGTGCTTTACGGAGACGACTGGATGAAGGTTGCCCTCGGCAATGATGTTTACGGATATGTCAATTCGGACTACGTTGAGTATATTACCTATTATCCGGTCGGTGAGACTCTTGAGGAAGAGGCCGCCCGTCTTGGCCTGGATGTAACGTCTGTCGAGACAGAAGCTGACAAGGACGCTGAAGCTAAGACTGAAGTTTCAGAAGAAACCATTGTCGAAGAAAACGACACCGCCTATGAAGAGACCTGGGCAGAAACAGAGGCCGTTGCAGCGGAAACAGCAGCACAGACTGAGGCTGCTCAGAATGAGACCACGGTGCAGACCGAAGCTGCTCAGACCGAAACCACAGCACAGACTGAGACCGAGGCTGTCCAGACTGAAACCACAGCACAGACTGAGACTGAGGCTGTCCAGACCGAAACCACAGCACAGACTGAGACCGAGGCTGTCCAGACCGAAACCACAGCACAGACTGAGACCGAGGCTGTCCAGACCGAAAC
>JAJQHQ010000064.1:5022-74113 GCA_021199655.1 Lachnospiraceae bacterium | reverse complement strand
AGACCGAGGCTGTCCAGACCGAAACTACGGCGCAGACCGAGGCTGTCCAGACCGAAACTACGGCGCAGACCGAGGCTGTCCAGACCGAAACTACGGCGCAGACCGAAGCTGCTCAGACTGAGACCACAGCGCAGACTGAAACCGAAACCGAAGCTGTACAGACGGAAGCACAGACTGAAGCTGTAATGGAAGCTTCAACAGAAAGCAGTTCATCCGCCAGCACGGGTGAGGCCATTGCGAACTACGCACTGCAGTTTGTCGGCAACCCGTATGTCTATGGCGGGACAAGCCTGACAAGCGGCGCGGACTGCTCCGGATTTGTACAGTCTGTATTTGCTCACTTCGGCATTTACCTGTCGCGGACTGCGGCGGCACAGTCGACAAATGGAACAACCATCAGCACCAGTGAGCTGCAGGCCGGTGATCTGCTGTTCTACAGCTCGACCGGCAGCGGCATCGATCATGTCGCGATCTATATCGGCGGCGGCCGGATTGTCCACGCGGCGAACTCAACGCGCGGCATCTGTACCGACAATGCGTTCTATTCAACGCCGGTATGCGCAGTGAGATGCTATTAATTTTTCCCTTGAGATCAGAAAAAGAGGCCGGCTCCCGTCGGTCTCTTTCTTTCTGCTTTTCTTTATGTCTTTTCTTTATGTCTTTCCTTTGTATCTCTCCTGCTGCCGGATTCAGAAATCCGCGTCTATTGCTTTGAGGTAACGTGCCAATGCATCCTGCCACACAGGCAGCGGTTCAAAGCCATTTGCAGCAAGCTTACTTTTGTCCAGGCGGGAATTGAACGGCCGTCTGGCCTTCGATTCTCCGTATTCATCGGTCGTCACCGGAATTACCTGCAGATGATCCTCATCGTACTCTTCTCTTCCGAGCGCAGCCGCCTGACGGAATATTTCAACCGCAAACTCATACCAGCTGATATAACCGCCCTCGTTGGTCGCATGATAGTAGCCGTACTTTTCTGTCTCGATCATATCCACCAGAAGCCGCGCCAGGTCCTCCGTATAAGTCGGTGTGCCGATCTGATCGTTCACCACACGGACCACGTCATGGTTCTTCCCGATGTTCAGCATCGTCCGGATAAAATTCTTGCCATTCACGCCAAATACCCAGGCAATACGCACGATAAAATACTTTTTCAGTGTCTCAGATACTGCCAGTTCGCCTTCCAGCTTGGTCTGCCCGTATACATTCAGCGGCTTATAGTCCCTGCAGTCGGAATCCCACGGGCGCTCTCCCATGCCGTCAAACACATAATCCGTAGAAAGATACAGCATTTTCGCATCGATCCGTCCGCAGGCTTCGGCAATATTCTGCGTCCCTTTCGCATTCACAAGACGCACTCTGTCCACCTTGTCGTCATCCTCGGCAAGATCTACCGCTGTCCAGGCCGCACAGTGAATCACCGCGTCAGGCTTAAGTTCTGAAAGGATCCGGCTCACAGCAGCCTGATCCGTGATGTCCATCTGTACATACGGCATCGTTGTCACCGCCGTGCTGTCAACAATCCCGCTGTATTTCTCCGCAATGTCTGATCCAATGCCCTCATGGCCGCGTTTTGCCAGTTCATTCATCACATCGTGGCCGAGCTGTCCGCCCACGCCTGTCACTACTATTTTCATTTCAAGCTATCCTCCGTGTTCTCTATGATGCAGACAATTCTGTAAGAATGATCATACTCATTCAGAACAATACCTCACGCCCCTACTCATCAAATACAAGATTCGAAATCGTGAACGTCACTTCGACTTTCTGCGGATTGTCAATTCCAACGATATTCAGCACATGATCCGTCACCGTCACTTCTTCGACCTGCGAGCCATCCCAGGAATTCAACGGGTCGTTCGTGTCCAAAATCCCGGAGCTTTTGATCGCGGATTTGCTCTCCGTCTGTGTGATCGTAAGCGGTATCCCATCCACCACAACAGAATCAAAGAAAACATCACAGGAACTGATCGGAGTTTTTGAGGCATTTCCCAGCGTCACATCGTGATCCTTGATGTAAATTGCAGTCAGATTGTTTAATCCTGTGACGCCCGCTGCGATCGCTGCATCTGATAAATCCACCGCGCAGTCAAAGACAAGGGTATACTGCCCGTCTTCCTCAATCTCAATCGCGCTGCCATATTCATTGCTGTAATAGCCAAGCGCATCGTCATTGTAATATACGTTCAGCGCAAGTGTCAACACTTTTTCAGATGTACCTTCCTCCACGGTGACCGGAACTGCTACGTTCGCACCGCCGGACGCGGAAATCGTGATCTCAGTGGAACCGGCGCCGACCGCGGTCAGCTTGCCGATGGTGGAAACCGTCGCCACCGTTTCGTCTGCTGAGCGGTATGTCACGTACTCCAATGTTCCGGAATCTTTCGTCGTTCCTGCATCTTCTATCGTTCCTGCATCTTCTATCGTTCCTGCATCTTCTATCGTTCCTGCATCTTCTATCGTTCCTGCATCATCCCTCGTTCCCGCGTCTTCCGCAGCGTCTTCTTCCGTCGTCCCGCCGAGGGTAATATAGTCCGCAAGAAAAGCGCTCTCACCTGCCAGAATGCTGATCTCATCTGTATCCGCTCCGGCCGTCTCTGATTTTTCCTGCTCATAAAGCATCTGCTGCAACGAATCCGTATCTATAAAGAGAGCACTCGTCCCGGCAGCATCCGCTTCCGCTGTCACCGTCACAAAAATCTCATATTGCGCAGAACCGCTCTGGCTGAACGCCGTGACTGTGGTCTGTCCGATGCCCCGGGCAATGATATGTCCGTTGGACACAGTCGCTATGGAAGCATCATCCGTTTTCCATAAAACCACATCGTTGGTATCGGACGGTACCGTCTGTACTGCAGCTGTGGCTTCATCACCGACTTCCAGAGATATTCCATGCAGATTCGAAGAAATTTCAGTAATTTCCGTCACCGTGGGTGTCTTTTCAATATCCGCCAGTTCAAGCTCCCCATCCATGTAAAATCCGCGGAAAATCGCGTCCGTCACATCCTTGTCGATGATTTCCAGCGTCTCCCGGTCTATCAGGGCAAAGCTGTAGTCCGGCGATTCGCTGCGGTCATACCATCCCTGATCCCAGTAAACCGGCACGATCCCATTTAAGCTGCAAAGATAGTTTACGACTTCCAGATGGTACGCGCGCTCTGAGGAATTATCCTTGTTAATGCAGCCGTACTCTCCCATGATCACCGGAATCCCCTGTGAGGTGAATTTTTCATAAACCTTCGCGATATCTTTTGCCAGATCCTCCGCGTTTTCCAGAGAAAAGGTCGTCTTTCCGGTCGACTCGACCAGGCCGAAAGAATAATCATAATAGTGAACCGATACAAACAGGCGTCCCTCGGCGCTGTCCGTCGGAAGTGTAAATCCGTTGCTGTCATTTGTCGTGGAATCAATGTTTGTATAGCGTCCCGGGACAGAAAGCCAGCGCTTTGCGTTGTTGCCTCCGGTCGCGCGCACGGTATCCACAAAGATCTGGTTCAGTTCATTGATCCGCTCGTAGTCCCGCAAAATGCCGGCCGAAGTATCATCGTCCCCTTTTACCTCGTTCATGGACTCAAAGATCAGATGCTCGTCATAATCGCGGAAGGTCTCCGCGATCTGCTGCCAGACGGCGGCAAATTTTTCGTTGACATAGTCCACATCATCCGAAGCGACGCGCAGCCATCCGGTCTGCTCCGCCCCGTCATGGTGAATGTTGATGATCACATACATATCCTGTGAAACTGCATAATCCACGATATCCTGTACGCGGCTCATCCATTTCTCATCAATCGCGTATCCGTTCTCATCGTCGATCATGGTGCCCCACGTCACAGGAATACGCACCGTATTAAATCCCATATCATGAACAGCTGTGATCAGAGCTTTCGTGGTGATCACACTCTGCCAGGTCGTTTCGCCCGGCGTGAATCCGGTGTGACCGTCCATCGTGTTGCCCAGATTCCATCCGGTTCCCATCTCCGCCACGATCTCATCCGCAGTCAGGGAGCGCATTGGCCGGGAGGAGACTTCCTCCGACGCCAATGCCTGCGTTCTGAATCCGCATACCAGCATCAGGATCGCAACCAGCGCAAACAGCAGACGTATTTTTTTCTCCGGTACACAGTTTTCTTTGTTCATCTCATCTTTCCTCCCTTTAGTCTTTCAGATCCTCCGGATTGCTCACAGCGCCGGGTTCCTTCTCCAGTACCCGGAAAAAGTAGCGCGCAAATCCGCTGACCGTAAACATGACGCAGACCGGTCCGATCAGAATCGCAAAAAACAGTGTCGTCGTATTCCAGAACATAATGACAAATTCCACGGCCAGTACCAGCACCAGAGCCAGAGTCCTCACCGGAAAACGAACCGCAATGTCAAACGAATTCCGCAGGATTCTGGAAATCTTATTCTCATACCGCGCCGCAAGAGGATACGCGTAAATCAAAGCCAGAAAGCAGACGATCGCAGATAATATTCCGATCATCAGAAATACGATCGGATTCCCTTCCACCGCGTTGAACAGCTGAAAATCCATGTAAACCGCATAGAAGCAGACAAACGTGATCACCTCAAGTATGACTCCCTGTTTCAGATTCTCACGGAATGCTTTAAAAAACGGTTTTGCGATATATCCTTCACGCTCATCTACCATTTTCAGAGTGATCGTGTAGACCGCGATGGAAGCGGCTCCCATTGTCACGATCGGTATGCTGCACAGCAGCCAGAGTAAATTCAGTTTTATGATCTGAAACAGGCGGCTCATGAACTGATACAGTCCGCCTTCCGTGCTGAAAAATTTCATAGTATCCCATCCTTACATCATTTGACGTTTCATAGATTTTCGGCAAGAAAGGCCATGAGAGAAGTCCCACAGCCTTTCCTGTTTTCATGGTATCCGGTCTGCACCTGCTGCAAGTGTCAGGCACTGACCTGAATCATTCCTTTTCATCCTATTACTATCATCTGTCTGATTTTACTCTGCCGCACCGGTAGCCTCATCCTCAGCCGCCTTGCGAAGCGCAGCCTCATTCTGAGACCATTCCAGACAGTCTGCGTAGCCGTAGCTTCTTGCCTGCACGATCATCTGGCTGACGATGGAATTGTATTCCTCATCGCTCTCCGCGTAGATCGCGTTCCAGCTGCCCTCAGTGATGCAGGTCGTTACCTGCGCCCAGGTCGTCTTCAGTTCGGTCGATTTCGCGCTCGCCACATAGGTGCTCGCCGGGCTTAAGGTATAATTGCCAGACTCCATATAGTTATCTGTCGTGGTGTATCCGGTGTATTCACGCCAGTCCGCCTCGGTATCACAGGTCGGATCCTCAGAGAAGCTTGCCCAGTTCAGGCAGTTGAAGGTCTCGCCATTGGAATCCAGGTTCTCCGCGTCCAGAGCCCATGTCGTGTTGTTGATCTGCAGTGTGCCGTCCTGGAAGCTTCCGGAATAGCCGTTGCCGATCTCCGTCGTCTTATCGTAGTAGCAGGACAGACCCAAAGTCGTAAAGTGTGTATATCCGTCCTCATCATAATACCACATCAGGCCTTCCGGACCATATTCCATCGTCATTCTGCCTTCCGGAGTAGAGAAGTAATTGATGATCTCCATGCAAAGCTCCGGATATTCCGCATCCGCGCCGATGGCCCAGATTCTCGTGCTGCCAAGTGTAGACAGACCGTACACGATCGGGCTCGCCTCGGTCGGCACCAGAGACATCATCAGCTTGTTTTCTGCCTGATGCTCTTCGGAGTTGTAGCCAAGAGAACCGGAATAATTGAAGATGGAGAAGAACGTACCGCCGTTCTGTACCTTCGCGATCATCGTCTCATATGTCTGTGTCATGGAGTCAGGATCCAGAAGTCCTTCGCGATACAGTGTATTAAAGAACTTCAGCATCTCCAGATACGGGCCGTCGGTATCAAGGCAGTCATAGTAATCTCCGGTCTCCGGATCATACAGGCCGATGCCCAGCTCATCATATCCATAATATGCCGTCGCCATGGACTTCACATACATCACCATGTCACCGTCCCAGTCCGGCCACAGAGAAACCGCATAGGTCTGGTTTCCGTTGTCGTCGGTCGGACAGATCTCTTTCATGGCGATAAACAGATCAACAAGGTCATCCAGGTCATTTACTTCCGGATATCCCAGCTCTGCATACAGATCCCAGCGGATATCCCAGGAATAGAAGAAGCTCGCGTGATCCTCACTGGATGTCGCCACATCATGGCCGTAACCGTGGATCGCGCCGTCCTCGTTCAGGCTGCGGTTCTGCTCCAGAGCGTCAGACATATGCTCCTGAATATAGGTACCGTAATCTGCCAGGATATCGTCCTCTTCCCAGTCAAAGAGCAGGCCGTTCTCTACCGCGCGGGAGTAATCGTCGGAGCTTCCCAGGATCAGGATATCTCCCAGCTCACCGCTCTGCATACGGGTGTCAAACACACCGTCCGAGTCCGGGATAATATTCAGTTCAACATTGAATTTTTCTTTCAGAAGATCTGCCATCCAGCCGGTCATAATACCGGAATAGTTCGCTGTCTGGCTGTAAACGGTCAGGGTCACGGTCTCGTCCGGTACATAAAACTCATTCGAATACTCGGATACATCCGTCAGTTCATAACCGTCCGGAGCGGAATCCGTAGTGCCGATGCTGGCTGCAGCGGCTGCACCCTCATCCACGTCCTCATCAGCGTCTGCTTCTGCCGTCGCTTCCGCGTCTTCATCCGCATCCGTCTCTGCTTCTGCCGTCGCGTCAGCGTCCTCTTCCGTCTCGTCAGCAGCATCCGTTTCTTCTTCTGCCGCTTCGGTCTCCTCTTCAGCAGCGTCCGTCTCCTCTACTGCAGCCGTCTCCGCTTCTGTCTCTGCCTCAGTCGCTGCTTCCGTCTCTTCCGCAGCATCCGTTTCCGCTTCTGTCGCGGCCTCGGTCACTGCTTCCGTCGTCGTGTCATCCGAAGAGTTCTTCGACGAATTGCCGCAGCCGGTCAGAGACGTCATCACCATCGCTGCCGCAAGCAGTGCGGCAGCAGCCTTTTTCACAAGTGTTTTCTTTCTCATCATTATCCTCCTTTTCCTGTTTTTGCAATTATTTTTACAGTTATATTTTTACAGTTACATTCTGTATAATTTCCATTGCTGCCGTTTATCCCTTCACAGCCCCGAGCATGATGCCTTCCTCGAAGTACCGCTGCATGAACGGATATACGATCAGGATCGGGATGATCGTCACCATCGAGATCGTATACTTGATCACCTTCGAGTTCAGCACGGTAGCCATGGCGGAGGCCGCGGCCGTGCCGCTCGTGTTCATGAGGGACTGCAGGTTCGAGGCCGTATTCAGATATGTATACAGTCTGTGCTGCAGGGTAAACAGTTCGGGCGCGTTCTGCATATACATCAGGGAATCCGTAAAGGAATTCCAGTGCCCCACCGCGCCGAAAATGGCGATCGTGGCAAGAATCGGCCTGCTCAATGGCCAGATGATCGTCCGGAATACCTTCATAAAGGAGGCTCCGTCGATAAAGGCGCTCTCCTCCAGCTCCGCCGGGATCGACTCAATGTAAGTCTTCACCAGAATGATATTATACGGCTGAACGATCGCCGGAATGATGTAAACCAGATAATTGTTGGTCAGGCCGAGCATGACCATATTCATATAGATCGGGATCGTGCCCGCATTGAAATACATGGTGATCACCAGTGCGCGATACCAGAACTTCCTGTGCCACATTTCATCCTTCGTCACCAGATAGCCCACCAGTGCGGAAGCAAAAACCATCAGCGTCGTACCGATCACCGTCCTGCTCACCGAGACAATAAACGCGGTCCCCAGTTCGCCGACATTGCGCAGCGCAAGGTAATTCTGGATGTTGATCCCGCGCGGGTAGAAGTTGATCAGACCTTTCTGTACCAGCGTATTGTCCGAGATCGTGTTGATAAAAATATAATAAAACGGAAATATACAGGCAAATGAGAACACCAGAAAGAACAGGTGGTCAACAATCTCAAATAGGATGTCACCCGGCTTTAATCTGGTCTTCTTATGGTGCGCCTGTTTTTTATAGTAAGCTTTTTCCGCTTTTGCGTCCTGCTTTTCCTGTTCTGTCATTGCCATAACCGTCCCTCCTTTCTATACGATGCTCTCGCCGCGGATGGCTTTCGAAATACCATTGGCGCTGAACAGCAGAATGACACTGATAATGGACTTCGCCATACTCACAACAGTGGAAAGCGGGATGCTGCCGCTCACGATACCCAGCTGGTATACATACAGATCAAGGACGCGGATGGTCGAGCTGTTCGTCGCATTGGAGAATACCAGGTACTGATCCATGCCGTTGCTTAAGATACCTGCCACAGCCATCAGAAGCATGACACAGTAGGTCGGCAGCAGTCCGGGGAGCGTCACGTAGCGCATCTTCTGGAAGCGGCCGGCTCCGTCCACGATCGCGGCCTCATACAGCTGCTGATCGATGCCGGAAATACCCGCTATGTAGATGATCGCGCTCCAGCCGACACCCTTCCACATACCCCAGGCCAGCATTTTCAGCCAGGTGAAGGAATTTCCCATCAGATAGTTCGTCCCTTCCGTGATCCAGCCCATGCTCATGGCAAAGGTATTGATAAAACCGTCCGTCGAGAAAATGGCCAGCGCGATCGCGTATACCAGAACCCAGCTGATGAAGTTCGGGATGGTCGTCACGGTCTGGACAAACCGTCTGAATTTTTTACTTCGTATTTCATTCAGGAAAATAGCGAAAAACATCGGTACCCAGCTGGTGGCGATATTCAGGCCGCTCATGACCAGCGTGTTGCGCATCACCTGAATGATATCCCTTCTGGTCGCCGCGTTCTGGAACAGATACGTGAACCACTTAAAGCCCACAAACTTGTCCATGGAAAGCGTCTCGCCGGAATTGTAATCAAAGAACGCGTAGCGCCAGCCCCACAGCGGCAGATAGCTGAACACAAATGCCAGCATCAGGAACGGCAGAAGCAGCAGGAACAGCCTGTACTTCGCCTCCATGGAACATTTCTCGCCTTTTTCCGCTTTGGGCTGCCGGATCAGGATCACCACAGACAAAACCAGCAGGATAATATCCATCACCAGAAAAATGTAAAACCCCATCGGAAAGGACGGTTCGACCTTTTCCAGACGTTCTGAGGTGCAAAACTGCTGATAGCAGGGATAAACACCAAGGTTCGCCGCAACCGCGACCGCGGAGCCAATGACAGAAAACACCGATCCGAGATTCTTCAGCTTCCGGTTCCCCAGCGACATACAGGCACCGGCGGCGACCAGCGCAATGCCGATGAGCATCAGAAGCGCCATCACATACAGGATCTGGTAAGTGCTCTCATTCACCCATTCCATACGGATGGCCCGCTCCGAACCGTTTGTGAGGCTCGAATAAGACACGCCTGCCGTAAACAGGGAAATGTTCCTGCTGATCAGGCCGTTGATCTTCGTCGGGTTTGCTCCCGGAATAAACAAAAGAAAAACCGCAATTAACGTAAGTACACGGGTTATCATTGACAGGATATCCCTTTTCTCCGTCTCCTGCGATTTTGCTAAACTTTCTTCCATAATCTTTTCATCCCTTTTTAAAAAAGAAAGCCGGAATGCATCGGAATGCCCTCCGGCTTTCACATTTTTATTTATGCATTTATTTCAGGCAATACCGCGGAACATCAATATCCGGCTTCTGTCAGATACGCCTCCAGATCGGTATCCACGTCAGAGTTAAGCCCTGTGCCGGAAAGTGAGAAGACAACCTTGATCTCCTCAGCCGGAGTCAGAAGCGCTGCCTGAACGACCGGATTCGCATCCGTGCCTGAACCATCATACACATTCAGCAGGTCGATACGCAGACGGCCGTTGCCCTCGATGTCGCCGAGAACGATGTTGTCGCTCTTGGAAGCCACACGCTCGCCATCTACATAAACCGCAACCTTCGCTACCGCATCCGTCACAGTCAGGCTCTCATCGTCCGCCTCAGTCAGCGTACCGGCTGCTACCATTGCCGTACCAAGGTCTGTGATGTCTACCAGGAATACCACTGCGGTCTCATCCGGGTCAGCCTGAGCGGCCGCACCGCACTGCTCCGCGGTAAGGCTTACTTCATAGATACCATCGCCATATACTTCGCATTCCGTACCAACACCCTGATCATAATTCTCCCAGTTGTTGCCGTCTGAGAACATCAGGAATGCCGTAAACTCGGTCGGAACCTCAGTTTCCTCATCGGAAGCGCCAAATGCAACGCCGTCGCCCAGTGTAAAGGTCACCTCAAGAGTAACGATATCTGTAAGAGCCGTCGCGTCAACCGGAGTCGGTGTCGCATCGCCGACTTCGCCGTCCGCCGTGCGGCCTTCGGTCACCTCGCTCACCCATGAATTGTAAAGGTTCGTTCTGGTCGCCTCTCCGTCGTCAGATGAAGTGTAGGTCGCGCCTACTTCTACCTCTTCACCGTTGACCACTACAGAATCGATCGTCATAAAGCAGTTCGGGAAGTAGCGCTCGCCGCCCGCGATCTCCACGTCAAAGAACGCGATATCTGCAGCAGCACCTGCCTCGGTACCTGAGAAATCAAGAGAAACCGTATACTGGCCGTAGCCGGTCACCGTCGCGTTTGTCGCCGCTACTGCATACTCATTGCCGTCAAACCAGTACTGCGCATCTCCCCACGCGCTGTCCGCGAAGGAAAGATAAGCGGTCGTGCCTTCCTCCGGAAGCGGCTCCGCTTCAACAACGCCGTCCTCGGACTCGCCGCCGAACGCCACGCCGTCGCCCAGGGTAAAGGTCACTTCGATGGAAGTAATATCCGTATAAGCAGTCGCGTCAACCGGTGTCGCTGTCGCATCGCCGACTTCGCCGTCCGCCGTGCGGCCTTCGGTCACCTCGCTCACCCATGAATTGTAAAGGTTCGTACGGGTATCCGTGCCATTGTCAGAGCTGGTGTAGGTCGCACCGACTTCCACTTCCTCACCGTTGATCACCACAGAATCAATCGTCATAAAGCTGTCCGGATAAGCCGCCTCGCCGTTCGCGATCTCCACGTCAAAAAACGTGATATCCGCAGCGGCCGCCGCAAATTCCAGCCCTACCGTATACTGGCCATAACCGTCCACAACCGCTGTCGTCGCGGTCACACCCTCATACTCGTTGCCGTCATACCAGTACTGCGTCGTCCACGCGCTGTCGGCAAAGGTCAGATACGCAACTGTATCATCCGCAGCCAAAGCTGTCATCCCGCCCGGGATTGCTCCTGAAAGAATCATCGCGCCGGACGTTGCCATCGCCAGAAGCCGTTTCATGCTCTTTTTCATTACCTAAATCCTCCTTTTCATCTAAAAGATTCGCCAAAACCCCTTTATTTTCGATTTTTCGTTTGTGGTTTTCGGCATTTTACACAAATGAAGCCTTTTTTATTCTACAATATTGCAATTTTTTATACAATGATTTATACTCGTAAAGGATTGACTTATTCTCTGATCTCATGAAAGAAGGAACCCACTATGAACAAGGTCTATTCGGCCGGATATTCTTCGATTCATCCGGCTGATTTCGTATATGATGCCCCCCCGGAACAGTACCTGCTGGTCATGACGCACTCTCCCGCCGTCTTTCGCTGCGGGGAGGAGGAAGGCCGCTACCCGGCCGATACCGCCATTCTCTATGAGCCGGGGGCAGCCGTTTATTATCGTGCAGATGGGGAAAACTACAGCGACGACTGGCTGTATTTTTCGACAAATGAAAAAACGATTCTGGATTTTCCGTGCCGAAACCGGCCGTTTCCGATCTCGGATCCCGGATACTGCTTTAATCTGCAGCAGGTGATCAGCTGGGAGCTGTATTCCGACAGGGAGGGCGGCGAAGAAATTCTTTCCGAGCTGGTGCAGATTCTGTTCAATCGCCTGTATGACGGCACCGTGGTCCGTGAAACCACGCCGTATTCACGTGCGCTCTGGGATCTGCATAAATCCATTCAGATGGATCCCTCGCAGGCCTGGACCGTAAAAAATATGGCGGAACGCCTGAACATCAGTCCCAGCTATCTGCAGGCCCTCTATAAACAGCAGTTTCAGGTCTCCTGCATCGAGGACGTCATCGGCAGCCGCATCCGCCGTGCCCGCCATCTTCTTAAGAACACCGGCAAAAGCTCCGCGGAAATTGCCTCGGAATGCGGCTACCACACGGTCGAGCATTTCAACCGGCAGTTCCGGAAGATCACAGGGATGGCGCCGCTGGAATACCGCAGGAGGACGTTCAGTCCCTCATAATGAAAACAACGTAAAAAGAGAACTTCGGTCGGAGCGTCACTCCCGACATCTCTTTTGCCCGTTACCAAAGCACGTGGCGCATGAGGACGCATTTTTCACCTCGAAGTTCTCTCTTTATTCTATAAAATCTATAAAGCATCGCAAATAAGTCAATCAATCTCTGCGGAAAATATCCCTCGTATAGACTTTCTCCTGCACATCATCCAGACAGGAATCATAGCGGTTCGCGATCACCGCGTCGCACTGCTCCTTGAACGCAGCCAGATCATTCACTACGAGGCTGCCGAAGAACGTGCTGCCGTCCGCAAGCGTCGGTTCGTAAATGATCACCGTCGCACCCTTCGCCTTGATACGTTTCATTACGCCCTGAATGCTGCTCTGGCGGAAATTGTCAGAATTGCTCTTCATTGTCAGGCGATATACCCCTACTACACAGGAACGCTCGTCTGCCGCGCTGTAGTCCCCGCGGTTATAGTAATCATAATAACCGGCCAGCTTCAGCACGCGGTCCGCGATAAAGTCTTTTCTGGTCCGGTTGCTTTCCACGATCGCCTCGATCAGATTCTCCGGCACATCCGCATAGTTTGCCAGAAGCTGCTTAGTATCCTTCGGCAGACAATATCCGCCGTAGCCGAAGCTCGGATTGTTGTAATGTGTGCCGATACGCGGGTCCAGGCAGACGCCGTTGATGATAGCCTGCGTATCCAGTCCTTTCATCTCCGCATACGTATCCAGTTCGTTGAAGTAAGCGACGCGCAGCGCCAGATATGTATTGGCAAAAAGCTTGACCGCCTCGGCCTCTGTAAATCCCATATACAATGTCTCGATATCTTCTTTGAGCGCACCTTCCTGAAGCAGTCCGGCAAATGTATGCGCCGCTTCCACCAGGCGCTCATCCTCCATATCCGTGCCGACTATGATACGCGACGGATAAAGATTGTCGTAAAGCGCTTTCGATTCCCTTAAGAATTCCGGGCTGAAAAGAATATTTTTGCTGCCCGTCTTCTCACGGATCCCTTCCGTGTATCCCACCGGAATCGTCGATTTGATGATCATGACCGCGTCCGGATTGTATTCCATCACCAGTGAGATCACCGTCTCCACCGCCGAAGTGTCAAACTTCTGTGTGCGGGAATCATAATTCGTCGGCGCACAGATCAGTACAAACTCCGCGTTCGAGTACGCGGCCTTCGCGTCCAGCGTCGCCGTCAGATGCAGCTCCTTCTCCGCGAGATATTTTTCAATATAATCATCCTGGATCGGGGACTTCCGATTGTTGATCATCTCCACCTTCTCCGGCACGATATCCACTGCCGTCACATCATTATGCTGGGAAAGCAGCACGGCCAGACTCAAGCCCACATATCCGGTACCCGCGACTGCGATTTTTTTATTATTCATTCTAACAGGCCTCTTTTCTTTTTGTATAATATGATACAAGGGACAAAAGGTCAGGAATGGAACGCTTGCGTTCCTATTCATGACCTTTGGGACCGCAAAAACACGAAGAAGTAGCCATTTTGACCATGTTTTGGGGTCAAAATGAGCGGATTCTGAGTGTTTTTAGGGCGCTGGACATCCAGTGGATGTCCGTTTAGCGCCGACCGGAGCGGCAGCGGAGATGCGAGAGTGCGAAGCACGTAGCAATCCGTAGTATCATATCCCTTTTGTCGCTCAAATCATAGTATGCACAGAGCTGCGTAAGGGGAGGTTCCGACTGACGTCGGACGCAGCTCGCGCGTACGAGCAGGAGCCGGCAAGCCGCCTTCTACTCGATTAGAGTGGATAAACCTTAGCACAAAAAGCAGATCCTGACAAGTGCAACCTCCGCTTTTTTAATCAGGATAGCCTTTTTCCAGCACAATACCCCGTGTAATCCTCTATCACTTCGATATCGGATTGTCTATTGTTTCCAAATCGGAAATAATTTGATTTTGGAAATAATAAGCAGGATATTCTTCAATAATAAGGAACGTATTCTCCAATGACAAATACATATTTCAATGCTATTATTACATATATATTATTGTTTTATTACGTTATGTTGTATTTATTTTAATTTTTCTTTATTCAAAAGGGACGATTCGAATGAAAACACTTTATCTGCACATAGGCACACCTAAGACTGCGACATCCTCGCTCCAGAAATTCTGCCTCAGGAACCGGCGTCAGTTCCAAAAATGCGGTTATGCCTTTCCGCTTATTTATCCGAAATATCCGAATGCGCCCATACAGCGCAATGCGCATTTTCTGGTGGACTCTTCGCCCAGATACGGGGAGGACGGCACTCTGGAAAAAGAAGGCGATGACGCTCCTGAGAAAGAAGCTCCCCGTCAAAGACATCTGGAAAGCGGCATGGATGCGCTTCATTCCGCGTTTGCTCAATATGAGAATGTGATCCTGACAGATGAAAGCCTTTGGATCTCGATCTGCTACAATCAGAAGAACCCGCTGGATATTCTCTGCGAAGACGCGAAAACGCAGCATTATCGCATTCGCGTGATCGTGTATCTGCGCCGGCAGGATCAGTATCTGATGTCCCGCTGGAATCAGTTTGTAAAACACTCTGGCGACTGCCGTACATTTCAGGAATATCTGGACGATGTCCTGCTGCGCTGGCCTCTGATCGCCAATTACTTAGAAGCGTTGGATCGTATCGCTGAAATAATCGGAAAGGAAAATGTGATCGTGCGCCGTTTTGAGCCTTCCTCCTGGAAAAACGGCTCCATCTACGATGATTTTCTGGAGGCACTGGAGCTTGACACAGATACCTCTTTTCAGTATCCCGGGAAAGATACTAATGCCGGCCTGACACTGAACTACGTTGAAATTCAGCGTCAGCTTAATCTGAACAACAAAATGCCCTCGAATCAGAAAGAATTTCTCAGCTACAGCTTAAGAAGAGCTTCCGGCACCTGCCCGAAGCACGCAGAATACGGCTTATTTTCTACAGAAGAGACGAAAGAATTCCTGGCGCGTTACGAGGAGGGAAACGCCAAAGTAGCCAGAGAGTATCTGGGAGAAACCGCTCCGCTCTTTTCCGACACGATCGCGGAGACCAAAAAGTGGGAGCCATGCAATGAATATATGGGAGAAGATCTGAGTACCTTCCTGTCCTCTCTGGCTAAAGCCTCCTTTGGCCTTGGCGGCTGGAAATTCCAATGCCGAAAGCTGGCAAAAGCGCTGGTCAGGATTCGCCGTTGACAAGAGGGAAAGGAAATGTTAGCATGGCAAAAGAAAATCCTTCTACAGGATTCATGATCCGTTTTGCTACACTATTTCCTTATACCGGAGGCCGTTCTGATGAAGACACTTTATGTACATATTGGCACACCCAAGACTGCGACCTCGTCGCTTCAGGACTTCTGCTGGATGAACAGGCAGCACTTTCATAAGCTTGGATTCGCGTTCCCGCTCATGGCTCCGATCCATCCAGGTGCCCCGATCCTGCGCAACGCACATTTTCTGGTAGATTCTTCGCCCCGATACGGAGCGGACGGTCTTCTGGAGAAAGCAAATGATGACGATCCCAAAAAGCAGCCGATCCGTCAGAAGAATCTGGAGCATGGCCTTTCGATGGTACATAAAGCATTTCAGAAAGATGACAATGTGATTCTGACCGACGAAAGTCTCTGGATCTCGCTCTGCTACAATCAGAAAAACCCCCTTGATATTCTCTGTGAAGACGCCAAAAAGGAGCACTACCGCATCCGTGTTATTGTCTATCTGCGCCGACAGGATCAGTATCTGATATCCCGCTGGAATCAGTTTGTAAAGAACTCGTCTTCTACGCAGACATTTCAGGAATATCTGGATGAGGTGCTGTTAAGATGGCCCCTGATCGCAGACTACGCAGAAGCAGTAGATGACATTGCCAAAAAAATCGGAAAAGAAAATGTGATCGTACGGCGATTTGAGCCTTCTTCGTGGAAGGACGGCTCCATCTACGCCGATTTTCTGGATGCGCTGGGACTGGACTTAGATGCGTCCTTTAAGCAGCCCAAACAGGAGACAAATACCGGCCTGACTTTGAACTATGCTGAGATCCAGCGTCAGCTCAACCTGAATGCGGATATCCCCGCAAAGCAAAAGGAATTTCTTGGCTACTGCTTAAGGAAAGCGTCCGATTCCGGCTCAAAGCACGCGGAATACGGGCTGTTTTCGACATCTGAGACAAAGGAATTTCTGGCCGGATACGAAGAAGGGAACACCCGCATTGCCAGGGAATATCTTGGCGTGGACGGCCCGCTCTTTCCATCAGCCATAAAAGAGACCGGAAAATGGGAGCCGCAAAATGAGTATATGGGAGAAGACTTAAGCTTCTATCTCTCTCTCGTCGCCAGGACATCCTCCGGTACGGACAAATGGAAGTATCACTGTAAAAAGCTGTCAAAATCCATCGTCAGAGGGCTGGCGGCTCGCCTTTAAGCCGCCTTTCGCCTGTTCCAGCCAATTCTCCTCTGAACCGGAACTATCTTTTACCGCTTATGCAGGCGGTTTAGCGCTTCGATAAGCATCTGAACAGTTGATTTTACAACGCGTCGGTTGATCGCGCAGGCATACACGATACCAATGACCGCGTTCACAATATTTCCCGGCAGCGTGTTGATCCAGCAAAGAACGCACATCAGGCAAAGAACAGCCAGATACAACACAATCCGTTTAATGTTGTAATGAATTTCCTCAAATCTTGTGGCTCCCACCATGCGTTCAATAGTCAAAAACAGATAGGCAACCAAAGTGGAAACAGACCCCGCGTAAATCCCGATCCTGTTTACCAGCAGCAGATCGATCAGAAGATTGATGCCGGCAGCCACCACGGTCATGAGCCCCACACTCTTTGTCTTTTTATGTGCGATATAAATTCCTCCCATAAAAGAGGAAAGGCAGGAAAACAGCATCCCCATAAACAGGATCGGCATCTGGTTGTACGCGCCGCTGTATTTACTGTTGATCAGAAGCCAGAACAAAAACGGAGTCGCCGCAATCAGCAGAGCCGCCATACCTGTCAGGATGCGAAAAATCTCATCAAACATATAAGTATAATATTCGGAGGAGTCGTCGTCCTTTGCCGCCAGAGATGCATTTTCCTGCCAAGCAAAAGAAAAGGTACTCTGAAGCGTATTCAGAAGCGATGGTATTTTATTGGCGACCGAATACATCGCGTTGGCTTCCACACCCAGGAAAAAAGTAATGACAAGGCGGTCGGAAACTCTAAGCACCCACAGGGACAATGAATTCGGTACCAGAGGCCAGGAATAGCCAAGCAGTTCTTTTAACAGAGCGCCGGATATCAGGGAAAAATGAATATGCTTTAAAATGCCGCCCCGAATCACCAGCAGGATCAGTGCCGCAAGCAGGGAAAGCGTCGCGGAAAACAGTACGCCTGCCAGACCGCCGTCTTCTACTGAAACCAGAAGCACCAGCAGGATCATATTCAACAACGAATGGACGATCGCGCTGGTCGAGTACAGCTTATTATTGGAAAAACCTCTGACGATCTGCTGCGCCGCCTTTTGGAGAATATCCACAAAGAAATACAGGCAGATCAGAAGCCGGATCCCCGGCGACAGATTCTGCAGGACAAAATACAGGACAAGCAAAGCGGCTATCGAGACCGGAACCACAAACGCAACGATGTTCGTCACTACCCGGTCCGCTTCCTCTTTATTATCCCGGCGATCGATCAAAAAGCGAAACGCTGCCGACTGAATCTGCAGCGTCACCATGGGCAGGAATAGAGATACCAGAGTTGTGATCAGATCGTAGGTGCCGTACTCTGCCGTCGTCAGACGGCCGGTGAGGATCGGCAGTGTGATAAACGAGGTAAATTTGGGCAGGACAGTCCCCAACGAGATGATAAATGTATTTTTCGCTAAATTTTTTTCTCTGCCAGCCATAAACACTCTCCATTCTCTCAATCAGAGAATTATAAATAATTTTTCAGACACGCAAAGCAGTTATCCTTCTGAACTTCGGAAACTCTTTGCTTTATTATGACGGATTCTCCTTCATAATCCTGCAGCATATTCTGGACCATCCGTCTGCAGGCTTCCGTATCCGATTTCGTATCTGCAATGTTAAATACATACTGCTCCTGCCGCATCAGCTGAGCCAGCTCCTGGTATTTGACCGCCCAGCCCAGTATCACGCAGGGCACCGCATTCCGGTAAGCATGGACGATACTGTGATAGCGGGAGCACACCATGAACTGAAACTGTTTTACCAGCTCATCGTACTCCAGACAGGAAAAATCTTCCGTAAGCAGACGCACCTGCGGATTGTCCGCATACGGTTCATAAATCCGGCTGCACACTTCCCCATCTTCTGCCGAATGCCTGAAAATACAGACATGTTTCCCGGACAGAAGCAGCTCATCGATGATCAGTCGGTATCGGTCTAATATATCGCTTTCGCTGCCATAAGTAAAGCATTTCTTATTGGGAACCAGCCCCACGGAATCCGGCACGATCCGGGGCACAGAAACAGAAGGCTGCGTTCGGTATATATTGATCGTATCGATCTTTTCACTCTGCAGGACCAGATCCGTGGACAATCTCACATTATTCAGTCCAAACTGTTCTTTCAGGCACTGATAGCCTTCTTTTTCCCGGGCGTAGATGAGATCTGCGTAAGGAAGAAGCCCTTTGATCTCCTGCAGCAAAAAACTTTTGTCCGGTTCATAGTCAAACGGGCCGAAAGACTGCGGCATAAAAATGATCGGAATCTGATACTTTTTGGCTATCCGTATACTGTCCAGAAAGCGCTCCTGGATTTTCACAGACCACTTATCTCCCAGCGCAAAGCCGCTGACATCAATCATAAGATCCACGGTCGGCATGAGCTTCCTAAGATCCGCGGCATGCCAGAGTACCTCTTTTTTCCTGAGGATGCATTTCGCGGTATCCGCACAGGCTGCTTCCAGCATATAGAAAACCGGATGCTTTCGCAGTACGATCTTTCTCGAACGTCTGGAATAAAATACATGGTCGAACGTATACTCCGACATATCGCAGGATTCCGCGGATGTAAAAGAAATCCTGCATTCGCTGTCCATTTTCCTGATTGCGTCCGCCAGCGTAAACAGCATCGACTGCGCACCCTTGTTTTTAAAATTTGCGCCCGTGATCAATATATGTTTCATTCAAAGTCTCCTTTAAGCCGCCGGTTTTCATGATCATCCATAACGGTTCCGCACCTTTACAGATGTTTTTTCTCTCTGGCATGCTTACCAGTCACACGCAGCATCTCCCGGATATTCATGAGAGTTCCTCCGCCCTGCAGCTGAAACAGCTTTACATGGTTCTGCTTATAAAGGCGCAGAATATAAAACACCTCCCGGATCCCGTATCCATCCAATATCGCCATCAAAATCCAGTATTTCCCGGTAATTCCCAGGAGACGAAACTCCTCTTTTTTCAGGCGATCCTTAAGGAAAGAATAGCGCTCTACAAAGACCTGCACCCGGACGCGCAGCCAGTCACGGTTCTTCGATTTCGTCAGCGTATTGGACGTACGCGTCACACAATAAAACGTCTGCGGATACGCTGCAATTTTCTTTGCAGCATAAGCAGCCTGAATGGAAAACATCACATCATTGGACACCGGAACCTCTTCAAAGGAGATATGATTCCCGGCGATCAGGGAACGGCGGTATACCTTCGACCAGGGCGGTAAGAACTGGTATCGTAACCGTACTTCATTCTCCGTGCTGTTTTCCTTTCTGTAATCATTGACAAATTTTGCATACTGTTTGTGTCTCTCCGCCGGTTCCCCGGTATCCAGATATACACTGCAGGGCGGGAAAAAAAGCAGATCCGCATCAGTTTCATTGCAGGCTTGCCGGATGACAGGAAATGCGTCTTCCAGAAAATAATCGTCCGCGTCGGCAAAGATCAGCCATTCCCCGGAAGCTTTCGCAAGTCCCAGATTCCGACAGGTCCCCGCGCCTTTTTTCCCTGTCTCGTTGCGCAGGAAAATGCCGTTCCGCTCTTTTAGCAGACGGATTGCCGCCTCCAGCTCCTCCATAAGCTGATCGCTTCTGTCATCCACAACGATCACTTCCAGATCCTCATCCATGGGGATCGACTGCAGGAGCTTTTTTAAAAGGACCGGACTGTTATAGTGCGGAATGATCACAGAAAACAGAATATTCGGCTTTGTATCAGTTTCTTTCATATGGTAATAAACCCTTTCTTTTCCCCATCCTGAGCTTAATCATCCTGCTCATTGCTCAAATTCATAACGGTTCTGTGTCTTCACAGTGATCAGGAAAATCCAATTATAAGGTACGCGCCTTATTTAAGAGATTGATCAGCGCAAAGCAGCGATGCCGCATCAGGACGGCGATCACATACTCTTTAGCGCACAGTTCTTTGATGTCCGCATTCTGAACAGGTTCCTGAAACAGCTCGGAATTCAGGTCAGAGAGGAATTCCTGTTTTCTGTCTCTGTAAGAATTCTTATTTTTTTTATGACAATAGTTCAATACAATGCAATACATGAACTGTCTGGTAATCATAATATCCAGTTCAGGGCAGGATCGCTGCGGATCCAGCCCCAGATCTTTCCTGTAGCAGGCGATCAGCTTTTGCGCGGTATCAAACGCATCCGCATGATATCCGTGCGTCGCGGAATCCGGAAGCACCCTGTAATTATAAAATATCTCCGATACAAACAGCCCCTTTTCGGCATATTTGTAAACAAAAGCATTAAACAGCCCATCCTGAGCCCTTTTGACTCCAGGTGTGAACGCAGCGTTGATCCGTTTCAGAAATGCTCTGTTATAACATTTCCCCCAGGGAGCCGTATACATCATGTTCGAATACTTATCATAGTGTTTATTCGGCGTCTTCGAATTAAACACAATTTTCCGGATGTCAGAAAAATCCTTCTTATCGAGTTCTCTTCTCTGAAACCGTTCCTCTTTGTGTTCCCGGATCTGATCCTGTTTGATGTCTCTGTAGCCAAAATAAACAATATCATACTCCGCATTTAAATATGGAATGATGTGTTCAGAAAAACAGGCATCCATAAAATCATCGGAATCCACAAAGCAGACCCAGTCTCCGGCCGCGCAGGAAAGTCCCGCGTTTCTGGCCGCAGACACCCCCTGATTGCGCTGATGGATCACTTTTATGCGGGAATCCGTGCCTGCGGACTCCTCGCATATGTCCGGTGAATGATCGGTGGAGCCGTCGTCCACCAGCAGGATCTCAATCCGTTGGTCCTTTTGCGCGCACAGGCTCCCGATGCATTTTTTTAAATAGTTTTCCGTATTATATACCGGTACGACAAAAGAAAGGATAATCTTCCGGTTTTCCTTACTATCCGCCATTTTCAGCAATCTCTCCTCTTTTCTATGACAGCGGCATATCTTCCGGCCAGAGTCCTGTAGGAATATTGCTCTGCCATTTTTTCTGACTGCCGGATCAGGCTTTCCCGTAATGGATCGTCTTTCAGGATCCGGTTGATCTTTTCCGCAATATCCCCAGGATCGCGCTCTCTGGTCAGCAGACCATTCTCTCCATCATGGATCAGATCCGATATTCCGCCTGAATTGCTGGCTGCCACCGGCAGACCAGAAGCCATGGCTTCGAGCATCACCAGACCAAAGCCTTCCTGATCCCCGTCCTTCGCGGTCACAGACGGCGCTGCGAATACATCCGCTGACGCATAGATCGTCTTTAGCTCCTCATGTGTCTTCGCTCCCAGGAACTGTACCCTGTCACCCAGCTCTTTCGCCTGACTTTCAAGGCTATCCCGAAGCGGTCCGTCGCCGACTACGACCAGCATGGCATCTATCTGCTTCATGGCTTCGATCAGATAGGCAACGCCTTTCTTTTCTGCCAGACGTCCGACAAACAGGACGACCTTTTTCTCGCCCTGTCCGAAGTAATCCGGCACCCTGTATTGTTTTCCGAAATTTTCTGTCTTGCATCCCATGGAGATTACATCGATATTTTCCGTCTGATACAGCTTTAAAACCTCATTTTTCAAATGGTCTGAGACGACCGTGATATGGGCGGCATGTTTCAGACAGCGGATCTTCAGCGTCCGGAAAATCCCCTTATTCAGCGATGTGACATCTGCTCCATGTCCCGTTACGATATAAGGCTTCTTAAAAAAGGACTGTACCATCCCCTGCGGGATCAGCCAGTGGGCATGAACCACATCATAATCCGGCAGCAGTCTGAAAAGATGGAAATACAATGACAGAAATAAAAAAGGCACCAGCAGTACCCGGATCTTCTTTTCTCTTATTCTCGGCACAATCGCCCCCGGATAGCAAAGCGTCTCCCATTTGTGAACCGGAAAGTAGTGGTAGCGGATCACATTCACTCCGTTTTGCACTTCCGTTTCCTTTGCACCCGGTGCGGCAGGAACCAGCACTGTCACATCAAAATACTCCAGCAAAGCCTCCGACAGATCCAGAACAAAACGCGGCTCCGTATCTCCTTCCCATCTCGGGAAGGTGGACGCCGTCACCAAAAGCTTCTTTTTTGTGCCATCTTTCTTCATGCCGGCCGTCATTCCTGCCCTTCCTGATCATTCTGTATTTTCTCAGTTCGTTGCTTTTCCTGCCGCGTATTCTCTCCCGGTTTTTCCTGTGTCTGCCGCTCTTCCTTCTCTTTTTTCAGCGCCTCATTCTCATAGTCCAGCTTTCTTACATGATACTGGATATCCTCCAGCAGCTTGCGGTTCGCCGAAATAACGTCCGCCTGCAGACCTACCACGAATGTCAGCACCCCAAGTATGATCATCATGCTCGCCAGAATCAGGGACTGTACATGCCCCGATCCGGAGCCCTGTGCGATATAGACCAGGAAGCGCACGCCGATGCCCACGCCGATCGCGCTCATGATGCCCCCCAGGATTGTGAACACCATCAGCGGGCGGTACATAAGGAATGCGCGGAAAATCGTCAGAATCGATTTTTTGATATAGCCGAACATGCTGGAAAACAGACGCGAAGGCCGAAGCTCGCCATTGGTACGGATCGGTACAGAGATGATCGCCATCTTATTGCGCCCCGCCTGCACGATGGTCTCCAGCGTGTAAGTGTACTCGTTGATCACATTCATATGCATCGCGGCCTCCCGGCTGAACGCGCGGAACCCGCTCGGTGCATCCGGTATATCCGTCTTTGACGCCACACGGACCACCCAGCTTCCAAAATGCTGCAGCTTCTTTTTCAGTGGAGAAAAATGCTCCGTCTGGTCAATGGGACGTTCTCCGACAACAATATCCGCCTCACCTTTTAAGATCGGCGTGATCAGCTTCTCAATATCCGCGCCGACATACTGGTCGTCCGCGTCCGTATTCACGATTATATCCGCGCCGTTGCGCAGGCAGGCGTCCAGTCCGGCCATAAAGCCCTTTGCAAGTCCTTTATTCCGTTTAAAATTGACGACGTAATTCACGCCCCATTTTTTCGCTACCTCAACGGTATTGTCGCGGCTGCCGTCGTTGATGATCAGATATTCGATCTCATCAATGCCGTCGATGTGACGGGGCAGGTCGTTTAATGCCACTTCCAGCGTCTCCGCCTCATTGTAGCAGGGTATCTGTATGATCAGTTTCATGAATCCAAAATCTCCTTGCTGCCATTTATCTGGTTTTACCAGTAATTGTCGTGAGCAGTCACTATTATAAGTTTATTTTGGGGTTCTGTAAAGGAAATTTCTGCCACGCCCGGAGTAATTGTCTTTCAAAAATCTTTTCCGCAGCTCTCACAATGGTATTTCATGCTTTTATCCTGTCTGGAAAAAAGCTTTCGGCGAATCTTATTTGTCTCATAGGAGCCGCACCACGGACAGCGAACGACCGGCGGCATGGATGGATACTGCCCCAGCATCCGTCTGGTCTCTTCCTCATAAATGGATGTCGTCCGGTAAGCGTCCGGGTCGAACGCAGGATCCGGCTTTATCACTTCGTCAATGAACGGCTGACAGAAATCCTCCCACTGGTGAAAAAACTCCTCGGCGGTAATCTCTCCTTTTTCCTGTCTGGCCTGAAACTCCTCCCGCTTTGCACTGGTAATGCCATACGAAGAATCAATCTCCTTACACTCCTCATAACCACAGTGCGGGCAGCTCCAGGTGCGCGGCAGGGGGCCTGCGGACAATAGAGCGCACTTCGGACAATAGAGCCAGTTCGATGCCATATATTTCACATGTGCCATAGCTTCCCATCCTTTCTGAATTGTAACTGTTTTGTACCTTCACAATTACGAATCTCCCCGTAACTGTACTTTCACAGTTACGGCTTTTCTCCCACACTTTGTGCGTAGTATAACGCGGCTTTTCTCTTTTTACAAGCAACACGCCGCAAAAAAAGTACGATCCGCAGCAAAAATTCAGCATGCGCGGTTAAAATGATCTACAGCTTAGTACGCTTCCCACGCCGTTGTCTCCTCCCACCCCGCCGTGTCAAATCCGTCCCGGATACAGGCACAGTAATAGTCCAGTTTTTCCCTTAGTACGCTGCCCTCCTCAAACAGATACGAGAAAAGGCCGTCATTTAAAAAGCTTGACATTGCGGTTCCAAAAAGTTCTGCGCGGTCTTCGGTGGCGAACGTTGTTCCATAGGAATCCACAAAATACTCCGCGTAACCGGCCCAGCCGGCATTCTCCTCATAGCCGTCATAGGTATAAAGATACTCAAATCCGTCCGGATTATAGCTGCTCCAGGTCTCCTCTGAGAAAAGCGCATCTTTCTGATACATACTGCGAAACTCCAGACTTCGGTCGATCATGTGGGAAATCTCATGATTCACCATATAATCCCAGTTCCACCACTGATTCACATCCAGGACCATCACCTGAAACTGATCGATTTCTTCCACGTAAGCGCCCGGATCGGTCAGCATCCCTTCCATGTCGCCGGATAAGGTACCGCTGAAATAAATCCGGATGCCCCGCAGATCGTCATAAAGCAGCTGTGTGAAAAAATTCTCCGGGTAAAGAGCCAGAATCATCTCCAGCTGATCCATCGCCGCTTCCAGTGTATCCGGGTCCAGACAGGTTTCCGTATAGTAATTTCCAACCTGTTCAGGCACTTCCGCCCCCAGATAAATGGAGATGCCGTATGCCTCTTCGAGAGCATCCGCACGGCTTTGGATATCCGCTGGAACATCCGAGGCCTCTTCTGTATGTAGATCCGTGTCTTCCCCGAGGATAATCACAATTTCAGCATCATCTGACTCTGTATCCTCACCGCCGGCATTCGATGCGTCTGTCCCGTCAGCGATGGCGTCGCCGCCATGTCCGGATGCTTCAGCGGCCGTATCGTAAAAGATCACAGAGCCTGCGTTTTCGCTGTCAGCCTCCAGATTCCACCAAAGCAGGTATGTATCATATGTATCGCTCTCTTCTTCTCCGGTCATTTCACCCATAAGCCAGAAAATGCTGTTTTGTTCCCTAATGTACATCGGCTCCGAAAGCATATAAATATCAGTTTCTCCGTCTCCATCCGTGTCCCCCGAAATGAACATTGACGACACACAGACCCCGGTGCTGTCATAAAGAGAGGCGCTGTACATCGGTTTTTCATCCTCCCCCGCATACAGATTGTCTCTGACCGCCAGAATACAGTCCTCTGCCAGAGAAACACTGTAGTCCTCCGGCATGGCAAAATAAACCGCTTCCCCTTCAAACCAGTCGCAGAAATACGTGCCCGTTTCATCGGAAAGCTGTACCAGAAATGCATCGTCAGAGATCGTCTGCCAGAAAAAAGAAGGCTGTAAATAAGAACGTAAACTCAAGAGTGCGTCAGCCTCCACAACCTGACAGCTGCTCAGATACGTCTCATCATCCACCACAGAAAGCAGCAGCTTCGAGCCGTCCGGCGACGCCATCTGGATCACAGAACAGTACTCGTCCAGATTCCCGTCCAACAGGCCGACCGGGCTTTCCGAGCCGCTCACATAGACAGCCTTCTGTATGCAATGCTCTTCGTAGTTCAGAAAATACCAGGAATCCTCATCCGCAGACGCGTATACAAATCCGTCCGAATCGTCCAAAAAAGCCGAAATATCATAGGAAGCAAGCAGGGAAAGAGCAGCGTCATAAGAGGAAATCTGCTGTTTCTCATAGTCAGCCAGAAGAAGTCTCGTACCATTGATCTGATAAAAATCCGCGGCCTGCTCTTCTGTATTCAGTGAGGCAATGACAGTGTTTTCCTCCGGCGAATACAGGTCGAACTGCCAGCAAAAATTTTCTTCGTAGAAAAGCTCTCCGTCCCCATCGATATACGCTGTCGTATCGTCCGTCTCCGGCACATTCATGCGGATCAGAAGCAGATTCTCACCGAACTGCTCCGCATACTGGTAATCGCCCTCGGAAAGGTAATCCGCGTGGAGTTCTGTCAGATCCGCTGTCATCGCGCCATCCCCGTCATTCACAGAACTGACAGTATCTGTAAAATCCGCAGTCATTGCAGCATCCCCATCTTCTGCCGGATTGACGGAATCCGTAAAATCCACTGTCTCCATGACATCGGAAACGGACTGTGCGCTTACATGCACACAGCCCGCCTTCCAAAACGCTGTCAGAGAAATGGCCAGAGTCATACAGTACCATATTGTTCTTCTGTTATGCATAAATGCCGTCCTCATTCTGATTTTTCCTCAGACTCCCGAATACGCCTGGAAACCACCGTCGATCGGAAGTACGACACCCGTAATGAATCCGGCCGCGTCATTATTCACCAGGAACAAAAGCGCGCCCTCCAGATCCTTCGGCTCGCCAAAACGGTCCATCGGCGTCCCGGCAAGGATTTTCTTTGTGCGGTCTGTCGGAGTGCCGTCTTCATGGAACAAAAGCTTCTCATTCTGCTTTGTCGCGAAGAAGCCCGGCGCGATCGCGTTGACACGGATGCCTTCTTTGGAAAAATGCACCGCAAGCCACTGCGTAAAGTTGGATACGGCGGCTTTTGCGCCCGAATAGGCCGGAATCTTTGTCAGCGGCGTGAATGCGTTCATCGAACTGATGTTGATAATGTTGCAGCCGCTCCGGCCGAGCATCTGGCGCGCAAACGCCTGCGTCGGAAGCAGCGTACCGATAAAGTTGAGGCTGAACACCGCATCGACGCCTTCCTCTGAGAGATCAAAAAAGCTCTGGGTGTCCGCGTCAATGTCGCCTGCCTCATAGAATTCCTTTTCCGTCTGCGCCTTCGGATTGTTGCCGCCGGCGCCGTTCACCAGAATGTCGCACGGTCCGAGATCCTGTAACACCTGTTCCGCGACTGCCAGGCAGGTGTCTTTTTCCAGTACATTGCACTTGTATGCTTTCGCAACTCCGCCTTCCGCATTGATCTCAGCGGCATAGCGCTCGATCGCGTCTGTACTCCGGTTTAAAAGCGCTACCTTCGCTCCCGCACGCGCCAGTGCCTTTGCCAGAGCGCTGCAGAGCACGCCGCCCGCACCGGTGACCACTGCCACCTTACCGGTAAGATCGGTATCGATTACGTTCTTTGTCATATCGCATTCCTCTTTTCGAATAAGTTTGGGGCACCCATCGAGTGCCCCAACACTGCAGTTATTTTTTCCCAATACAGTTCATGTCCAGATTTCTGTCAGATAGCAGGAATAAAATTATACTGCCGCCTGTCTTTTTATCAGATTATTCAACAGGTCCGTCCACCTTTTCCAGCATATCCCAGCAGCCCAGCAGGTACATGATGCCAAGTGCGCGGTCATAGAGACCGTAGCCCGGGCGGCACTGCTCGTTCCAGATGTGGCGGCCGTGATCCGGACGCATATAGCCCTTGAATCCACAGTCGTGATATGCCTTCATGATATCCAGAATACGTACATCGCCGTCGCAGTCCCTGTGGGAAGCCTCAGTAAAGTCCCCGTTCGGGAAATGCTTCACGTTGCGCACATGCGCGAACGCGATGCGGTCACAATAGGTGCGGATGATGTCCGGGATGTCATTGTCCGGATTCGCGCCCAGTGATCCTGAGCACAGGCACAGGTCATTGTACGGATCGTCTACCATGGACAGAAAACGTCCGATAGACTCCTTATCCACCAGAAGACGCGGCAGTCCGAAGATGTCCCACGGCGGATCATCCGGATGAATCGCCATCTTGATGCCGGTCTCATGACAGGTCGGCATGATTGCCTCCAGGAAATACTTCAGATTCTCCCAGAGCTTCTCCTTGGTAACCGGCTTATACGCCTCAAACAGCTCGTCCAGCTTCGCCATGCGCTCCGGCTCCCAGCCGGGGAATGTCATGCCGTGCAGGTTGTTGAGGATGTAATTTGCCATCTCCTTATAATCGTCCTGAATCCGGTTCTTCTCATAATAGAGAGCCGTCGAGCCGTCCCCCATCGGGTGGAACAGGTCCGTGCGCGTCCAGTCAAAGATCGGCATGAAGTTGTAAGTCACGACCTTCACGCCAAATTTGGAAAGGTTGCGCAGGGTTGTCTTGTAGTTCTCAATGTACTGGTCACGGGTCGGCAGGCCGATCTTGATGTCGTCATGGACATTGACGCTCTCCACCACGTCCATGTTGAAGCCCGCGCCCTCGATCTGGCGGCGTGCTTCCTCGATCTCATCGATCTCCCACACTTCGCCAGGCTGCTTGTCGTGCAGCGCCCATACCAGGCCGGTCACGCCGGGGATCTGTTTGATCATCTCCTGCGTGATGCTGTCGTTACCTTCGCCGTACCAGCGAAATGTCATCTGCATACGTTTTTCCTCCTATAATCTTGCATCGAACAGCCCGCAGAAGCTGTCAATCGGGTCTGTCCCTTTGAATGCCTCCGGTCCTGCCATCAGATCCTCAATGAGTGCGTCAAAGGTGTCATCCTTCGCGTCGTAGGTGTTGATGTAGGTGCGCGCCTGCGGGATGTCCGCCAGCATCGTCGGCTGTCCGCAGCCTACTACGACTACCGGCACCTCGAATACATACCACGGGATCTCGCCGCCGCCCTTGGACATACCGAAGACCGGTCTTCCACTGGAAACATCGCAGAGTGTGATGACCAGATCCATGCCGCTTGTGAAATCCGCGATGGCATTCTTTCCGGCAAAATACACGTTCAGGCTCGGAGTTTCTCCCGCTTCGATCTGCTTCTTCATCTTATCGATCGGACTCTCGTAGATAAACGCGTCAAAGCCTTTCGCGCAGAGTTTTTCTTTTAAAAGCTCCGCAGCGCTCTTGCCGCCGCCCATGCCCATCATCTTCATCAGGGGAGCCATGCCGCTCTCTGCCGCCTTAATGTGGACGATCATGATTCTCTTATAGCGCTCCGGTGTCAGCGGCAGTACATCCTTATCTTTGTACTTCACCAGCGTGATGCAGTCGTCGCTGATGGCCTTATGCATCTGCTTATATTCTGCTTTGCCAAGCGCGCTCTCCAGGATCTCCGGTGCCGGAACACGCTCTTCAGGAGCCTTTTTGTTCAGTCCCAAATGTGCTTTCAGTGCCAGGATGCGCGTCAGCGCCTCGGTCATCCGCTCCTCGGTGATCGTGCCGTCTTTGTAAGCTGCCAGCATGGTCTCAAAGTCCTCGTCCGGATCGTTGAAGAAGAGGAACATATCGCATCCAGCCATGATGCAGCGCGGAAGCATCTCTTTTCGCGTCATACGGTCCGTCATACCTACCATGTGCGACGCGTCCGTCACGACCATGCCGTTGAAGCCGAGCCGGTCGCGCAGCAATCCCTGCATGATCTCCGGGCTTAAGGTCGCCGGCATCATGTCCTCATCCTTGAGATCCGGATTGATTGCTTTCGCATATTTCGGAAGCATGATGTGTCCGGCCATGATGGCATCCAGTCCCTCATCGATCAGCGTGCGGTACACCAGGCCATAGGTCGCGTCCCATTTCTCCGGATCAAAATAATTGACGTTATTGGAGAGATGCGCGTCACGGAAATCCTGCCCGTTGCCCGGGAAATGCTTCGCCGCGCAGGCAAAGCCCGGAATCGTGTGCGCGCCCTGTACATAGGCTGCGCTCATCCTTGCCACGCGCTCCGGATCGCTGCCGAACGCACGTGTGATGACCTCGGTGTTCTCCCAATTATACACGATATCGCAGACAGG
This sequence comes from Lachnospiraceae bacterium, assembly GCA_021199655.1. Classification (GTDB taxonomy): domain Bacteria; phylum Bacillota; class Clostridia; order Lachnospirales; family Lachnospiraceae; genus Choladousia. The sequence goes on along the minus strand of JAJQHQ010000064.1, from coordinate 43,783 downwards.
CGCAAATGCCATATTACAGCCGATGGCGGCTGCCTCCTCGTTAGCCATTTTCCCAAGTGCATATGCATACTCCGTCTTGTCAGTCGCGCCGATCTTCACACCGGAACCGATCGCCGTACCGTCCGCGCAGGCGCCGTCGCCGCCCGCTTCTGTATTGCACGCGATAAAGATCGGTACCTTTGCGTATTTCTGCAGGATACGATTCTGATCCTGCACTTTGATTCCCGGCATGCCATTGTAGCGGCAGCCGCCGAGATGGTATTTCTCCATCAGGTTTTTCAAATAGCTCTCATCCTGAGATTCTGTCAGCTGGAAAAACAGCTGGCCGACCTTCTCTTCGTCCGTCATCCCGGCGATGGTCTGCTCCACCCAGGCGCAGTCCTCATCTGAGAGATAAAACGGTTTTGCTTTCATATCAACCATATTAATTACACATCTCCTTGCCTTGTCCGATAGCAGATTTCGCTGCAAAACGCTCCCGCCAGCATGATTGTCCGTCATCGCGGCGGAAGTGTCTTAAGATAAGCCAGCGTCAGCCGCCCAGGTTCTCCCTGAACGCCCGGATCTTCTCCTCCTGATACCCGCCGCCATAGGTGCCCTCGATGAGACGGGTAAAGGCTTCGTCCGTAAATTCCGCCCAGCTCTCCGCCTCATGCTTTACGAGGATCGGGAAATAAAATACGCCGTTTTTCTGCGCCGCATCCAGATCTCCCGGCGCGTCGCCGCACATCAGCACATGATCCTTTTCATAGCCTTTTTTAAGCATCTCGCCGATGCAGAACGCCTTGCTGCCGGAATTCTGCGCCAGCACCACATCTGTGTGCTCCAGAAGTCCGTACAGATCCCATTCCTCCAGAACCGCGCCCAGATTCGCGCTGGAGACGATGACCACGTCCGCCTGACGATGCGCCAGAGTAAGCGCCATATCCATGCCCTCAAACGGTCTCCGCTCGTCCGCTGCCAGTTTCGAGATGGACTGGTTCACCGCGTTGCTCCAGGAGAGTGCTTTCTCCAGAGAGATATGCGGATGCCCGGCCGCCTCATTTTCCTCAATCGCTCTTTTCAGTGCACCATTTGAAAGCTCCGGGGTCGTATCCGCCCAGGCTTCCAGTGCTTCCAGATCCTCGATCTTCCGGTATTTTCCGTCAATCTCGCGAAGCGCCATTTTCAGCCCTTTGAAGCGGTTGATGCCGCGGGTCATGGTGTAGAGGTTGATCTCATTCCAGCGAGCCAGAATTTCTTCTCTCCATTCCCCAAGCTCCCACTCATCCACCATGCACGGGCCGAAGCAGCGGATGTGCTTGATATCCATGGTGTCCATCGCACACCCGTCACTGTCAACGCAGATGAGATACTCATGCTGTTTCGTAAATTCTGTCAGACTATCTGCCATTGCCGGCTCCTTTCTTTAGCAGGCAGCATGAACAGCCGCCCGCTTTTTACAATTTTACTTATTGTTTATTACTTCTTACCATTTTTTCTTGCCGCAAGCGTTGCCGCATTCGCATCCACCTGCTTCTTGCCCAACGGATACCAGAATGCCAGCACAACGATCAGCAGCGCAAAGCCAATTGCTGGAATCAGTGTTCCTACCGTATAGATACCGCTCAGTACATCCGCGTCAAATGCGGTCGCGTCCGTATAGCCGATCATTGTCAAAAGAGCGCCGGTCAGACCTGAGGACAGTGCCTGCCCGATCTTTCTCGCGAAGGAGTACAGCGAGTAGATTGTACCATCCGAACGGCTGCCGCGGCGAACCTCATCCTCATCGATCACGTCCGTGATCATCGCCCAGATACAGGTATTGAAGAACGCAATTCCAAAGTAGCCGAGCGTGTACAGAAGAATGTACACATACATATTCGTGGTGCGCATTAAGAATGCTGCCAAATAGCCGACCACAGCCACAACATTTCCCGCGATCGCGATCTCTTTTTTGCCGTATTTCTTTGACATCGGTGGGATCACAAACAATGCAAGGACGATCATCAGTACACTGCCGACAAGGGAAGCGATGGAAGCGCCGGACGCGCTGTTAAAGTAATTCGGGAAAATGTAAGCATTCATGCCCTGCATGGTCAGCTGTGCCAGCAGAAGAACGATCGCCGCTACGATAATGCTGACCAGTGCGCGGCTGGAAAACAGCTGTTTAATCAGTGCATTGAAGCTGAATTTTTCTGTTTTTTTCTCAATTTTCACACGCTCTGTGGTCAAGCTCGTGCAGAGCAGGTAGCAGACAACCGCGCCGATCGAGCAGACGAGAGCCGCAACAGTAAGCTTCGTGCCGGACAGACGGGTGAGTCCTTCCGCGTCCTTATAATAAACAACCAGCGGCAGCACCACACCGATCACAGTGCCGGCTAAAGTCGCGCCGATGTTTCTCCAGCTGGAGAGCTGTACACGTTCTTCCGGATCATCCGAAATTGCGGATGCCATCGAGCCGTAAGGAATGTTGACGCCGGTGTAGCAGACGCTGCCCCAGAGCAGATAGGTCACGAACATCCAGATGATCTTAAACGCCATCGGCATACCCTTGAACCAGGTTGCATACATCAGGAACGAAGCCACCGCCACCGGTCCCATGAAACGGCGGATCCAGGGTGTGAACTTTCCCCCCGCTGTTGCCTCCGAGCGATCCACGATCTGCCCCATCGCCGTATCCGTGAACGCGTCCACGAAACGGGCCAGCATCATCATCACGCCGACCAGAAAGGCCGAAACCCCCATAACATCCGTGTAAAACTTCAGCAAAAAGCTGGAGGAAAGAATAAATGTAAAATCGTTTCCGAAGTCGCCCATCGCGTAACCAATCTTATCGGCCCAGCCAAACGGCTTCACCTTTGTACCTGTCTTAGCCATTGTTGTAAATCCCCTTCCTTTGTTCATGCATAATGTTACTTATGCAATTATCCTTTACACCGGGCGCGCACCGGGAATCATTGACCCGGCGTGCACCGGTGCATTGCATCATAATTTCATACTTTGTCAAACTTGATCAGCTTCGCGTTGACACTCTGGGCAAAGCCTTCCGGACACAGAGAGCCTGCCATCTCAAGCGAAGCCTCCACAGTCATGGCTTTCATCATATCCCACATGCCTTCGCCCGGAGCCATCTTCATATTCATCGCCAGACTAAACGCCTCGGCCGCCGCTTCCAGCGCTTCCGGACACTTTGCCAGTTCCTCAAACGTATCCTTAATGCTGTACTTGCCCTCCGGGAACTCCATCGGTGCGCTCAGATCCAGATCGCCTGCCAGCTTAAACCAGTTCGCCACACCCTCGTTGCGCTCGTTCACTTCCGGAAGTACGTAGATCGACGGCTCTTTCTCCACCTTCTCCAACGTGATGGAATCCTTCACATCGCCCGCCACTGCGAGAACAATGTTGGAGCCTTCTGCCAGAGCCACGGTGAACACGAATACCTTCTCGGCGGATTTTTCCTCGACGAGCTTGCCGTTCAGGTACAGAGCGACAGTCGGCTGGTTCGAGTACACGCGGATCTCAGTCGTCTCGCCCGCGCGCTGCGCGTAGCGTCTGCCGCAGACATGCACCATCGGCTTCGTAGTCCAGTACGCCTGATAGATAAAGTAGCTGTCCTTCTTCGTCTTGCGGTCCATGGTCATCAGACCTTTGTTGTTTCTGCCCGCTACGCCGCCCTCATCGCGCGCCGCACAGCCGAAATCAAACATATTCCACACATGGCTGGACCACATCCACGGTCTCTCATCGAGCACCTTTGCCATATGCTCATGGTAAAGTGCCTGATATTCCTCACTGTAATCCTTGCAGGCCGGATTCGGACCATGATAGGTAATGATGCCCTCGCAGCCGTACTCGGAAAGGCCAAGGCAGATCTCCGGATGCACCTTATGGAAGTTGTCAAGCCACGGACCGTTGTCCTCCATCTTGCCACCGTACCAGCCAAAGTAATGGTTGTAGCTCTCGATGTCGGTGATGTTGTGGATCGGGCTCTCCACCGGAGTCATCGTCACATGCGCGATCGTCGTAAGGCGGGTCGGGTCAAGCTGATGGCAGAGGTCATTCAGCTCCTTGTGATTCTCTACCAACTGCTCAGAGATGCCGCCGATGAGGATCTCGTTCGATACGCCCCAGAACATGATCGACGGATGGTTGTAATTCTGGATGATCAGCTCTTTCATCTGGCTGATGCAGTTCTGATGCGCCGCCGGATCCGTGTTGAATACGCTGATAAACGGGATCTCCGCCCACACTGCAAAGCCCAGCTCATCGCACGCGTCATAGAAATACTGGTTGTGCTGATAGTGTGCCAGACGGATGGTATTTGCGCCGAGCTCCTTGATCAGCTCCGCGTCATGATAATGGTCTTCCTTCGAAAGCGCGTTGCCCTTGTAAAGCTGATCCTGATGACGGCTCACACCGCGAAGCGGAGTCTCCACACCGTTGATGATGAAGCCCTTATCCGGATCCACGGAAAAGCTCCTGACGCCGACACGGGCGGACACCTCGTCATACGCCTCGTTCCTGCGCTGCAGGGTCGCGGTCACCGTATACAGATACGGATCATCCAGATTCCATCTCGTCACATCCGGCACATAGATGGTCGTCTTCGTGTCGTCCGCCGGTCTCGCCGCCGAAGCCACCTCACAGCCATCTGCATCTTTAATCGAATACAGAACGGTGAAATTCTCATCCGGGTTCGTCACAAAAGCCTCGACTTCAAAGGTTGCTCCTTTACACTCTTCGCAAGGCTTCGGCGTCACCATAAAACCCGGGCCTCCGTAATAGTCAAGATCAAAGTGCGCGTCCGGCACAGAAATCAGGTTCACACCGCGGTAAAGGCCGCCATAAAAGGTAAAATCGGCCGACTGCGGATAAACGCTGTCCTTGTACTCATTGCTGCACGCGATTACGAGAAGGTTCTCCCCATCCGCCTTGCACAAATCTGTGATGTCTGCGCGGAAGGTCGAATAGCCGCCCTCATGGTATGTAACCTCCGTCCCATTGACGTAGACAGTCGCCTGCTGTCCCGCGGCGAGGATCTCCACGTACACGCGGCCGCCTGCCAGCGGCTGCTTTGGTGTGGCAAATTCCTTCGCGTACCAATACGTCCCGCGGTCATACGCGCCGTTCCCGTCCATGCCGTCAATGGCGTTCCAGGTATGCGGCAGGTTTACCTGCTGCCAGTCTTCCGGCAATTTGTCAGGAAGGCCGGCATTTTCCTGAATGAAGCGCCAGTTACAGTTGAGACTGATAATGTTTCTCATGCTGTACCTCCTTTTGGTTAAAACTTAGATTTTCATGAAATGATACCCGTAGCCGCGAGGTCACGGGTAATTGCAGAAAACAGGAAATATGTTCATTGATTCTTCCGATCAAACCGTTTCGTGTTGTTAAAACCCCACACAGAATTGCTCACCGAGACATGTTTTTTCGTCAAAATCGTTATAAATTATCTTACACCTTTTCAAAAAAACTGGCTATGTTAAATTTCTTGCTTTTTTTGCATTTTTTCTATTCCGGAAGCAAAAAATGGCAGGAAAAAAGCTTCTGCAGGCATAAAAAGCTTTTCAGAATTCCGGGAGTGTGTTACACTGATAATACAAGGGGACAAAGGACAGAAATGGAGATACTTATGAACGAACAGGAAATCATTCTGGATTTTGTGAGTCAGTTTCTCGCAAAGAACCAGCTGCCGGTACACCGCTTTGCCCTTCCCTGCGAGGACGCGGTGCGGTTCGACCAGGGACTGCGGCAGGACATTCTTCACATAGACAGGCTTAAGGATTCTGTCAATCGGTTTTTGCAGGAATTTCAGCCTGGGAAACTCTACTCCGTGACAGATGATTACCTCTGTTCCTACCTGGGGCTGCGTATCCCCGATTCGGATGAACTGTTCCTGTGCGGCCCGTTCACCTGCGAGCGGATGCAGGGAGAACGTCTGGAACAGCTTATGGAAGATCTGAAAATCCCCAAAGAGCTGCATGACTCCTTCCGGGATTACTATCTGGATGTCGCGTATGTGGCAGCACCGCTCGTACTCACCAGTCTTTTCACTTTGCTCGCGGAACGCCTGTTTGGTGCAGATCAGTATGAGATGGTAGAGACGACCTTTCAGGAACTCCGGCAGCTGTCAGGTCTTTATGATAATTATTTTCGTATTGAGGATAAACCGTTTCTGAGCGTGCAGATGATCGAGGCGCGCTATCAGACAGAGGACGAGCTGCTCTCTGCCGTACAGAAGGGAAATGAGAAAAAAGCGCTGGAGCTCTTCACCCGGCTGTCCTCGCACATCATGCCGGATCGTTTAAACAGCCGGCTGCGGGATCAGATGGATTACTGCATTACGTTAAATACCCTGCTCCGCAAATCCGCGGAGCTTGCCGGTGTGCATCCGATCCATATTGATTCCCTTTTCAATCAGAATGTGAAAGCCATCGAATCGCTCACCAGCACAGAGCAGTGCGCCGCTTTCCGCAAAGAATGCATCCAGAATTACTGCCGTCTGGTCCGCAGATACACGCTCGGCAACTATTCGCCGCTGACGCAAAAGGTGCTCACCTACATCTCGACCGACATTGACGCGGACTTAAGCCTGAAGTCATTCTCCGAGCTGCTCTCCGTCAACGCGAGCTACCTGTCCACCCTGTTCAAAAAAGAGGTGGGCGTACCGCTCACCGAGTATGTCAACCGCAGCCGCATCCGCCACGCGCAGGGACTGCTTCTTAGCACAGACCTTCCGACCAAGACCATCGCGCAGCAGTGCGGCATTCCGGACATCTATTATTTCAGCCGCCTGTTTAAGCGGATCACCGGTACGACACCGAAGGCGTACCGGGAATCGCGCAACTCAAATAAATATCAGAATTTATAAATCTGTGATCTCGCTGTGGATCTCCTGCAGGGATTTCACTTCACCATTCCCATGCTCTTTCACGTATTTGATGCCCTGCGCGGTCACACGCGCCGCCGCCATGGTCGTCATATACGGAATCTTCGCCTTAATGGCAGCCTTCCGCAGATAGCTGTCGTCATGGACGCTCTCCTTGCCGACCGGCGTGTTGACGATCAGGTCGATGTCGCCGTTCGTGATCAGATCGAGGATATTCGGTCTGCCCTCGTACAGCTTCTTCACCTTTTCCGCCTCAATGCCGTTCTCTGTCAGCAGATCGTATGTCGTGCCGGTCGCGAGGATCTTAAAGCCGTCCTCCGCAAAGCTTCTGGCCACTTCCACGACCTCCGGCTTATCCCGGCGGCTGACGGAGATCAGCACCGTGCCTTCAAGCGGCAGTCTCGTCTGTGTCGCCTCCTGTGCCTTGTAAAACGCTTCCCCGTAAGACGCGGAGATGCCGAGTACCTCACCGGTCGAGCGCATTTCCGGTCCGAGGATCGGGTCGACCTCTGGGAACATATTGAACGGGAACACAGCTTCCTTCACACCGTAGTTCGGAATATTCTGCTCCTTTAAGCCCGGCACCGGTGAAGGACGTCCGGTGAGCTCGGAGGTGATGATGTCCGTGGCAAGCGGCACCATGCGGATGTTGCACACCTTGGAGACCAGCGGCACTGTCCTCGATGCCCGCGGATTTGCCTCCAGCACGAATACTTTGCCGTTCTCGATCGCGTACTGCATGTTCATAAGTCCGCGCACATGCATCTCCTCTGCGATCTTTTTCGTATAGTCCTTGATGGTTTTAACATTTTCCTCCGAAATATGCACGGAAGGAATGATGCAGGCGGAATCACCCGAGTGGATCCCGGCAAGCTCAATATGCTCCATCACAGCCGGCACAAAGGCATACGTACCATCGCTGATGGCGTCCGCCTCGCACTCCAGCGCATGATTCAGGAAGCGGTCGATCAGGATCGGCCGGTCCGGCGTCACGCCGACAGCCGCCGCCATATAATTCTCCATGCTCTCATCGTCATAGACGACTTCCATTCCTCTGCCTCCGAGGACATAGGACGGACGCACCATGACCGGATAGCCGATCTGCGCGGCGATCGCCTTTGCCTCTTCGATATTGACAGCCATGCCGGACTCCGGCATCGGGATGTCAAGCTTCTCCATCATCGCACGGAACTGGTCGCGGTCTTCTGCCAGATCAATGACAGACGGAGCGGTCCCCAGGATCTTCACGCCGTTCCTTTCCAGATCAGCCGCCAGATTGAGCGGAGTCTGTCCGCCGAACTGCGCGATGACACCGAGCGGCTTCTCCTTACGGTAAATGCTTAAGACATCCTCCAGCGTCAGCGGTTCAAAGTAGAGCTTATCCGAGGTATCATAATCGGTCGATACCGTCTCCGGATTGCAGTTGACGATGATAGTCTCAAAGCCCAGCTTTTTCAGTGCCAGAGACGCGTGAACACAGCAATAATCGAACTCGATGCCCTGCCCGATGCGGTTCGGACCGCCGCCCAGGATCATGATCTTCGGTTTCTCCTCTGATACAGGATTCTTATCCGGCGCGTTGTAGGTGGAATAATAATACGCACTGTCCTGCGTGCCGCTTACATGCACGCCCTCCCAGGCTTCCTCCACGCCGAGTTCCAGACGGCGATTGCGCACATCATCCTCCGGAATCTCCAAGATCTGGCTTAAATATTTATCCGAAAAGCCGTTCTTCTTTGCGGAGATCAGAGCCTCATCCGACGGAAGCTGCCCTTTGCTCTTTACCAGGGCCTCCTCCTCTTCCACCAGCTCCTTCATCTGCTCAATGAAATATTTCTTGACCTTCGTGATCTCATGGATCTCATCTACTGTCGCGCCCTTGCGCAGCGCCTCATACATGATAAAGTGGCGCTCGCTCGACGGCGTGATCAGCATGGAGAGCAGTTCTTCCTTTGTTTTTTTATCAAAATCCTTCGCGTACCCAAGGCCGTAACGCCCTGTCTCCAGAGAACGGATGGCTTTCTGGAACGCTTCCTTATAGGTCTTGCCGATGCTCATGACCTCGCCGACCGCGCGCATCTGCGTCCCCAGCTTGTCCTCCACGCCCTTGAATTTTTCAAATGCCCAGCGGGCAAATTTAATCACCACATAGTCGCCGTCCGGCACGTACTTATCCAGCGTGCCGTATTTGCCGCAGGGAATCTCGGAGAGAGAAAGCCCTGAAGCCAGCATCGCGGATACCAGCGCGATCGGGAAGCCGGTCGCCTTGGAAGCCAACGCCGACGAGCGGGAGGTACGCGGATTGATCTCAATGACGACAATGCGGTCCGTCACCGGGTCATGCGCAAACTGTACGTTCGTGCCGCCGATCACCTGCACGGACTCCACGATCTTGTAAGCCTGCTCCTGCAGACGCTTCTGCACATCCTCAGAAATCGTCAGCATCGGCGCCGCGCAGAACGAATCTCCGGTATGCACGCCCATCGGATCGATATTCTCAATAAAGCAGACCGTGATCATGTTGTTATCCTTATCACGGATCACCTCCAACTCCAGCTCCTCCCAGCCAAGCACGGATTCCTCCACCAGCACCTGACCGACCAGGCTTGCCTGCAGGCCGCGGGCGCAGACCGTCTTCAGTTCTTCTTTGTTATAAACGAGGCCGCCGCCGGCGCCGCCCATCGTATAGGCCGGGCGCAGAACGACCGGATGTCCCAGTCTGTCCGCAATGGCCAGTGCTTCCTCTACACTATAGGAAACTTCACTTCTCGCCATCTCGATGCCCAGCGCGTTCATCGTATTTTTAAACTCAATGCGATCCTCACCGCGCTCAATCGCGTCTACCTGCACGCCAATGACCTGCACGCCGTATTTTTCCAGAACACCGGCATTCGCCAGCTCAGAACACAGATTCAGTCCGGACTGTCCGCCCAGATTCGGCAGCAGCGCATCCGGACGCTCTTTGGCGATAATCTGCTCCAGCCGCGTCACATTCAGCGGCTCAATATACGTGACGTCCGCAATCTCCGGATCCGTCATGATCGTCGCCGGATTGGAATTGACAAGCACGATCTCGTAGCCAAGTTTTCTCAACGCTTTGCAGGCCTGTGTACCCGAATAATCGAATTCGCAGGCCTGGCCAATGATAATCGGCCCCGAGCCGATGATCAGTACTTTGTGGATGTCTGTTCTCTTTGACATGAAAATCCTCCTGATGATGTTTTAGACTTGTTTTATCCTATCATGTTTTGGAGGAATTGAAAAGGATTTATTCCAGAATCATCTGTTCCAGCTCCCCACAGGCATCCAGAACCTGCTGAATCTGCTCCGGCGAGATGCCGTCAATGTGAATCCCGCAGGTGCAGACAACCGTGCAGTCAAGCTTCGCTGCAACACTCTCCGCAATCCGCCGCGCGATCTCTTCGTCCTTATGTCCCATACGGTTCAGCACGGAGGAAGTAGCGCTCCTGCCTTCTCCGGTCAGACTCGGACGCGCGGTTGCCATAACCGCCGAACCAATGTGGGCGCCTTTTACATCCCGGATACAGATGGTGCAGTCTTTCCCCATCGGAATCACATCGCAGAGGAGTGTGATGCCGCCCACGGATTTTTTATAGCTTCTGATATTATTCTCCGCTCGCTTTTCATCCATCTTATCGCTATCCTCATTTCCACCGCCGGAACCCTTCCGTCTCGATTCCAAACGGCTGCAGCATTTTCCCGACTATATGGCGTTCCATATCACAGACGCTGACCTGCTCCCCATTTTCATTCATATAATACGTTACTACCGGCGGCATGACAAAGACATTATGCAGTCTGGATACCGTCAGCATGTTTTCCAGATGAATCGGGCTAAGCGGCGACTCGCGCACGGCAAGCACCAGCTTTCGCTGTTCCTTGATCGTCACGTCCGCCGCGCGCAGCAGCAGATTGTCGCTGAAGCCGTGAGCGATGCCGCTTAAGGTCTTCATCGAACAGGGCAGCACGATCATCCCTTCCGTCAGAAATGTGCCGCTCGCGATTGCCGCGCCAATATTATAATTGTCATAGCAGACATCCGCAAGCGCACGGATCTGCTCCGGGTCGAAGCCGCTCTCCTGCTTCGCCGTCAGTTCCGCCCCGTAAGTATACACCAGATGTGTCTCAACATCCGGCATTTTTTTCAGTTCATTCAAAAGGCAGACCGCCAGCGGAAACCCGCTGGCGCCGCTGATGCCTACGACGATTCGTTTCATGCTGACCTCCAAAATGATCCGCCTGTCACTATGAAATCTGTTTCACCTGGTCAATACCAAAGACTCGTCCGAAGCCGAATCAGGATTCCTGAATCTTCTGCAGATCCGCAAACGTCAGCATCGGCCAGGTCACTTTTTCATGCGTAGCCGCCTCACCGATACCTGCGCCGTCAAAGCCTCCGGCCACCGCAGCATCGATGCCGGCCAGAGCGTCCTCTACCACCAGACAGTCCTTCGGATCGAGTCCCAGGAATTCTGCCGCTTTGAGGAAGACTTCTGGATCCGGCTTGGAATGTGTGATGTTCATGCCGTCGCTGATCGCGTCAAAATACTCACCAAGACCAATGCGGCCCAGGATCAGCTTCGCGTTCTTGCTGGAGGAACCGATCGCCAGCTTTGCACCGGTCGCCCGCAGTGCGTCCAGTGTCTCCTTTACCTCGGCGCTTAAATCCGTCTCGGACATCTGAGCGAGCAGGCCGCGGTACATATCGTTTTTCTTTTCCGCCATCTGCTCCTTTTCTTCCTGCGTATACTCTTTTTCGCTTCTCTCCAGAATAATATCCAGGCTGGCCATACGGCTCACGCCGCGCAGACGATTGTTGATCGTCTCATCAAAATAAACGCCAATCTCATCCGCGAGCGCTTTCCACGCCTGATAATGATACTTGTCTGTAAAACAGATCACGCCGTCCAGATCAAAAATGATTCCCTGATATCTCATAATTCCTTTTCCTCCCAATATTATTTGCATAGATATGATTTGCACAGACAAAAATCCGAAAAAACAACTACCGTGCAGAATCTCATGATTTTCTATTTTCAGTTCAGGTTCTTTCGTGCGGTACCGTACCAATCGTGAAGCGATTCTGTGTTGCGTGGCTTTCATTATACACGATTGGAATTATTATTACAACCTTGCATCCGGCAGCCCGCAGAACGCATCCACCGGTGACGTGCCCTTAAACTCGCTCTTTCCCAGTAATTTATCGATCACGGCCTCGATCATCGGGCGGTGGCAGCTGTAAGCGTTGATGTACGTCTTCACACGCGGCACATCCTGCAGATGATACGGGTTCGAGAAGGATACGAAGATGTACGGCTCCTCCTCCACATGGCGCGGCACGTCAAGCGCGTGCTTTTTCGCCCAGAACAGGCGCACCGCCGTCTGGTTGGAAGCGTGCTCACAGTTCGACAGATAAAGCGTCAGACGATCCTTCGGCAGGTCTGAAGTGCCGTGCAGGTCTTCTTTTTCGATGTCAAAACGCTCTGTCTGAAAGCCCGCAGCCTGAAGCAGTTCCTCCGCGATCGCGGTCATGCTGCTTTCCACAGCATAATTCTCATGCGGTATCGCCCCCTCGCTTTGCTCGGCGGCAGTTCGACCGCTCCATTCTGAAACGCTTCGCGTTGGAGCGGTCTCCGGAGCTGCCATACATCCCTCAGTGATCTCGTCTTTTCCAAGCGTCACCAGACGGATCAGCGAAAAACGCTCCGGCGTGATCGGAAGCACGTCCTGGTTGTTCTTCACCAGCGTCACACATTTGTCCGCGCATTCCGCCTGCCACTGCTTTGCCTCCGGCAATGCCTGGCAAGTCGGCGCTTTGCCAGCCACCTTCGCTTTCAGGGCCAGCGTGCGCATCAGCGCCTCATTCAGGCGTTCTTCGGTAAGGAAGCCGCTGTGCAGCGCATCCAGCATATACTGATAATCCTCATAAAAGCCGGTCGTAAACACCAGCATATCGTTGCCCGCCATGATCGCGGTCGGGATTGCTTCCCGGCGCGGCATCGCCTGCGTAAACCCGCTCATGATGGTCGCATCGGTCGTGATCACGCCGTTAAAGCCGAATTTTTCCCTCAGCACGCCGGTCAGCAGTTCTTTGCTCAGAGACCCGGGCAGGCAGTCTTCAAAACGCAGCTCCGGATTCACATCCATCTCCACGTTCGGCTGCACGATGTGACCCACCATCACGCTCATCAGTCCGTCCTCGATCAACTGCTGATAGATCGCGCCGTAGCTCTCATACCATTCCTTCGCGGAAAGGCTGTTGTAAGTCGGATGCAGATGCTGGTCGCGGAAGTCCACACCATCTCCCGGATAATGCTTCGCGCAGGCCGCCATGCCGTTCTCCTGCAGGGTGCGGACATACTGCGAACAAAAACTCTTTACCCGTTCAAAATCCGAGCCGCAGGTGCGCACATTCGTGATCGGATTCCGGTAATTCAGATCCAGATCGCAGACCGGCGAAAACGTCCAGTTGATGCCGACCGACTCGCCCTCCAGTGCGCATACCTTCGCGAACTTTTCCATCACACCTAAATCATCCGTGGCCGCCACGGTCATCGGCCAGCCGAAAAACGTGCCGTCGCTCAATCCGCCGGTGCCGCCCTCTTCCAGATTCGCCGCTTTCAGAAGCGGGACCTTTGCCGACGCATCCAGAGGCTCAAACCATGCCCGGATGTCGTCCGCCGGTGCCGGACGGTAAAGAATGCCGCCGATATTGTAGTCTTCCACCAGCGTCTTCAGCTCATCCGCCCCATAATCCTGCCCCATCACGCAGAACAGCTGACCGACCTTCTGTTCCGGTGTCATGGAAGAAAGCGTATCTTCCACCCACTGCACCTGCTCATCCGTCAGATAAAATGGTTTTTCCCGTAAGTTCATTTGCTCCGCCCTCCATACGTTTACAGATCTTATGATGGAAAAATCATACCACATTTCTCTCTTATTGTTCTATTCTTTTTTTGCAGTAATCTATGCTGATTAGGAAATCGAAAAAAGGCTCTCCGCATCATCCAGTGCAGAAAGCCTTTTGGATTTTACATTTTCCCTTTCCGTCGGGGATCGGACGGATATGTACTGATACCAGATACTGTTACAGCAGCAATCAATCAGGGGAACGCCCGTGTTCTCCTTACACTTCAACCGTATGGCCGGTTGCTTTCGTCCCGGACGCATTCACCACAAAACCTGTCAGCGGGCTTAAGTATAAAAGCGAGCTCAGCACGCAGTAGATCGGCATCATAATGGACCACTGAATCAGTCTGCCCGGAAGCAGCGCCATAAAGCTGACAGTGAATTCGCCGCCATTGTATACCGCAAGGCCGGTCGTCGTGAGACCAAGTGTGGAGCACACTGATGCAAGAAATACGCCGATGCAGACAAAGACAACCTTCTTTTTCCTCGAACCGTTCAAAAGCGGACGGAACAGAGCCGGAACAATGCCCCACATCATCGCGGCAGCCGTGATAAACGGATTGACCGCGTAGCCTTTGAGCAGGCAGCCGAGCAGATCCGCGACCATACCGCAGGCGCCGCCGGCGACCGGACCGAACCAGAGCCCGGCAAGGATCGTGCATACCACGCCGACTGTAATCCGGTAAGAACCGAGCTCGATCACCAGAAGACGGGTCAGAACGATGTGCATGGCGACAAGAAGTCCAAGAAACACGAGGGTACGGGTGTCCCATACAGTTTTTTTCTTTTTTTGCATAAGAAAACACCTCCATAATGTGCATACGGCATCCAAAGAAAACCGGGCTTTGGAACCGGAAAGGGCAGATAACAGACCATTACCTTCAGATGCCAGTCAACAGGCTGCAGTCCCGGCTATCGCAAAGACAGCCCGAACCATCCATAAATAATATGCCCTCCACATTATGAGATGTTGTACGATTCTCATAATTGTAGCAACGGGTGCGGAAAATATATCGTAAATCTCTTCCATACCAGATGTGTCCGGGAATTGACACATCGGCGGCCGGATTTTTCGTTTCACGGCGACTCCCCATCCAATGAACGCTTAACGCATAGATTCCTACTTCGCTATTATTTACTTGCCCCCGATTATACCACAGTTCTTTCAGGATGCAAGCACATTTTGCATGATTCATCAATTCTGTCATATAAGAAAGAAAACCATGCCATCAGGGTGAACTGCCATAGGATTGCGGCTGACCTGTCTCACTCCTGATTCAGCATCTTCATTCTGGCGAAATATCTGTCAAACCGTATCTCACATTTTCCATCATAAATTCCAACCGGAATCGGGACATCCATCCCATAGATTGCCGGATGCTTCTGATGCTCGAAATCATACACGGTGACCTTCTCGCGCTTCAGATCGATGATCCAATATTCCCTGACGCCGGCATTCCTGTATTTGCTTAATTTTAAAGTCTGATCTTTTCGGAACGTGGATGGTGAGAGAACCTCCATCACCAGATCCGGGGCTCCATAAATACAGTGGCCGGCGTTCTTTTTCATATCGCAGAGAAGAACCACATCCGGCTCTACCATCGTCCTGTCGTCACAGTCCAGCTGCACATCGATTGGAGATACAAACGGCATGCAGGAGCCTCCCTGTGTATCGATGTATTCGTCCAGTTGTCGGACGATCTGCATTGCTGCTGTCTGATGATCAACTCCGGGCGCCTCCATATCGAAAAATACTCCGTCAATGAGCTCCACCCGCCGGTCGTCCGGCAACGCGTAATAATCCTCCAGCGTGTACTCACCCTGCCGCTTATATGCATACAGTGTCTCCGGCTCACGCAGCAGATCCGCCCCTGTCAGATCCGTCCATTCTCCATAATAGAGCCCTTCTTCCCGGTGTCTCTGGTCGAATTTCGTCTTTGTCTCATCCGCTTTCGACCGTTCATTCTGATTTTTCATCTCTTTCATTGAAATACTCTCCTTCTTTCTCTGAGTCTTTTTCAGTCAATTTCTCTTTGCTTTCGCTTTATCTTTTGCAGGCAGTGATCCATCACGGGATAATCCCCGAATGGAACTGCAGCCTGCCATCCGATGTCGATCGACTTCGATTGAAGAAGGATGGTAACTGTGAAGATCCTGAACAGTTACGAAGGATGTACAGACTTCTTTATAAATGCATAGTAGCACATAGCGAATTATCCGTCAACATATTTCTTATCATTTATAATAGTCTTTTTTTGTTTATATGTGCACGGGCACGAATGGAAATTAGCAGCTTTGCTGCTCGCGCCCGGCGCAGCGCGTAGGAGCAGACAATCTGTCTCCTACGCGATTATCTAAATTTATATGTTTAAGAGATATTTTCGTGTATTTGTCCGTTTCACCGCAGGAAGCCGGCACTCTGCGCCGCCTTCTGCATTCTTGGCAGCGCGTACTGAAAGAAGTCCTGATAAGCTTCGCAATAACGATTGGTATAATTCTTTTGTCCGCAAGTTTCCGCCGTGACAGAATCCCTTCTGCAGCCGCCCCTGCACAGCGCGTAAAACCGGCATGCACCGGCACTGCATCGGCTGCCCTTATACGGCGTCTGCAGGAACTGTTTCATATTTTCCCCATATCGGAGTTCTTCGAAGGAATCCTCTTTTATATTGCCTAGGCAGTATCGATCCTCCACATAAAAATCGCAGGGATAGACGCTTCCGTCATGTTCCACCACAAGGTATGCTCCGCATTCGCCGCAGGCAGAACAGGAATTAGGTCTTCGCCCGCCAAGCGCCAGCAGATAGTCGTCAAACTGCCGGATACTGACATAATCGCCCCTCTCCCAGTCCTGATACCAGAGGTCAAACAGGCCTTTCAGAAAATAAGCGTAATCCGCCGGTGCCAGAGCAAGGCTCTGTCCGGCCGGGATGTCCGTCCGAAAGTCCATACACGGAATATATTGCAGAAACTCCGCTCCCAGATCCCGCATAAAATGATAGACACGCCCGGGGCGCTTCGCTGCCTGCTTCGTCACCACGCATAATAGGTTGGTGTCGACGCCGCTCTGCCGCAAAAGCTGCCATGCCGCAAGCACCTGTCCGGAGGTTCCTTTTCCATCCGCGTCCGTCCGGTATCGATCATGCAGACCTAAAGTCCCGTCAAAAGAAAGTCCTACAAGGAAATGGTTTTTCCGAAAAAAGGAGCACCAGTCCTCATCCAGCAAAAGACCGTTTGTCTGAAAGGAATAGCTGACGCGCAGGTTCCGTTTTTTCGTTTTATGCAGCAGTTCCGTGAATTTTCTGTAAAAATCAAAGCCCGCAAGCGCGGGCTCTCCTCCCTGAAATGTAATCTGCAGAGACTCTTCAGCGCTCTCACAGGCTCTTTGGATCAGAAGCTTCAGAACCTCGTCGCTCATGATTCCCGGACGGACGCCCTGCAGATGCGATAGTTCTTCCCGGTAAAAGCAGTAGCTGCATTTCATGTTGCACAAGCCAGATGCAGGCTTGATCAGAAGGCTGAGTGTTTTCATCGTTATCTCCCGGTTGTTCTTTCGTAATCCCTGTAATAATTCCGTACTTTAATCATTACCGCCTCTTCGTAACTGATTCGTGCCCGAATCGTAACCACCTCTCCGTAACTGCTCCGTTCTATCACAGTTACCGCTTCTTTTATTCATCCACGATAATCGGGCGGTACCCTTCCGCCCTCTCGATCCACGCCAGCAGCCTTTCCCGAAGATCAGCTTTGATACCGGCATATGCCTCGTCCGCGACCACATTGTGCAGCTGGTACGGATCTGTCCGCATGTCGTAGAGGTAATCGTCCGCGTAAATATCAGAGGAGGCAGCCTCGCCGCCGTCCACGTCCGGTGCGTACACGGCATAAAGGAAATCCGGGGTGCGGACGCACCGTCCAACCCGGCTCTCCGAAATCTGCGCAAATACCTGATTTTCCCGCTTCGGATCTTTTTGCTCCACGACATCCAGCAGGTTCTCACCGATCATTGCGCCGCCGACGTCCACGCCCGCCATGGCGAGGATGGTTTTTGGCAGGCTTTCCGTGCTGACCAGATCCTGTACGACCTTTCCGCCCGAACAGGCCCCGCCCGTGATGATCAGGGGAACCTTCAGGGACGCGTCATGCCCGGAGCGCTTGTAGTCGTCATTTCCGTTCAGATGATTGTCCCGGTTCCGCGTCCTGAAATGCGAACCGTGATCCGAAGTATAGATAATCATCGTATTTTCATAGAGGCCCTTTTCTTTGAGCTTTGCGAGCAGCCGTCCGACATTTTCATCCAGGCTGGCACATTGCCCGAGATAATCCGGATACTCTTCCGACGCGTTTCCTCCAAGCACACGCAGATCCTCCGGCAGCACAAAATTCCGGAACCTCTCTCTGGACCCGTGCGGACCTTCATAATGTGCATGATCATTCTGATGATGCGGCTCTATCTGCGACACAGTCAGAAAAAACGGCCTGCTCCCGTCATACGCATCCAGAAACTCCAGCGCCATATCGTTGATGCAGTCCGCACGGTAGCCTTTAAACTCGATCTTCCGGTTATTTTCATCAAATACATAACCATCGTAGCCATGTGAGGTAAATTCCAGCACGTCCGCCGCTCTCCAGTAGCCGGTATAACCGCCCCGCAGCTCTCTGGGGATTGCAGTCACCGTATGGTCGATCCGCGGTGTCTGATCCAGCTTGCCGTCACTGGCAAGATGCCATTTTCCCACATAAGCCGTCTCATACCCGGCCTCTTCCATGTACATCCCAAGAGTTTTGATTCCTGTGGGGAGCATAATATTGTTCCGAAAACAGCCGGTCTTCGTCGGATACTGTCCGGTCTGAAACAGCGCCCGGCACGGTCCGCAAACTGGCTGCGGGGAAAACGCGTTCTCAAACCGCACCCCTTCTTCCGCGAGGCGGTCGATGTTGGGCGTAACAGCCAGAGGCTGTCCGTAGCAGCCGCAGGTATCCGCGCGCTGCTGGTCGCTGAAATAAAAGACAATGTTTTTCCTGTCCATCTTAATCTTCCTGATACTATGACATTACGTTTTCTGCGCCGGATCCGCCCTTCGCAGCCGATGCAAAAAACTGTGCCGGATTGTAGCAAAATTCCCGCAAAGAAAGGGATCAGGGGCGGGCCTCACCGCAGAGAATCTACAATTTCTTTCATCCGCGGCAGCTTCTCTTCCATGTCGGCGACGAGCCGGAACTGCGTGCGGGCCCGGTCGAGATTGTGTCCCTCCCGATGGATTTTAAAATAATGGTCTCCCTCCAGATAATCCGTCAGAAAGCGGATCCCGCACTCGAATGTCATGACGATTGCTCCCATCGGAAGCAGTTCAAGCTCCGCGTCAGTCAGCGCGCCGGCGCAGCCTTCTATGTATCCTTTTCCATACAGCTCAAACAGGCGCAGGCTGCAGGAAACCTTACTTAAATCCCGCTCATCCTCCGCGGCCGTACTCGCGCCAAAGCGGATGGAATCGCCGAAATCATAAAGGGACAGCCCGGGCATGACCGTATCCAGATCGATTACGCAGATGGCTTTCCCACTCTCATCGTCGAACATCACATTATTCAGTTTCGTGTCGTTGTGTGTCACGCGCAGCGGCAGCGTGCCGTCCCGCAGACAGTCGGTGAGCACATGGGTGAGGGAACGCCGCTCGAGGACAAAGCGAATCTCTTCCGGAATCTCTTTCGCGCGGCCGCACACATCCGCCTGCAGCGCGGCTTCAAATTTCGCGAGACGGTCCGGCGTATTGTGAAAATCCGGGATCGTCTCATGCAGCGTATCAGCCGGATAGTCGGCCAGCAGGCGTTGAAAATGGCCGAAGGCGACCGCGCTCTGATAGAAATCCTCATCCTTCTCGACCAGATCATAGCAGGAAGCATTCTCGATAAAAAGGACGATCCTCCAATACTCTCCGTCCGTCTCCTTCAGATAAGGAGCGCCATCGTATGTCGGAACATAATTCAGCGTCTCGCGGAGTGCGTCGCCGCCCTGCTCCGCGATCTTTTTCCTCAGCCATTCGGTCACGCCGCACACGTTTTCCATCAGCTCTTCCGGCCGGGCAAACACATTCCGGTTCATTTTCTGAAGAATATAGCGTCTCATCCCGTCCTTCGTCCGGCAGGTGATCCGATACGTATCATTAATATGTCCGCTTCCATAGGGGACAGCTTCGATCATCTCTCCTTCAAGAGAAAACTGTCCTGCCACACGATAAAGCTTCTGCTGATCCATGAACCCTTCCTCCGATATCACGCCTCAAACGTACTCCAGATGATCTCTCCCTCATCCAGGCGGCAGTCCACCCAGTGTTCTCCGTCGCACACCTTTGTCTCCTGCGGCACCGGGGTATTGTTCAGCACCGCGTATTTTCCGGCCTCCGGATACGCGTGCACTTCGCAGGCCGGGTTGGAGGAATACCAGCGAGTAAGCTCCTCCGTCCGCTGCGACGCGTAATAGAGCGCGCGAAGCAGCAGCCGCGTGTTCGCGAAGCTGTACGGAAGTCCCGCCAGATAGACGCCGCATCCTTTCCCGTACGGGTGCGCGGCCGCGTGCACCTCGCCGTTCGAATACTCAATGATCTCTGTCGTCTCATCGAGCGCATAGATATTTCTCATGCTTTCGCCAAAATCAAAGGGCTCCGTCCGGTCTCTGCGGACAAAATGGTTCGTCTGTTCTTCCGTAAAATACTTGTCTGTCGAGAGCGTAAAGCCAAGCTCCTTATCCACGCCCAACACATCCGCGAGCTGGAAAAACCGCCCGTTGGCGTGGCAGGCGGTCGGCTCTCCGACGCCAATAAATCCGCCGCCGCGGTATACCCATGCGCGAAGGGCCGTGACCAGCGTTTCATCCAGCCACTCCTCGCCGCCGGAAAACGCCGTCATCGCGTCGCCGGCATTGATAATGACGTCGATGTCCTCCGGAATCCCGTTTTCCCGGATATCCCGGAAACTCAAAAATGAGACGTCCACCGCCATCCCGCTTAAGCTCTCCAGGATTCCCATATAAGAGTAGCATTGCTTATAGCGGAGCTCATGCGCTACCATATACGGCTGCCAGGAACGGAGCGCGCCCCAGGCGTTCAGTACGGCCACCTTCAGGCCGCTGTAAGGGCGTTTTCCATGGATATTCTCATAAATGAGACGGAACTCATCCGTCACCTTCGCGATATAGTCCACAAAGTCAGGAAATTTGTACGCCAGGCTTAAATAACCGCCGTATCCGATCCGGTCGACCGGTTTGCGCATGATCGCGCGCCTTGCCGTGATCCAGTCCTTCATTGCTTCCGGCACCGGGTCGTTCCCCTCGTAAAAAGTATCCGGGAAGAAATAGGGCAGAAAGCGTCCTTCCGTATATTTTACATGCGGGATTTCCGAGATCAGACGCAGACTCACGCCGCCGCCGACGCTGCCAACCACCGCGTCCAGCCCGATTTCGCCAAAATATTTTCCATAGGGTTCTGTCCCGATCCAGTTGTCGCCGAGAAACATCATCGCCTCACGCCCCGCCTCATGCACGAGGTCCACCAGCTCTTTTGCCTTCTTCGCGACAAACCGCTGCACAAAATCCATATAGTCCAGATACTGCGGGCTCGGAATCCGGAATGTGGAATTGTAATATCCGTTGTCCACGATGTTCTCCGGGCGCAGCGCGTAGCCGTATTCCCGCTCGAATTCCTCCAGCGCCTGCACGGATACCGTCGCCCCGTAGCCGAACCAGTCTACGAATTTTTCTTTTTTCCGGTCATTGAAGACAAGGGTAAAATGGTAAAAAAACGTGGTAAAACGCACCACATCGGTCGCGGGATTGTCCTTCAGCCACTGCACCAGATATTCCTTCGCAAAGCTCCAGGAGCTGTCCCCTCTCACATCAAACGGAATCTCATGCGGCTTCTCACCCCAGTCATTGGTGATGTGGTTATACATCTGCGTCGGATCCCAGATGGCATATACCAGAAACGACACCGTATATTCATGAAACGGGACCGTCTCGACCGTGATCAGATGTTTTTTGGTATCCAGTTCCCAGGAATCCGCAGGGACGACCGCCCCCGTTGTCCGGTCGATGACCTCCCACCACTTTTTGGGGTCGTGAAGATAATCCGGAATCACCTGCTCCTGAAAATATCCGTCCATAAAACAGATGGCAAGCTGCTCACCGACCGCCGTGCAGCGCTTCGACATCAGGTAAAGCTGCTGGCATTCCTCCATATGCTTTTCGGCAAAAGCATTGTGCCCGCGCGCCACAAAATAAGTCGTGTAGATCTTCGCGTCCAGCGCTTTTAAGTCGTCGTCCAGCTTCGTTCCGTCGCTGTCACGGAGCGCGTCCGCGCCCCATTTCTCCATGATCTCTTTCGTTTCGTTAAGGAAATGTGCCTCACTCGGAAGCGTTACCCGTCCTGTGCCCTTATTCATTCTGTCTCCTCCCTCGTGTTTGTTTCTGTAGAATACCAGGTAACCATTCAGACCGTACTTCGCAGTACCTGTTGTCCTGCCAGTTATCCTGTCTATTGTCCTGTCTTTTATCCTGCCTTTTGTCTTTCAAATCATGTGATGCCGGTGTTAAAAGAATCTGCAGCAGATACTGTCTGCGGATTCTCCCGGCTTCGCTCCGAACGCGCCTGAATCGAAGAAGAATACTCCGACGGCGTCATTTTCGTAATCGTTTTAAACTGTCTGGAAAAATAGTGTACAGAGGAATAGCCGAGAAATTCAGAAATCTGCGTAAAGTTCATCTGATTTTCCCGGATCAGCTGTTTCGCATACTCTGTCTTCATCTGCAGAAAAACCTGGATCACGCCGCAGCCATTCTGCTCCCGGAACATGGCCTGCAGCTGTGAACGCCCGATCAGGTTGTCATGACAGATCTGCGCGATCGTCAGAGTCTCCCGCACATGTTCCTCCAGATAATACAGGATTTTGCCATATGTCCCGGACATGGTCTTCGCGTTCATCTGCGGCAGGATCACCGAAAGCTGCGGGATCGTGTTGCGGCGGATCAGGGAGATCAGCAGCTGCTCCAGATACATGCTCACCAGCTGCTGAGCCCCGAACATGCTGTCCGGACGGGTCTGCATCTTCTGCAGGTACGGGTCGTCCAGAGGCGAGGCAAGACAGTGCCTTGCCTCCGCCACCAGCTGTCCCAGAAGATCCCGTTCTGCGTCCGAAAGCGTCAGGATCCGGCTATCAAAAAAATTCATGGCCGGAGAATGGCATTCAAAAGAAACCACGATGACGATCGGCGCACTTTTTTCCGCCGCGCTCAGTGTATGAAATTCATTCGGTTTATGAAAGATCACCTGTCCGCGGCCAAGAAGATAGCTGCCATTATCTGTCCTGACCACCGCGTTTCCTTTGTCCAGGTACTGAAATTCCCAGAAATCATGCCGTTCTCCCGGAAAGTCAAAATCACTGCGGTATTCAAAATAATGAACCGTATAAAGCGCACTTACCTCAATATCCGCATGCAGCGCAATTCTCTCATATGCCATGATTACCGCCTTATCCTTTCACACCGCCGCCGGTGACGCCCGCGATAATCTTCTCTGAGAGCAGCAGATAGAGGATAAATGTCGGCAGGAACACGATCATGACTGCCGCAAACAGACCGCCGTAATCTCCCGTCTGCTTCAGTGCGCTGATGATCGTATAAAGTCCGACACCGACCGAACGCTTCGAATCTGTACTTGCGAATACGAGAGACATAAAATATTCGTTCCAGATGGACAGAAAATTGAAAATACTGACCGTCACGATACCGGGCTGCGCCAGCGGAAACATGATCCGCCAGAAGGTCATGATCGGGGAACACCCGTCAATCGCCGCGGCCTCCTCGTATGCCCGCGAGAGCGTCGCGAAAAAGTTGATCAGGAACGTCGTTGTATAGGGAATATTGATCGCCACATACAGAAAGATCAGCAGCACTCTGCTTCCGGTCAGATGAAGTCTGGTCGTGATGGAAAGCAGCGGCAGGATGATCATGATCTGCGGCAGGCTCATCGCCGTCACGAAGCTGGTCTTGATCACGCCGTTCCCTAAAAATGTAAAGCGTGCAAGCACATAGGCTGCCGGAGCACAGACCAGGATCAGCAGGATCATGGACGAGGTGGCATACAGCAGCGAGTTCATGAAATAGACCGAGACATGCTGGGTCGTCCACGCCGTGACATAGTTTTCAAAATGCCAGTTGCTAAAGCCGGACAGGAGCGATTTGAATACTTCTCCTTTAAAAATCGAGCCGGAGGTCGAAAGGCTCGCAGCCAGGATCCAGCCCACCATCGATACGGTAAATACCAGCCAGATCAGAAGCAGAATATATCCGGGAAGCAGCCGCACTTCCTTCCGCCAGTTGAACGGCTCGTGATATTTTTTTCTTTTGTCTTTTTCCGAAATGCCATCTTCTGCCCCTCCCTTCTAATATTCCAGATCATCATCTTTGATCAGATGGTTCATCAGGAAGAATATCAGCAGCACACACAGGGCCAGCACACAGCCGATCGCGGCACCCGCACCCGCATCCGTCTCGGTGATCGTTTTGCTGCCGAATACCAGATCATACATATAGATCATCGGCACGATCGTACTGTTCTCGGAAGTCACCGGCGAGAACATCTTCGACCAGACGAAAAACGCGACCGCGTTCACGCTCCAGAACGTCAGATTCATCTTCAGCGTACCCTTCAGAAGCGGCATGGTGATGTAGCGGAACTGTTTGATCTTGCCCGCGCCGTCAATCGTCGCCGCCTCAAACAGATCCTGCGGAATCTTCTCGATACCGCTGATCCAGATCAGCATATAGTATCCGACAGCGCCGAAGACGAAGGCGATGATCATCGCCCAGAGCTTCATGTCCGTGCCCAGCCACTTGATCTTTGAGAGGGAGGTAAGTCCCAGCGCGCCGAAAAAGTTATGCAGAAGTCCATAGCGCTCGCTGAATACATAATACATCCACATCGCTGCCAGGGCGACCGCACTGACTACGTTCGGCATATAGATCACAGCCCGGAAAAACGATTTAAAACGGATCCCGCTCGTCAGTATCACGGCAAACAGCAGCGACAGGATCATCGTCGCGATCCCTCCGACGCCCCAGATCGTAAGCAGGTTCCGCATGGACCGCCAGAATGTATTCTTGGAGAAAATATTCAGATAATTCCCCAGTCCGGTAAAATCCCATTCCGAAATGGCCGTACTCGGGCGTTCTACTGCGAAAAAGCTCATCAGCACGGTCCGGATGACCGGATAGATAAAGACGATGGAAAAAATCAGCAGTGCCGGTGTCAAAAAAATGACCATCATTTTCTTATTCTTCTTCATATGAAGTCCTCCTTCGCAGCATGTTTCCTGCCTGCGCGAATACAAGGCAGACCCCCGCCAGGCATTACGCCGCAGCATCCACCACAGCCACGTTGACTTTTTACCATCTGTCTGTGGATGTCTGAGGCTATATATTGCTCTGGCATCGGTCTGACTGACAACGCGCAGAATGAAAACGCCCACATACAGGAAAGGGGCTGCGAAAATCTGACCGCAGCCCCCTGATGCAGCATAATCCTGCGTAACTGTTCAGTACCTGTTCCTGTTCAGTACCTTCACAGTTACAATTCTACTACTGTTTATTAGTTGCTCGCTGCCTCCAGTGTGTCTACAAACTCCTGCGCAGTGATCGACCCTGCAAAGAGCTGTGCACCGGCTTCCTGAATCGTTTCTGTCATATCTGCATTGTCGTCGATTCCGCAATCCCACTCATAGCTTGTGGTAGCCGCATCGAAAGCAGCCTTGCAGTTCGCCAGAAGTTCCGGCCACTCGGTATTGTTCGGGTCTGCCGGAATGGAATCCGTCGCTGCAGAAAGAGCCGCATCGCCCTCTCCGCTCACGATTGCCAGCGCCAGATCAAACGCTTCCTGCGCATGCTCGGAATTCGCGCTCACGGAGATACCCTGTGCGCCTACCATCATCGCTTCCGTGCCGTCTACGCCGCCGTCAACTGCCGGATAAGAGAACATGCCCCACTCCAGGTCAGAATCTGTGTTGCCTTCGATCTCAGCCGGTACCCAAGACGCATTTACCACCATAGCGGTCTCGCCATAACCGACTTCATTCTCGCCTTCCGGATATGCGCCCGGCGCATACTCGGAAAGATAACCGTTGTCTACAAGTGTCTGCATATCCTCAGCCATCTTCAGAACAGCTTCATTCTCAGCCCAGTCGCCGTTGTTCACGACTTCTTTTACGCCGTCCTGTCCGAGATATCTTGCCAGATGATAGCCAAGATTCAGATTGATATAAGCATCGTCCAGTGTCAGCGGTGTGTAGCCCGCGTCCTTGATCGCCTGGCAGACTTCAAGGAATTCCTCCCAGGTCGTCGGCTCCTCTACGCCAACCTCTTCAAAGATCGCTTTGTTGTAGAAAATACCGGAAATATACGGCTGATAAGGCAGACACGCAAGAGAGCCGTCTGCCCATCCCGTAACCGCAGAGGTAAGCGCCGTGTTAGAAAGGCTCGCGTAATCCACCGCTTCCGCCATCTCGGTCAGATCCAGCGCATAGTCCCCGAAGGTCTGAGAAAGTCTCTGGAAATCGTCTTCATACAGATCAATCGTCTCGCCTGCATCCAGAGACGCAGCGATCAGGGTCGTGATGTCGCGGCCCTTCCACTCCACATTTACCGTTACTCCGGTAGCTGCCTCATAATCATCAATGATCTCCTGGATCGCAATCGCCTGGCTCTCACCCTCAGACCACATTGACCAGTAAGTAATCGTCACGCCCTCTTCCGCGGAAGCAGCTGCCGGAACCACGCCGACAACCATGGCAGAAGCAACCGCCACACTGAGAATCTTCTTCGCGTTCATAATTCTTCCTCCTTAATTTTGATAATGAAAATGACAGAACCGCAGCTGTTCCGTATTTTGGACCATTCTGTTTCTTCACAGCTGCGGCAGGCCATCCTTCTTTTGCAGATTTGTCTATTTATCAAAATATTCGAATCCGCTTTTCACTTATTTTAGCATTTTTACACAAATTTCATTTGCATTTTCGTTCGATATTTTTACACTATTGTGTAGATTTTATTAAAACAGTTCAGAACAGCATCGAAAAGAAAAGACAGACTGAGCAGATTTATCTGCTAAAGGCTGTCTTTTCTTTTCGGGATGGGCGGGTGCTGCGTGCCAGTGGCACGCGTTTAGCACCGACCGAAGCGGTAGCGTAGACGCCCATATAGCCTTCGTAGAAGGCGGTCTGTGGCCTGCCGTTCTGAACTGCTATTTATCTTTCAAATATCTTCGCTGTCTTCTTCAGCCACTCCGTCACCGGCAGATGCTGCGGACATACGCCCTCGCACTGTCCGCATTCCACGCAGTCGGACGCCTTACCATGCTCTTTGGAAAGCTCTGCATAGCGTTCCTTATGCGCCGGATCTCCCTTGTCTTCCTGCTCCGCGTTGTAAAGCGCGAAATAATCCGGAATCGCGATGTTCATCGGGCAGCCTTCTACACAGTAACGGCAGGCCGTACACGGAATCTTCGCCGCCTCATGAATGATATCCACTACGTCATGCAGAAGAAGCTGCTTCTCTTCTTCGGTAAGCGGCTCCATATCCTGCATATAGCCGCTGTTGTCCTCCATCTGTTCCATGGACGACATTCCGCTTAAGACGATCATCACATTTTCCAGACTTGCAGCAAAACGGATGGCCCAGGAGGCATTCGACCAGTCCGGATGAACGTTTCTTAACAGCTCCTCCGCCTTCGCAGGCAGCTTCGCGAGCGTACCGCCCTTGACCGGCTCCATGACAACGACCTTCTTGCCATGCTTTACCGCGGTCTCGTAGCACTTGCGGGACTGCACATCCTTGCTCTCCCAGTCGAGGTAGTTCAGCTGCAGCTGTACAAACTCCACCTCCGGATGATCGTTCAGAATCCGGTCGAGCACCTCCGCCTTGTCGTGGAAGGAAAACCCGATATGCCGCACCTTACCCTCCGCTTTTTTCTGCGCGATAAAGTCAAAGCAGCCCATCTGCTGCACACTTTCATAGCGGTCTCCGCCCAGCGCATGCAGAAGATAATAATCAAAATATTCCTCGCCGGTCTTCTCCAGCTGCTCATTAAAGATGCGCTCCATATCCTCCGCTTTTTCCAGCTGGAAAAGCGGCAGCTTGGTCGCCAGCGTATAACTGTCCCGCGGATAACGCTTTGTGATCACATCCTTCACCGCGCGCTCACTCTCGTGGTCGTGATACATGTACGCGGTGTCAAAGTATGTAAATCCGCGCTCCAGGAACCGATCCGCCATCCGACAGACCTGCTCCCTGTCAATACTCTTCGGATCGTCCGCATTCAACTGCGGCAGACGCATCAGACCAAAACCTAATTTTCCCATTTTCTTTTCCTCCTGATTCACAGTTTTTTATAATTAATAATGCACACAGACGCGCAAAGAAGGGCTGTTTGCGCAGCCTCGCATCCGGTGCAAAGAGAAAACCTTAAAAATCCTATACAACCGCCTCAATAAGCAGCTTATTCCCTATCACTATTTCCTGAACTCCAATACTTTTTTCCCGGTTAAAATTAAAACTCAGCATATATCCTTTTTCCAGATGAAAGTAATCGAGATAGTCCATAAGCTGCCTCTCTCCGCGTTCATTGTATGCGTTTCCATGCCAGATCTTCAATTCGCAGACATATTGTTCTCCATGGTAATCAATCACCAGATCCATTCGTTCACGATTTCTCGTCTCCGGCTCCACATAACAATTTCCTTCTCCATTGATGATTGGACGCAGGAAAAGCATAAAATATCTTCTGCCTTCCTCCTCTAAAAAGGTCGCATCACGATCCCCGTACAGAAAATCGAAAGTTTCAACAAACTTTTCCAAAACCAGCCGCATATTCAAAAAGCCATTGATAATAAAACAGCTTTTCTGACGCGAGCTTTCCATATAAACCTCGCTGTTCTGGTCTTTATAATCCAGCAAATACTGATTATACAGACGGTTTTCAAAAATTCGGTTTGCTATTTGGATCGTAGAATTCTTCACTTTCACAAATCCAAACATTCTTGCATCTTTCATTGCAGGATCATCCGCATTGTAGGCAATGCTCTGCCCCTGAAAAAGGAGCCTCGCAATTACAGCGTTCAATTCAGGAAAAGCCTTTAATTTACTATTCAGTGACTCAAACAGGGGATTCTCATCCTCCAGAAGCATTTTCACCGCTGAAAGCAGCCCTCTTTTTGTCCATGCTTCTTTTTTATCCGAAAACTGCCCGGTTTGCGGAAGTCTCTCATCCATAAAGCTGCAAAGCCGGGATACCAGATAGGGATAGCCGGATGTATAATCATAAAGCAATGAAGCTATCTGTGAGACATCCATCCCCGTATGATAATCTCTCTCATAATCTTCGAGCATCCCGGAAATATCTCCGACAGAAAAACTCATATCCACTAAAAAATCTGCTGCAATGTTCCATGGGCTGTTTTCCATGTGGCTGCTGTCATCGCGTATCTTCCTTTTTATGCTTCGAACATCATAGACCCCTGCAAGTATTACAGACTGAAATGCCGGCGTAACATCGCTGTCAAGATAAGCTGCCCGCAGCTGTGCAAGAAAATCCAGAAACACCTGATTGTTTGCAGCCGTGTCCACCTCATCTATGATTAATACAAGCGGTCTTTCTGCTTTTTCACACCATTCGCTAAAGCAGGAAAAAAGCTCTGCCATACGTACGACCCGCCCCGTATCTTCTGAAAGCTCAGTCATTTTTTCCCTGACCTCGTCCGGCACCTGCTCAATCTGCCTGAATCGTTTGCAGATTTCACGAGCCATCGCCCGCACAAATGAACTGCCTGATTCATACTCAGCCGTCTCAATTCTCTGGAAGTCAAGACTCAATACGGTAAAATCATTCCACAGGTCATTCACCAGTGCACGAAGAGTTGTTGTTTTTCCATACTGTCTTGCGCGATTGATTGTAAAATATTTTCCTTCTGAAACCATCTTCCGAATGGCTGCAAGCCTCGATTCAAGATTCACCATATAATGTCTGTCGGGTCTGCATGGTCCATTTACATTAAAGGTCTTCTGCATTAATCTCACCTCCCGGCAATAACTGGTCTTATATTATACTACTACAATTTGTTTTGGAAAACTGAATAGATACCGAACTAACGTATTTACAGAAGAAATTCCGCCATCACAGGATTGCTGATATCCAGCCCGCGCGGTGTCAGGAAAATCCGGCCGTTTTCCCGTTTCAGCAGCTGCAGAGAGATCAGTTTCTTAAGGGCTTCCCCATATACTGCGTCGATCGGTCGGCGAAACCGGTCAAAGAACTCCTGCTCCGATACACCGGAAAGCATACGAAGCCCTAAGAACATAAACTCTGACATTTCATCTTCTATGGAGAGGATTTCACATTCATTCTGTCGCTCGAACTGCCGCTCTGCTTCCATGCTGCTTCGCGCAGTCACGAGCTCCGCATACTCCGCATGATCCACAGGGTTCTTGCAGCGGACGCTTACCGGCTGATTCTGAAACGGATATCGAAGCAATGAAGCCGCTCCAAGTCCGAATCCCATATATTCCGTCCCCCGCCAGTAGCCGATGTTGTGGCGGCACGCATAATCAGGCCGGGCATAATTTGAGATCTCATAATGCTCATATCCCGCTTCGTGCAGCATCTGTTCTGTCAGCCCGTACATCCGGCGTTCGTCATCTTCCGAGGGAAGAAAACGAGGCATATCCCCATCTGCACGCCGTTCATCGTCCTCATGATATTTGTCATAAAACGGCGTACCCTCCTCGATAATCAAACTATACGCCGAAATGTGTTCCGGCGCAAGCTTTAAAATTTTCTGCAGTGTCTGCTCCCACGAGGCCACCGTCTGTCCCGGCAGTGCGGACATCAGGTCCACATTGATATTGGAAAAACCCGCTTCCCGCGCCGCTTCATATGAGCGTAAAAAGGTCTCCCAGGTATGAATCCGCCCCAGTTCGGCCAGTTCCGCGTTATCCGCGGACTGTAAGCCAAAGCTGATGCGGTTGACGCCGGCTGCGCGGTATTCTTTCAATTTCGTCTGTTCATCAAATGTGCCCGGATTACACTCCATGGTGATTTCTGTCCGTGTCAAACGACTGTCCGAAGACAGTTCCGCATCGTCAGCAAAGTGAAACTGTGCCCGCAGAGCCTCCAGAATCGCGGCAATCTGCTGTCCGGAGAGCAGGGAGGGCGTACCGCCGCCGATGAATACGCTGGTAACTGAATATTCTTCATTCTGCGGATTCTCAAGTGCAGAATTCCCCTGTAAAAATCCGTTTTGAGGCGCACTC
The DNA here is from genome assembly GCA_021199655.1 of Lachnospiraceae bacterium. Taxonomy (GTDB): domain Bacteria; phylum Bacillota; class Clostridia; order Lachnospirales; family Lachnospiraceae; genus Choladousia. Next base: position 12,638 of record JAJQHQ010000064.1, on the reverse strand, counting down.
TCCTGCGCTATAATTCTCCGCGTCTCCTCATCTTGCAAAAGTGATCCTCGTGGCACACTCAACGGCCGCCCCTGACGGATTTCCTCAATCAGCATCCGCACATAATGGTCACGCTGTTCCTCTTTCGCCGGCGCGGAGAGGAAATCACAGTAGGCGCATTTTTTTACGCAGAATGGAATATGGATGTAAATCTCAAGTTCCCGCAAGGTATTCCTCCTCATAATCAGCTGAAGAATGAGTAACTGTTCCGTATTCTCACAGTTACGAGGGAAAAATTTACTTATTGAATTTTCGTTCACGTCCAAACTTCTCACGGAATATCAAAAACAGTGCCACACAGATCAGCGCGGACAACGTAGAGCCCGCGGGCGCCGCCAGCCCCATCGGAAACAGCGTATCCGGGAAAAGCTTTGTCGCAAGGTACGCTCCGGGGATCCGCACCAGTAAGACGGAGATCAGATTGTGGGCAAAGGAAAATCCGGACACTCCGTAAGCACAGAAAAATCCGCTGAAGCAGAAATGGATGCTGGCGACGATACAGTCTACAGAATAGGAACGCAGATACTGAGCTCCAAGAACACGCACCGTCTCCTCGCTCGAAAACAGTCCCACAAACTGCTCCGGCAAAAACTGGCAAAGAACAAAACAGATAACACCGAACGACACAGACACCAGCATCGCGTAATACAGAGTCTTTCTCGCACGTTCATGCTGACCGGCTCCGCGGTTTTGCGCCGCGATCGCGGATACAGAGGAAAGCATCGCAGACGGCACCAGAAACAGGAAGCTGATGATTTTCTCAACAATACCGACGCTGGCAGCCACATCGACGCCGCGCCGGTTCGCGATCATGGTGATCACCAGAAAGGAAATCTGTATAAATCCGTCCTGAAAAGCGACCGGGACGCCCACATTCAGAATATCTGAAATGACAGACTTTTCCGGCAGAAAGTCTTTTTTTGTAAACCGCAGGACGTTGCCTGCAGCGGCACCGATACTGCTGTTTGTTCCGCTGCCTGCAAAGATGTCTTTTGAAGTTTTCACATCTTCGGAAGCGTTTTTGACGGCATTCTTTCTCACACGCTGCGTCCTGCCGGAAGCTTTTCTTCTCAGGAAAAACAGCGCGAACACCACGCTCGCCGCCTGTGAAATCACTGTGCCGCAGGCTGCGCCGGCAGCGCCCATACCCAATCCGCCGATGAACAGAAAGTCCAGCGCAATGTTCAGTACGCACGCCACTCCGACAAAATACATCGGACTCCTCGAATCGCCCATGCCTCTGTAAATGCTGCTGACCACATTGTAAGCCGTGATAAACGGAATCCCGGCAAAGCAGATGGTCAGATACTCCCTTGTCTGTACAACGGCTTCTGTCGGAACGGACATCACAGAAATAATTCCGTTCCTTGCAGCCATCAGCACCACGACAAGTATCACGGATCCCGCTGCAAACAGTGTTACCGTGTTTCCGATGATCCGCGACGCCCGCTCCGTGTGCTTACTACCGATCGACACGCCCAGTCCAACCGTTGATCCCATCGCCAGTCCGACGATCATTACCGTCAGCATATGCATGACCTGACTGCCGATCGACACGGCCGAGATGGCTGCCGCGCCGTTGAACTGTCCTGTCACATACAGGTCAGCCATCCCATAAAACGTCTGTAAAAAGCTGGAAAGAAGGTACGGCAGCGAAAACCGCAGCAGCACCTTCAGTACACTTCCCTGTGTTAAGTCTTTCTCCATTATGTATCTTACTCCTGATTCTATCTTATCATTCTGTCTTTCGCTTAATTGTTCTGCTGTTCTCAGAACTTTTCCCCATACGTATCCAGAAAATGATGCCGCACACCGTCCTGTTTCCACTCGATCACGGTGTTCAGATTGACATTCTCAACACTGCGGAAGATATTACTCTCCACCTCCGGATCGCGCTCGGCGAGAAAAGCAATCAGCTGCTTGATCTCGGCCCGTTTCGAACCCTTTTCCGTCCCACCGCAGGAGGCGCAGTTTTCCGTAAACCGGCAGGCGCACCGAATAAAATGCAGGTCATTATACTGTGCCCAGCGAATGATGTCCTTCTCCCGGATCAGGTACATCGGGCGGATCAGCTCCATGCCTTCGAAATTATTGCTATGCAGCTTTGGCATCATCGTCTGCACCTGTCCGCCGTACAGCATCCCCATCAGAATCGTCTCAATCACATCGTCATAATGATGGCCAAGCGCGATCTTATTGCAACCCAGCTCTTTGGCCTTGCTGTACAGATAGCCGCGGCGCATCCGGGCGCACAAATAGCAGGGGGAGCTTTCCTCTGAAGCCACTATATCAAATATTTCTGATCGAAACACGGTGATCGGCACATTTAAAAGACGCGCGTTATCGAGAATTCTCTGATAATTCACATCGTTGTAGCCGGGGTTCATCACCAGAAAGACCGGTTCAAAATTCCGCCGTCCATGCCGGTAAAGCTCCTGAAACAGCTTTGCCATCAACATGGAATCTTTTCCTCCGGAAATGCAGACTGCGATCCGGTCGCCATCCTGTATCAGCTCATACTCCTGTATTGCTTTTGTAAACCGGCACCAGAGTTCGCGGCGGAACTTTTTGATGATACTTCGTTCCGCCGAGCATTCGCGAGAGAGCGTTTCTCTGTTCGCCGCGTCGACCCGTGTCGAATCGTTTACAGCCGCATTGTCCGGCCCCGTATTCTTTTTTCCATGAGACGGCTGCTCATCCAGCGCACCCTGCAGCCGGTACCGCAGATATTCCCGGTAGCCTCCCTGCACGCTGTACGCATCAAACCCTTCCTCCTCCAGATCACATGCCAGCTCATCGCTTTCATCTCCGGTATGGCACAAAAGCCAGAGCGGCTGCCCTTTCGGCAGTACTTCCCTGTTCTTTTTGATCTCTGCCGCGTCAATATGCACCGCGCCCGGAACCGTTCCTTTCCGGTAATCCGCTTCTGTACGCATATCTATCACAACGCCTGCGGCCTCTTGCCGCAGACATAAAAGTTCACCAATGGTAATCCGCTTCATTTCCATCTCCGATTATGAATAGTTCCGAATTCTTAACGAAACGATACTGTGCGTATATGATGCGCAGCAGCAATCTCCCGATACTTTTCCAGCAGTTTTTCAGACGGGATTTCCATCCGTTCCGCAAAGGAAAACCCATGAGGGAATGATTCCACATTATGCATATCCTGTATCATGCCCGGTTCCATCTGCTGCTCTGCCCGAGAATTTTCCAAACGCCCGTTTGCCTGCCCCCTCAGCATCTCATAACGCGCATCCGGATCGGGTATCCCAAGCTTTGTATACTTGTCCATCCCATATCGATGATAAGGAAGAAATTCCAGCGAAATATCCGCCGGACCGGATTCCTGTCCGTCCGCCGTCATAAAAGGAGCCGCTGGATGGGAGCTCTGTACTTCTTCCAGAAACGCGCATGTCGCTTCTATATTCTCCTTAAACGCGTTGACGCCCACGATTACCGGAATCCGGACGACCATCGGCACCTGCAGCGCCGCCGTCCGCCGGATATTCTTCAAAATCACCGCATTGGAGGCGCCGGTAAAGAACCGGTGCAGCTTATCGTCAAACAACTTCAGATCCATAAAGATCCGGCTCATTTTCTGCAGGATGTCCTTCACCTCATCGAAAGAAAAAGCCCCGCAGGTCTCCAGGGAAAGGTCGTATCCCTTATCATAAAAGCGATTGACCATGGCCCGCAGAAACCCCTGCTGCACGGTCGCCTCTCCGCCGGAAAACGTGATGCCGCCCCCATTGCCCCGGTAAAACAGCGCCTGTCTGGATATTTTTTTATCGACTTCATCCAGAGTCATATGATGCATCTCCTGCTCCGGACAATACGCATTTTCCGGGTTGCAGCACCAGATGCAGTGTAGAGGGCAGCCGTACAGAAAAATCGTTGTACGGATACCGTCCCCGTCATTTACGGAAAAATTCTGCATCTGCATAATATAGCCGTCATTGCAATTACAGTTCTGCATGCTCGGTCCTCGCAATGATCGCGTCCTGTAAGGACTTTGACAGGTTAACAAACTGCGTACTGTATCCCGCCACGCGAACCAGCAGATCCCTGTAATTCTCCGGGTGCGCCTGCGCATCCCGCAGCACCTTGCTGGAAAGCGTGTTGAACTGTACGTGGAACGCGCCGAGCGAGAAGAAGTTCTGGATCATGGAGCCTAAATTCGCCTGCCCGCGCTTTGTGCTCACCAGATCATGGTTCAGCCGCAGGTTCAGAAGCGTGCCGCCGGAGTGCACCTCCTGATTCAGCTTTACCGCCGAACGCATGGCCGCAAGCGGCGTGGAAGTATCGGTTCCCACGTAAGGAGATACGCCTTCGCTTGACGGCTCGCCGTTTTTGCGTCCGCACGGCGTCGCCCCGAGTACGCGGCCCATCGGGATATAGTTGCTGATTCCCATAAACGCCGTCGTAAACGGAGAGCCGAAAATATCCTTATAAGAGTGGATTTCATGATAGAAGAAATTCGCGATCTTAATCGCAATCCGATCCACATAATCGTCGTCGTTCCCGTACTTGGGCACTGCCTGCGCCTTTTCCCGCAGCTCGTCATAGCCCTCCCAGTTCGCGGTCAAAGCGTCTGTCAGCTCTTTCATCGTGCAGACATGATCCTCAAAGACCAGCTTTTTCACGGCTGCCAGTGAGTTAGCCGTCACAGCCAGACCGATGCCGGTGATGACCGGACCGACGTTGTACTTCGCGCCGCCCCTGCTAAGGTCTGTACCGTTTTTCATACATTCTTCCATACAGGAGGAAAGGAATGGTCTCGGTACTGTCTCATAATGCACCCGCTGCGCGGTCGTGGTCAGCACCACGGAATGATAGCAGAGGTTTTTGAACTGGCGGAAAAACGCCTCTTCCACTTCCTCATAGGAAGTAAATTCCGCCGCCGGCTTTTCGGTGAGGCCCATGGTTTCGCCGGTCATCAGGCTTTTGCCCTCATTCAGCGCGTATTCGATCGCCGAGCCGAAATTCATGTTGACCGCGGCTGTCCACTCTCCCGTCTTTCTGAAATGCGGAACCACACAGCCGCAGTTGTTCCAGTCTCTCGCGTCGTCCGGCTCATAGCCCGCGTTGATCAGCATCTGATAGCCGACGCTGTCGTTGTGGATCGCCGGGAATCCGGTACCCGTGCTGACCAGATGCGTGACCGCAGACATAAACTCCTCCGGGCAGTCCTGATGCACACGCACACTTAAGCCCGGCTGATGTGTTTTGACCTCCTCGGTCGCTTTCATCGCCATAAACGTCACCGGATTCGTCGCGTCCAGCCCTTCCCGCGTCTTACCGCCGACTGTCAGGTTCTGGAACTGGTTATACCCTGCAAAATAGTCCGCCGTATTCGCGGAGATCGTCCATACCCATTCGGAATATTTCAGCCACAGCGCGTCAATCAGCTCCTGCGCCTCATCCGGTGTGATCGTTCCCGCGGCAAGATCTTTTTCATAATAAGGGTCCATATACTGATCAAACCGGCCCGGGTTTAAGGACAGCGGATTCTCCGACAAAATACCGCCGATCTGCGTAAACCACACAAACTGTATCGCCTCATAAAAGCTTTCCGGCGGATACTCCGGTACTCTGCGGCAGACAGCCGCGATCCGCAGAAGCTCTGCTTTTCGGCTCTCGTTTTCTTCTGCAGCTGCGAGGCGCTCCGCTTCATCGGCATAACGGTTCGCATAGAGGATGATGCCCTTTGAGGTGAGAATGATCGAATCATAAAACTCGATCTTTTCCTGATCCTCCGCCTTTGCGTACGACAAGGCCGCTTTTTTCTCTTCCGCTTCCTTTATGATACCGCCAAATCCTTTCGGGAACAGCACATCCTGATAGTCCGGCGTGATCTCGCCCACGGCCTGTCTCCACTTGGAGTCGTTGTCAATGATGCCCGTGTCCACACCAATCTTTGCCGTATCCTTCGGCAGCCTTGCAAGAAAAATCTCCTCCAGAGACTGGCCCTTCCAGTATGGGAAAATCTCCTCGCGCACATACTCACACTGCTCCGGTGTCATAACATACGGATCCTGCGCACGCTCCGAGAAGGTATCCATTTCCTGATCCACCCATTTCCAGGAAAATTCCGGCGTCAGGATCCCGCACTTCCGGAACTCGCCGATCGCGCCGACGATCAGCTCCCCGTCAAAGATATGTACGCCAAGCTCCGCGCAGGTATCATAAAATGCCTGTGCGCGGCGGATGCAGACCGGCTGTCCTTCCGTCCTTTTGTGCGATTCCGTCCAGATCCGCGCCCGGTCTGTGGAAATACAGGGTTTACTGTTTACATAATTCTGTCTGATTGCTTCAATTCGTTCCGTCAACATCACTTTTCATCCTCACTGTATTAATATGCTTTGCCCGCCAGAATCTCTTTATAATCCTGCAGGTTCTTCGCCAGCAGAGTCGGCGTATCCAGATGATACGGGCACTTCGATTTGCACTTGTTGCAGTGCAGGCATTCCTCAATCTTCATCATCTTCGCCTGCATTTCCGGTGTCAGCTGTGCCGCAGACGGAGCACGCCGGATCATCAGCGACATTCGCGCACAGTTGTTGATCTCAATCCCGGCCGGGCACGGCATGCAGTAGCCGCAGCCGCGGCAGAATTCGCCCATCAACTCTTTGCGGTCTTTTTCGATCAATGCCCGCATCTCATCCGTCATCACAGGCGGACAGACAATATAGGAGAGGAATTCTTCGAGTTCACTCATCCGCTGCACACCCCAGATCGGAAGCACGTTGTCATACTGCGCCTCAAAAGCGTAAGCCGCCGCTGAGTTGGTGATCAGTCCGCCGGAAAGCGCTTTCATCGCGATAAAGCCCATGTCCGCCGCCTTGCAGGCCGCCACCAGCTTTTCATCCTCCTCTGTCGCCAGATAGCAGAACGGGAACTGCAGCGTCTCATAAAGTCCGGACTCGATTGCCTCATTTGCGACCTTCAGGCGGTGGTTCGTGATACCGATATGTAAGATCTTGCCCTGTTCCTTCGCCTTTAACATACACTCATAGACGCCGCTCTCATCTCCCGGCTTCGGACAGAAGGACGGATTGTGGAACTGATAAATATCCAGATGATCCGTCTTCAGATTCGTCAGGGTCGTCTCCAGATCCTTCCAGAAATCCTCCGGCTTCACAGCAGCCGTCTTTGAGGCAATAAACACATGATTCCGCACATCCGAGAGCGCCAGCCCCAGCTTGTGCTCACTGTCTGTATAGAATCTTGCGGTATCAAAAAAGGTGACTCCGCTGTCATATGCCTTACGGATGATCTTCACCGCTTCCTCATCACTCACCCGCTGGATCGGCAGTGCGCCAAATCCGTTCTTATTCGTCACGATCTCTGTTTTTCCAAGTCTTACTGTATCCATATGAGATGTATTCCTCCTCCATCCGTCTGCTTTCTCACATTCTTACTCGCAGCATAGCTGCTCGCCCCGCCTTGTGATTTTCTGCTGCAAGCAGCGAAAATCCCTTCAGCTCACATTCTTACTCGCAGCATAGCTGCTCATTGAGCCTTGTGATTTTCTGCTGCAAGCAGCGAAAATCCCTTCAGCTCACATTCTTACT
>JAJQHQ010000064.1:0-4922 GCA_021199655.1 Lachnospiraceae bacterium | reverse complement strand
CATTGAGCCTTGTGATTTTCTGCTGCAAGCAGCGAAAATCCCTTCAGCTCACATTATAATTTACACAACAGAAAGAATCAATCGTGACTTTTACGGTTTTACCGGGAATTTACGCACGAATTTTAGAAAAGCGCTTGCGCCCGCCCGATTCTTTTGCTACAATAAAGATGTTGTGCAGAACAGCAGATATTCATAATCTGTTTTCCGGCACGATCCATCTGAATTATAACAATCAATGAGAGGCAGGTGAACAGAATGGACGCTGGTGACGGTCGAAGTCGAAGTAGCGACACAGGGTGGAAATGCAGCAGCGGTCTGTTCTGTTTCTTTTAGCCGCAATTCTGCTTCCAATCCTGTTTTCCAACCGACCACAACGTTTGTATTTTTGAAGAATGAAAGTTCTTCATTATTTTTGTTGTGCATTCGTAACCATTCCATGTAATAATGCAATGTTATAATGAACAGTTACGAACTTTGTTTGGGTAACTCTTTATAAAAGAATGCATTTTTGTGCATTCCCATATATTGAGAGAGGAGGGAGAACAATATGGAGCCGAAAGTTCAGGATTTCAAATCAGAAATTGTCGCGATCATCCGGAGTGATATCTCCCCGGGTGTTCTGCGCAGCAAGCTTGACGATTACCACGAAAACGATCTGGCCGAGGCGCTTTTAGATCTTTCAAGTGTCGAGCAGAAAAAGTTGTTCCGCATCCTGGGACAGGATATGCTCTCCGATATTTTTGAACATACCGATGAAGAGGAAACTCTCAAATATCTGGACGAGATGGATGTCAAAAAAGCCGCAGGTATCCTTTCAAAAATGGAGACTGATACCGTCGTGGAGATTCTCAAATCTGTCTCCCGTGAGAAACGGCAGCTGTTTGTCGGTCTCATGGATGAGGAAGCCCGGAATGACATCTCGATCATCTCTGTATTTGATGAAGATGAAATCGGCAGCCGCATGACGACCAACTACATCAGTTTCCGCGAGACATTGACCATCAAGGAAGCCATGAGCGCGCTGATTGAGCAGGCAGAGAAAAATGACAATATCACGACACTGTTTACCGTGGCGGAGGACGGCACTTTCTACGGAGCCATCGACCTGAAGGACCTGATCATCGCACGGCGGGATACGCCGTTGGAGAATCTGATCTCCACATCGTATCCTTATGTATACGGCCACACCTCCATCGACGACTGTATTGAAAAGCTGAAGGACTATTCCGAGGACTCGATCCCCGTGCTCAGCGATGAGAATCGACTTCTGGGAATCATCACTTCACAGAGTATTGTAGAACTGGTCGACAGTGAGATGGGGGAAGACTACGCAAAGCTGGCAGGTCTGTCCGCGGAGGAGGATCTGAATGAGCCGCTCAGGGAAAGCATGAAGAAGCGTCTCCCCTGGCTGTCCATTCTCCTGGTGCTTGGCATGCTCGTTTCCTCTGTAGTCGGCGCATTTGAAGCTGTGGTAAGCCAGCTGACGATCATCATGGCGTTCCAGTCCCTGATCCTCGACATGGCCGGTAATGTCGGCACCCAGTCCCTGGCTGTCACCATCCGTGTATTGATGGATGAGAACCTGACCGGGCGCCAGAAGCTTTCTCTGGTCTGGAAAGAGATGAATGTCGGTCTGTGCAACGGACTTCTGCTGGGATCCATATCCGTCGTGGTCGTCGGACTTTATATCCGTTTCTTTAAAGGAGCAACCTTCGGTTTCGCTTTCGCCGTGTCAGGCTGTGTCGGTTTCTCTCTGATGGTCGCCATGCTGATCTCGGGAATGGTCGGTACCTGCATCCCGCTGTTTTTCAACAGGATCCACGTCGACCCGGCAGTCGCTTCCGGTCCGCTGATCACGACCATCAACGACCTGGTTGCAGTCGTTACCTATTACAGCTTAAGCTGGCTGCTGCTGATCCAGATCATGCATCTGGGATGATTGCTGCAATACGTATATCAGGAGCAATCAGCCGCAGGTATCGGCGTCGTATATCAGGTACAATCAGCCGCAGATAAACACCATAAGTGTCTGCACCTCAATGCATTTTTTCAGTTTCATCCATGTTCTGCAGGAAATCACCGGTCTCTGACTGGTGATTTTTGCTTTATAGTTGCTTTCGGCTCCTTTCACTCATCTTCTTGTGAAGGATTTAAAATTCTCCTTGTTTCCTCACGGATCTCGTCAAATGAAATCTGACAATCTCCATCAAAAATCCGTACCGGTATCGGCTGATCCATCCCATAGATCGTCGTGCGGCTGCTTATGCCTGCCCTGTTTCCGTCTGGCACATTTGCGCCCGCTTCATTTGTAGCTGCTTCATTTTCGTCTTCCACATTTATGTCTGCTCCATTTATGCCTGCTCTGCTTCCGCCTGTCGCATCGTATACGGCCACCTTTTCCCGTTTCAGATCAACAATCCAATATTCCCGCACGCCCGCCAGCATATATTTACAAAGCTTTACTACCGTGTCTTTGTATGCAGTAGAATCAGAGAGAATTTCGACCACCAGATCCGGTGCGCCATATATACAGCGTTTTATGATCTTATCTCTGTCACAGATTACTACCACATCCGGCTGTACCATTGTCTTGTCGTCGCAGTCCAACTGCACATCTATGGGCGAGGGATACACCCGGCAGTTTCCGCCCTTAGAGCGAACATATAAGTTAAACTGAAAGGTGAGCTCAGCTACTGCAAACTGATGAACCGTGCCAGGCGCCGCCATATCATAAATATGACCGTCGATCAACTCCACGCGCCTCTCCTGCGGAATCGCATAATAATCTTTGATGTTGTACTTTCCTGTTCCATAAAACTCCTCTTCCGGAATGTACTCATAAGCCAGCTCGGCTTCACTGAGCACATCTTTCCTGTCTTTATTTTCTCTATCTTTGTCCTCTCTGTCTTTGTCCTCTCTTTCTTTGCCCTGTACATCCGTTTTTTCAGGTACCTCCGCAGGCAGATGCTCCAGCCGTAGCAGATACTCCTTTGCATTGATCCCGCATCCAAAACCGGTCATACTTCCATCCTTCCCGATCACACGGTGGCAGGGAATCATAATGAGAATCCGGTTCTTATTGTTCGCGCCGCCGACCGCGCGGCAGGCATTCGGCTGGCCGATCCGCTCCGCGATATCCGCGTAGCTCCTTGTCTCTCCGAAAGGAATCTCCCGCAGCGCGTTCCACACCTTTTTCTGAAATTCCGTCCCCTGCGGATGCAGCGGAATGTCAAATGTCTCCCGTATGCCGGAAAAATACTCATCCAGTTCTTCACAGGCACGCTGCAATAATTCCGATTCCTGACACGCTAACGGTTCCTGTTGATTGTATGAGCACAAATCAGGCTGCACATCTGCATCCGGCTCTAATCCTTTCCCCCGCTCCAGAGCTTCAGCCGAATACAAAGCAGTCAGCGCTTCCCCGTCGTCCTCCAGGCAAAGCTTCCCGATCGGCGAGTTATAATACATCCTGTGCACCGGCTCATTCTTTTTTCCCAACACAGCTTCTCCTTTTTGCTTCCCCATGACCTTCCCCCTGTGTTTCTGCATTCCTACATATTTGTATTTTCATTTCTTAAATGCTGCATTTTAGTGTTCGTAACGGTTCAGCTTCTTCAAAGCCACCTGTATTCTTTTATCTATATTATCCGCCCTCAATTCTGTCCTCTGTCCGCTCTTCTTCGCTCATTTTCCTGCACTCGTCTTACTTTCTCATAAATCCTGTCGAACGAAATCCGGCATTTCCCATCAAAAATCTGTACCGGAACCGGCTGATCAATACCATAAATGGCCGGAGCCCGGTCATTAGCAAAATCATATACCACAACCCGCTCTTTCTTAATATCGATCGTCCAGTATTCTCTCACACCTGCATTCTGGTACTTTTTGACCTTGATCGTCTGATCTTTCCTCGATGTCGAAGGAGAAAGAACTTCCATCACCAGATCCGGTGCGCCATAAATACAACGATTGATGATCTTGTCCCAATCGCAGACAACTACAATATCCGGTTCTACCATCGTCCGGTCGTCACAATCCAGCTGCACATCCACAGGAGAAGGGAGCGCAAGGCATGTGCCATTCTGTGATCTGATATAAGTCTCCAGCTGTATGCATACATCCATCAAACCATACTGATGTGTAACTGTCGGTGCATCCATCAAATAAAATACACCGTCGATCAGCTCCACGCGCTGATCATCCGGCAGCGCGTAATAATCTTCCAGCGTGTACTCACCCTGTCGATGATAGCTATACTGTGCCTGCGGTTCCCGCAGAATATCCTCCGCTGGGATATCCAGCTCCCCTTCAAAATCTTCATATGTAAAACTTTTCTGATCGTTATGAAATCCCGAATCCGTATAAGGCTTCTGTCCGGAATTGCCGTGCGTGCTTTGTTTTTTCATAAATGCTCTCCTTTTCTCTGTAAAATTTTGTTTTCCTCATGATGATCCGCACTTTTGGCTTCGACTTCAGCCTTTCTCATTTGTATTTGTAAATGCATGATAACATATAGCTTTCCGTCTGTCAATATGTTTCTTAACCTTTTTTTAGTTTTATTTTTTCTTATTTATGTCTCATATTGTTTTATTTTGTTCTATCATTTTATATCATCGGGAAATTGTTAGATACCAGAGATGAAAAAAAGAAAAACCGCAAACCTTTCAAAGATCTGCGGTCCTGCTCTATAGCGTGTGCAAGAGGATTCGAACCCCCGGCCTTTTGGTCCGTAGCCAAACGCTCTATCCAGCTGAGCTATGCACACATGCCTCATCAGTATCGCTTATTATATACTTACGATTTTGATTTGTCAAATACTTTTTTTAAAAAAAGAATGACATTTTTCAGCGCATTTTCAGCAGCATTTGTGAACTGCCCATTGTCTGAAGCCAATGGGCTTCCTGCTTCATCAGTCTTCGCTC
>JAJQHQ010000059.1 GCA_021199655.1 Lachnospiraceae bacterium | reverse complement strand
TTATTCAAAGAAAAACGCCCATATACGGGATGTGAGCGTTTCTTGATTTACTCCTACACGAACTACATCAAGGCTCGTGACGACTGCCTGTGAGTGTTCCTCCATCGTGTATTTTACGGTAAACGTCCTGCACATCGAGCTGTACACGGATAAGAAAGACCCTGACTTAGAAGCGCAGGTGGAAACGGTACTCACGGAATATGGAATTTATTATAACAAGAGCGAAGTATGGATTGAAAGTGAGCGTCTGTACGAGGTGCTCTACGAAATGGAAGTATGGGTTATGAAGGCGACCTGAAGCTTGCGCTGATTCCGGAGTCCTTCCGCACGGACATCTTAAAGGAGACGCTAGATGACAACGGCGTGCTGATCAAGAAGATTTTGACAGATGGCAATGCCACTGCTTTTATATCTATGAATAAAAATGGAGCCTTCGCATATATTAAAAATATCTGGCAGAACTCTTGACTTTCCAAGTGATTTCAATTAATATACAGCCAGTGAATGCGTTGCAGACACCTGTGAGGCCTGTGACCGGAGGAGAACCTGCGGGGGCTCCTCTTTTTTTCTGTGATTAGGTGGTGGTTTTATAGCAAAGTGCTTTTTGACATACGAACAGCAGATAGACAAGCTGATAAATGAAAAAGGGCTGCTGATTGCGGATCGCGAATATGCTGAAAATGTGCTAAAACGAACCAGTTATTATTCTTTAATCAGCGGCTATAAGGACTTTTTTTAAAATCCTACAACGAAGGCATACCGAGATGGTACCCGTCTTGAAGACATTGTCGCGTTGTATGACTTGGACCGTATGCTCAGAGAACTTTTCCTGAGCTATATCTTACGGGTAGAAAACCACATCAAGTCGCTACTGTCATATGCTTTTTGCGAAAAATACGGAGAGTCTCAGAATGCGTATTTAAATAAACAAAATTCTAATTATTCCGGCAGGAGAAATAAAGCAGACATTGATAAGCTGGTTGATCATGTATTGGCAAAATATGTTACACGCAATACGGATTATCATTACATCAATCATGCACGGACTGTCCATGGGAACATTCCACTCTGGATTTTAAAGAATGCTTTGACTTTTGGCAATATTTCAGTCATGTACTCGGTGCTCCCTCAGGACATACAGTTCAAAATTAGCAGTGAGTTTCAGGGAATCAATGAAAGCCAGTTAAAGCAGGTTTTGCGTTATCTTGTTCGCTTTCGCAATGTCTGCGCCCATGGAGAACGCCTGTTTTCCTACAGAAATGTGGAAAGTATCCCAGATTTTCCTATACATAATAAGCTGCAGATTCCTAAAAATGGCAATCAGTATATTTATGGAAAACATGATCTGTTTGCAGTTATAATTACTTTAAGATATTTATTACCGAGAGAAGATTTTCGGGAGTTAAAGCGAAGGCTGACACGCCTGATCGATAATCATTCCAAAAATCAACAAGGAATAACGCAAACCGAATTATTGAAAAAAATGGGATTTCCAGAGAACTGGAAGAAAATCACCAGATACAAATTATAAATGTATTACAAAACTTATAAGGCATCGTTACAGCGGTGCCTTTTCTTTTTCAAAGAGTCGAGCAATCGGCTCTTTTTAATGCCAGAAAGCGAGGTGACGGAGCGTGGCAACAAGCAGGATTAAAGGTATTACAGTAGAGATTAACGGCGATACCACAGGTCTGTCAAAAGCACTGAGCAGTGTAAACAAAGAGATGAAGTCCACGCATCTCCGCTTCGCTCCGGTCGGCGCTAAGCGTTCGTCCACTGGACGATCAGCGTCCCAGCTGAAGGACGTAGAGCAACTCCTGAAGCTTGACCCGACAAATACGGAACTACTGGCACAGAAACAGAAGCTGCTCACCGAGGCAGTCTCTGAGACAAAAGAAAAGCTGGAAACGTTAAAGACTGCTGCGAAACAGACGAACACGGCTCTGGCAAATGGCGAAATCAGCCATCCGCAGCCGTTTCTAAGGTGGTGACAGCAATGGATAATAAGCAGTTTGAAGCCGAAAAGAACTACCAGGCTTATATTTTACTTGACAAATGCGCCATATATTCTATAATGGTCTTATACATATGAATAGTTGTTCATTTGTTCATTTAATCATTCGCTCATTTAAATCAGAAAGGACGGACAAAGCAATGAAAAAGACCTACAAGATCGACGTAGACTGCGCCAATTGCGCGAACAAGATGGAGGAAGCCGCCAAAAAAACTGCCGGTGTGAAAGACGCGACCGTGAACTTCATGGCACTGAAGATGATCGTGGAATTTGAGGAAGGCCAGGATGCAAAATCCGTCATGAAGGAAGTCCTGAAGAACTGCAAAAAGGTGGAGGACGACTGCGAGATCTATCTATAAGATAATGTTATGGAAAGGGACATGAGCTATGAATAAGAAGCAGAAAAAAATGCTGATCCGGATCCTCGCTGCGGCAGCCCTGATGATACTGTTCTCCTGCCTGCCGATCGACGGGTATCTTCGCTTCGGCCTCTTTATGATTCCGTATCTTATCATCGGCTACGACATCCTGAAGAAAGCGGGAAAAGGCATCCGCAACCGTCAGGTCTTTGATGAGAATTTCCTGATGGCGGTCGCTACGCTCGGCGCCATTCTTCTCGGGGATTACAGTGAAGGTGTGGCTGTCATGCTCTTCTATCAGATCGGCGAACTCTTCCAGAGCTACGCAGTCGGCAAGAGCCGCCGCAATATCAGCGACCTGATGGATATCCGCCCGGATTACGCCAATATCGAGTGCGAGGGGCAGCTGGAAAAAGTCGATCCTGACGAAGTAGAGATTGGCTCAACGATCGTCGTGCAGCCGGGTGAAAAAGTGCCGATTGACGGCATTGTGATTGAAGGAAAGACTGCGCTGAACACCAGTGCGCTGACCGGTGAAAGCCTGCCGCGCGAGGTTGAAAAAGGAGACGAGGCGATCAGCGGCTGCATCAATATGACCGGTCTGATCCGTATCCGAACGACAAAAGAATTTGGTGAATCAACCGTTTCCAAAATACTGGAACTGGTGGAGAATTCCAGCTCGCGTAAATCAAAATCAGAGAACTTTATCTCTAAATTCGCCCGTTATTATACGCCCGCGGTCTGCTATGGCGCGCTGGTGCTGGCAATCCTTCCGCCGCTTGTACGTATACTTTTTATGGGGCTTTCCCCGGAGTGGGGCGACTGGATCTACCGGGCTCTGACTTTTCTTGTCATCAGCTGCCCCTGTGCGCTGGTCATCAGTATCCCGCTTTCCTTCTTTGCCGGTATCGGCGGTGCGAGCAACGCCGGTGTGCTGGTCAAGGGTTCCAATTATCTGGAAACGCTCTCGCAGACGAAAATTGTGGTGTTCGATAAGACCGGCACCATGACAAAGGGCGTGTTTGAAGTAAGCGGCGTTCATCACAACAGCATGGATCAGGAGCAGCTTCTCGAATACGCGGCACTCGCGGAGAGCGCGTCTTCACATCCGATCAGCAAAAGTCTGCAGCGCGCTTACGGAAAGCCGATCGACCGCAGCCGTGTCAGTGATATGGAAGAGATCGGCGGCAACGGCGTCACCGCCCGTGTAGATGGCAGGATGGTCGCGGCCGGCAACACAAAGCTGATGAACCGTCTCGGCGTCGCCTGGCAGGACTGCCACCATGTCGGTACGGTCGTCCATATTGCCATCGACGGCGAATACGCAGGACACATCCTGATCTCAGATATCGTGAAACCGACCGCAGCAGAAGCGATAAAGAGTCTGAAAAAGGCCGGTGTTGCGAAAACTGTGATGCTCACCGGCGATGCAAAACGTGTTGCAGAACAGGTGGCTTCTGAACTTGGCATCGATGAAGTTTACAGTGAACTGCTCCCGGCTGACAAGGTGACGAAGGTCGAAGAACTTCTCGCGAAAAAGGGTGAGAAAGAAAAGCTGGCCTTTGTCGGCGACGGCATCAACGACGCTCCGGTGCTCTCCCGTGCGGATATCGGCATCGCGATGGGTGCGATGGGCTCCGACGCAGCGATTGAAGCGGCTGATGTCGTGCTGATGGACGACGACCCTCTGAAGGTCTCAAAGGCCATCCGCATCTCCCGCAAATGCCTGCGCATCGTTTATCAGAATATTTACTTTGCAATCGGCGTCAAGGCAGTCTGCCTGATACTGGGTGCACTCGGTATCGCCAATATGTGGATGGCCATTTTCGCGGATGTCGGCGTCATGATACTTGCCGTATTGAACGCGATCCGGGCGCTGTTTGTAAAGAAACTGTGAAGGTACTGAACGGTTACACTGTGAGGTGAATTATGTCGGAAAAAATAACTGTAAATGACTGCTGCGGCTGTGATGAATATGAAGTGCATGAAAACCTTCTGCAGATCGTAAATGAGACCATGCCGGATGAGACAAAGCTCTATGACCTCGCCGAATTATTTAAGGTATTCGGCGACTCCACGCGCATCCGCATTCTGTACGTACTGTTCGAGGCAGAGGTCTGTGTCTGCGACCTGGCATCAGCATTAAACATGAACCAGTCGGCGATCTCTCACCAGCTGCGCATCCTGAAAACGAATCGTCTCGTGAAAAGCCGCAGAGAAGGCAAATCCGTCTTCTACTCTCTCGCTGACGATCACGTACGGACGATCCTCGCGCAGGGAGAAGAACATATTAATGAAGATTAAAAATCCGTGAAAACACAGTACGATTGCAGATAAAAAGACGGAAACATTTGAATTGAACTAACTGAGAAGGGACGGCTCCGCGGAGCCGTCCCCTTTTTTCTATGCATGCAGCCCTTTTGCCACAGCAGGAGCGATCGATACCGATGGCTCACTGTACGGGATTAGTGTTGCCTGCAGCGCATGGTAAATGTCTGATTTTCCGGGCCATACTGTCCCGATCACCTGATTGTTGCGGTCAAGCTGATGAAACCAGGAACCGTTCACATGGTCGAGCACCTTTTCATCCAGATACTGCATAAACTGTGCATAGTCTTCTGCGTACTTTTCTTTGCCGGTCGCCCGATAGAGGACAGCGGAGGTATTGATCGCCTCGGCGAGTGTCCAGTGCATACGGTCATGAACCACCGGTTTCCCTTCCCAGTCTGTTGTGTAGACAATGCCCGGTGCTCCATCCACATTCCACGCGTCAGTCACTGCCCGGTTGTACAGGTTTTCCGCGGCGGCAATGTATTTCTCCGGCTTAAGGAAGCTCTCTCCCACGACGCCGGTGTGCTCTTCAAAAGTAGGTACGGAAAGTGCCCACTGTGTGATCAGCCGCGCCCACTCAATGCCGTGTCCCGGCGTCGCTCCATATGGTTTGAACTGGTCGTCCGGCTTCTCTTTATTACATTCCAGATCAGGTGTCCAGTCCTTTTTAAAGTGCTCCGGGATGCGCCAGCTGTTCTGCGAAGCCCAGTCAAGAACATGGTTGATGATGCGCTCCGCTCTCACACGGTACACATCGTTGCCCGTCACATCCGCCGTGGCCAGAAAAGCCTCAACCGTATGCATATTCGCGTTCAGTCCGCGATAATCGTCAAGAACCGTAAACTCGGTATTCCAGGTGTCGCAGGCAAGTCCTTCCTCTTCATTCCAGAAACGCATATCATAAAGCGCAAGCGCATCGCGCAGAAGCTCTTCTGCGCCTGGTCTGTGTGCAAGTGTCGCAGAGGATGCAGCAAGGATCACAAACGCATGCGCGTAACACTGCTTGTCCGGCAGAATCGTTCCGTCTGCGGTCAGCCCCGGATACCAGCCTCTGTTCATCGAATCGTGCAGTTCTCCGTTCAGCCCCTTCAGTGCCGCGTCGACAAGCGCCTCGCTTCCCTCATGCCCGAGCAATGTACCGATGCTGTAGACATGCGCCATACGGCAGGTGATCCAGGTTTCTCTCGGCCGGTCCTTCCAGGGCGTCCCATCATCTCCCAGATAATAGGATCCGCCGCCCGGCGATGGAAACTGATGTCCGAAATTCAGAAGATCCTCTCGGATCTCTTTCAGAAAAGCACGGTTTTCCTCCGTATCCAGCCGGTATTTTGCGTTCATCTCACACATGTTCTTATCTCTCCGTTCTATGATGTTTTTATTGTAACTGTTCGGTATCTTCACAGTTACATTTTATTACTCAATATGATAAAAAATGATTTTGTCATGTCATCTTAAAAACATATGAATTAATTTATCAAACAGTTTTTTATAAGGCTGATACCGCATCGGCAGATCAAGCCACAGCTTTTTGTCCACGATGCTCTTATAATGAGAAAACGTGTCAAAACCCTTTTTGCCATGGTAGGAACCCATGCCGCTCTCGCCAAAGCCGCCAAAGCCCATCTCACTTGTCGCCAGATGAATCACAGTATCGTTGATACACCCGCCTCCAAAACCACACTTTGCCGTGACCATCCGTGCCGCGCCCTTACTGCGTGTAAACAGATACAGAGCAAGCGGGTGTTCCATGGAATTGATCTTCGCGACAGCCTGATCCAGCGAATCATACGTAAGAATCGGAAGTACCGGGCCGAAGATTTCCTCCTGCATAACGGCATCCTCAAAAGTCACATGATCAATGACCGTCGGCTCGATCTGCAGAGTATCCGGGTCTGCATGCCCGCCGATGACGAGACGTTTATTCTCTCTCGCGGCATCGACCAGTCCCAGTATGCGGTCAAAATGTTTGCGGTTGATGATCTTTCCGTAGTCCGGGTTTTCAAGCGGTACCTTTCCAAACTGTTTCCGGATCTGCAGGCGAATCTGACGGACCAGTTCATCCTTGATTGCCGGGTCGCAGTAAATATAGTCCGGAGCCACACAGGTCTGTCCGCAGTTTAAAAACTTCCCGAATACGATGCGCTTTGCCGCCAGCTTAAGATTCGCAGTGCGATCCACAATACAGGGGCTTTTCCCTCCAAGCTCCAGCGTTACCGGAGTCAGATGCTCAGAAGCCTGCCGCATCACCTCACGTCCGACGGACTTGCTTCCTGTGAAAAAGATATAGTCAAAATGCTCCTGCAGCAGATATTGATTCTCTTCGCGTCCGCCCGTGACAACCGCCACATAAGATTCATCAAAGCATTCCCTTATCAGCTTCGCGATCAGATCGCTGGTATTGGGTGAATAAGCACTCGGCTTCACCACGACCGTATTTCCGGCCGCCAGCGCGTCCACAAGCGGATCGAGCGTGAGCAGGAACGGATAATTCCAGGGACTCATGATCAGCACCACGCCATAGGGAGACGGCTTCGTAAAACTCCGTGAGGCAAACTGCGCCAGTGGCGTCCGGACAGTCTTTTCTTTTGCAAATGCTCTCGTATGCTTCTGCATATAGCTGATCTCGCTTAAGGTCAGCCCGGTCTCACACATATAGCCCTCAAACGCACTTTTCCCCAGATCTTTTTTGAGCTCTTCATTGATCTCCCGCTCATGCTTCCGGATGCAGGCTTTCAGCCGGCCGATCGCATTGAGCCGTGCTTCCACATGCAGCGTCGCCCCGGATGAAAAATACTTCCGCTGTTTTTCCACAATTTCCCGAATCTGTTTTTCTGTCATTCGAATGTTGCTCCTTTCGTAACATCCTGTTGTCTGAAACCAGGGAGATGATCATCGGCTTATTTCGCTCCGGCTCTGCAAACCAGGCGTTCTCAGCAGCAACTGCACTAAGCCATGACACGATAATAGAACTTCTCCAGTTCCTTCGCATCCATCAGCACCGGCACCGGATACAGAGGATTCGCTTCCTTATCCGCGTAGCGGGCAAGCTTCGGAATATCCTCCTTTTGAAGCTCCGGCACCGTATCTCCGATACCGAACCGTTTCTTCATATCCTTAATTGCCTGGATAAATGCCTTTGCAGCATGATCTTCAGGCGTATTTTCATTGGCTATCCCCGCAGCCACAGCCAGCTTCGAAAGCTTCGGATAAATGCAGGAGCCGTATTCCTCCAGCACAAACGGAAGCAGGATCGCGTTTGCCAGACCGTGCGGGACATTGTACTCTCCTCCCAGAGAATGAGCAACCGCGTGGACATATCCCACATAGGATTTCGTAAATGCGCAGCCTGCGTAATAGGAGGCCCGCAGCATATTCTTCCGGGCTTTTTTATTGCTTCCGTTCTGATATGCCTGATCCAGATTTTCAAAAATCAGCCGGACAGCATCCTCGGCATTTTTACGTGTGCCCCTCGTAGTGGTGTTGCCGATGTAGGCTTCCACCGCGTGTGTCAGCGCGTCCATGCCGGTCGTCGCCGTAACAAACGGCGGCAGGCTGAGTGTCACATTCGGGTCGAGCACCGCATACCGCGGGATCAGGCAGAAATCATTGATCACATATTTATGCCGGGTCTTCGCGTCCACGATCACCGCCGCCAGTGTGGTCTCACTACCCGTACCGGCCGTGGTCGGCACCGCGATCAGAAGCGGCAGTCTTTTGTGCACCCGAAGGATGCCCTTCATCTTTTCCAGCGGCTGTCCCGGCTTCGCCGCACGTGCTCCCACTGCCTTCGCGCAGTCCATGCTGGAGCCTCCGCCAAAGCCAATGATTGCCTCGCAGAACTGAGAATGATAAAGTGCCAGTGCTTCCGCAACATTTTCCGTGGTCGGGTTAGCAGCTGTCTTATCATACATGGCATAATAAATACCGTGTTCCGTCAGTGTCCGTTCCAGTTCTTTGGTCAGTCCAAGAGAGGAAATGCCCGGATCCGTAACGATCAGGACACGGGTGCATTTTTTCCGATCCAGTACCACCGGAATCTGTTTTACCGAACCGATGATCTTCGGATTCCGATAAGGCAGGATCGGCAGAGCAATCTTAAAGACCGTCTGGAATACCCGGCAATAGATTTTTTTCAGAGGATTCATATAATCTCCTTTGCATGCGTTTTTATCATAAACGACACAAGCTCAAACTGAATTGATTATACAACCTTGCTTCTATATTTTCAACGGATTGAGGAAAGCTTTTCTTTATTTTTTCAGCCTGCTGTTCAAAACAGCATCGGAAAAAAAGATTTGCCTTGTATAACCTGAAACGATTTGATATACTCTTTTTAAATCGTTACAAATTTAAAAATACAGTCTAAAGAAAGGCGGTACTCATGCTGTCAAAGGAAAATGAATTATCGAATGAAGGAATGCCCGATTCAGAGATTCAGATTCAAAAAGCACTCGAAAACCACGAATTTATCGCATATTATCAGCCGCAGTACAAAGCACTCAGCGGAAAACTCGCCAGCGCGGAAGCTCTCGCCCGGTGGAAAAAGCCCGACGGAAGTATCGGGACGCCAGGTGAGTTTGTCCCTTATCTGGAGCAGAGCAACCAGATCTGCGAGCTCGACTGGCAGATTCTGAAAGAAGTGTGCCAATTCTTAAAGAAACGGCTTGACGCAGGCGAGGAAATTGCCCCCGTCGCGGTCAATTTCTCCAGAAATCACCTGGATGAAGCGGATTTTGCCGGAATGCTCTGTGCGGAAACGGATCGGCTGCAGATTCCGCACGAGCTGATCCACGTGGAGATCACGGAATCCTCACTGGCAAGCGATTCGGAACGGATCATCGCGCTTGTCGCTTCTGTCCGGGCGCAGGGATTTCATGTGGCCATAGATGATTTCGGCAGTGGTCTCTCTTCTTTGAGCATGGTGAAAGATGTGGACGCGGATATTTTAAAGATTGACCGCTCCCTCCTTTCCGGAGGTCTTGGCAATGACAAGGACCGTATCGTGCTGGAGAGCATTTACGATTTTGTGAAAAGGCTGCACCTGACTACTGTGGCAGAAGGCGTGGAGACTCGCGAACAGCTTGGCTTTCTGCGCACCTGCGGCTGTGATCTGATCCAGGGATTTCTGTTTGCAAAGCCAATGCCAGAAGAGGATTTTGCCCGCGTCTTAAGCCGGCAGGCGACCCCATTGGAAGCACAGGAAAGTGCTTCTGAGGATATTCTGATGATCCAGCCGTGCTCCAGCGCCATGCAGCTGCTCACGGAAGTCATTTTCAAAAGATACCCTCTCGTGATCTTTTCAAACCTGACACGCAACAGCTATTATATGATGACTTATGACAATTTTACGACGACCTCCTGCCCTCCGGCCGGCAACTTCGACGAGCTGATCGTCCATGGGGCGTCTTCCATGCATCCCGAGGATCAGCAGCTGTTTGCCGACACCTTTCACAGCGACTCACTTCTGGCGGCGTATGAAGCCGGGCAGGAATGTGTCCGCATCGTGACCAGGCAGATGGGAGACGACGGGATTTACCGTGCTGTCGAGACTGCGGATTATTTCGTCAAAAGTCCGGATTCCGACGATATTCTGGTAATTACGCTCTGCCAGAACGTATAAGATTGAAATACGGAGGAATCCGCGGACAGCACTGTCAGAGAGATTTGCAGACAGCATTTGGTACAGCAGAAAAGACCCGGCACGGCATTACCACCGTGACCGGGTCTTTTTTCTTTTACCTTTATATTTACACTTTCATTTCATCCGGGCATATCAGAACCCCAATCCCCATTATATAATGAACTTGTTACTATTCACAGCTGCGCTGTGAAAGTAACGATTTCGCCCCATTTTAAATGCATCTTCGATGCATGGGGGCGAAATCAAACATACGAAACATGATCTGGCGCAGCCTGACAGCAAGTGTCAGGTGCGCCGTGAATAATAACATAAAATTTTCATACTGTCTCTGCTGCAAGTGAAAAACATATCATGACGTCTTCCGGCTGGAAAGCACGTCGAAGATAACAGCGATAAGAAGAACAGCGCCCTTTACGACATACTGCCAGGAATCGCCGATACCCATGATCGACATACCCATATTGATGACACCGAGCAGAAGTGCACCGATGATGACGCCGCCGATCGTACCGCTGCCGCCGTATGCGGAAGCGCCGCCGATGAAGCAGGAGCCGATGGCGTCCATCTCGAAGGAGTTACCGGTTGAACCGTTTACAGAACCGACACGCGCCAGACAGAGCAGGCCGCAAAGTCCTGCAAGCAGACCCATGTTCGCATACGCGATAAAGTAAACCCTGTCAGTATTGATACCAGAAAGCTTTGTCGCCTTCTCATTGCCGCCTACCGCGTAGAAATAACGGCCGAACGCGGTCTTGGAGGTAATGAAGTTGTAGATGAGGCAGATTGCAACAACCCATACCAGCATGACAGAAATGCCCTTGTACTGGCAGAGGAGGTTGCAGTACCACAGAAGAAGAACCGAGATCACCGCTGTGCTTCCGAAATCCGCAACTGCACTGTTCTGACGATAGCCTTTTTTTGCTTTGCTTGCGCGGGAGGATATCTTCATGTAGAAGAGAACAATCACCGCAATCGCGCCGATCACCAACGGGGAAAGAATACGTTCATCCGTATCCAGCCCAGGAATTTTAATGTAGGCAGTAAAGATGTTCAGGAACGCTTTATTCTGAACGGAAACGGTCTTGCTGTTCAATACCAGACGGCCAAAGCCGCGGAAGATAAACATACCGCCCAGCGTAGTGATGAACGGAGGAATCCGCACATAGCCGATCCAGAAGCCCTGCCAGATACCGCAGGCAAGCCCGATCAGCAGGCAGATGATGATCGTCAGATATACATTCATCCCATAGTTGGAAATCATCACGGCCGCAAGTCCGCCGACCAGACAGATTACAGATCCAACCGACAGGTCGATGTTACCGCCGGTCAGGATACAGAGCAGCATACCACAGGCCATAACCAGCACATAGCCGTTCTGCAGCAACAGGTTGGACATGTTCTGCGCATAGAGCAGACGTCCGTCTGTCATAAAGTAAAAGATGATAAATACAACGACAAGGGCAATAACCATCGTATATTTGCGAAAAAAACCTGCAATGTCAAATTTGCCCGAGCTTACAGATTCATTGTTATTTGCCATGAATACACACTCCCTTTCATTTTGCAGCGGCGCTCATAATGTAGCCCATGATCTCTTCCTGTGAGGTATTCTTTGCCTCCACTTCGCCGCAGAGTTCGCCTTCGTTCATGATATAGATGCGGTCGCACATACCGATCAGTTCCGGCATCTCAGAAGAAATCATGATCACAGATTTCCCATTGTCGACCATCTGGTTGATCAGACAGTAGATATCATATTTTGCGCCGACGTCGATACCACGGGTCGGCTCATCCAGGATCAGCACATTCGGCTCCGCGAACATCCACTTGCCAAGAAGCGCTTTTTGCTGATTGCCGCCGGAAAGATTGCCGATCATCTGCTCAATGGACGGGGTCTTTGTACCCATCTCCTCCGTCATTTCCTCCGCAGCTTTCTTTTCCGCTGTCGTATCAATAATCCCGTTATTGCAAACCTTATCAAGACGTGCAAG
This sequence comes from Lachnospiraceae bacterium, assembly GCA_021199655.1. Taxonomy (GTDB): domain Bacteria; phylum Bacillota; class Clostridia; order Lachnospirales; family Lachnospiraceae; genus Choladousia. The sequence continues at coordinate 72,193 of JAJQHQ010000059.1, read as the reverse complement.
CGTCGTATTAAAACGGATCGATTCGCCAAGGATCAGACCATTTGTCTTCCGATCCTCTGTCACGTAAGCAATTTTATTTTTGATTGCCTGCTCCGGCGTCTTTAAGTCTACCTTCTTGCCTTCCAGATAGACCTCTCCGGAAATATCCGTGCCGTAGCTTCTGCCGAAGATCGACATTGCCAGTTCCGTACGTCCCGCGCCCTGCAGGCCGGAAAATCCGACTACTTCTCCTTTATGTACCTTAAAGGAAATGTTGTCGTCCACGATCTTTTCCGGATACAGCGGATGATGTACAGTCCAGTTCTTTACTTCAAGACCAACCTCCTTGCTGACATTGTGCTTGCGTTCCGGATAACGGTCCTCCATCGGACGGCCAACCATACCCTTAATGATACGGTCCTCACTGAATTCATCGATGCCCTTGACCAGTGTCTCAATGGTCGAGCCGTCGCGCAGGATCGTCGCCTTATCCGCACAGTAGATAATCTCATTCAGCTTATGTGTAATTATGATGGATGTCAGCCCGTCTTTTTTGAACTCGATCAGAAGGTCGAGCAGCATTTTCGCGTCCTCGTCGTTCAGCGAGGATGTCGGTTCATCCAGGATCAGCAGCTTCACGTTCTTTGAGAATGCCTTCGCGATCTCAACCAGCTGCTGCTTGCCGGTACCGATATCCTTGATCAGCGTCTGAGCGGACTCATGCAGGCCGACCTGTTTCATATGCTTTTCGGCTTCGCTGTAGGTCTGATCCCAGTCAATCATGCCGAACTTATTTCGTTTTTCATTCCCCAGGAACATATTCTCACCGATGGTGAGCAGCGGGATCAGCGCCAGTTCCTGGTGGATGATCACGATGCCCTTTGCCTCACTGTCCTTCAGCGTTCTGAACTGACATAGCTCTCCATTGTAATAAATCTCACCGTTATAGGTGCCTGCCGGATAAATACCGGACAGCACGTTCATCAGAGTCGATTTCCCGGCGCCGTTCTCACCGATCAGCGCATGAATCTCGCCGCGCTCAACAACCAGATTTACATTGTCCAGCGCCTTGACTCCCGGAAACTCTTTGGTGATGGATTTCATCTCCAGAATAGTGTCACCCAAAAGACTTCCTCCTTTCGATACCATATGCCTGTTATTTTTACCAGGCAAAAAATAATTTCGATAAAAGGGCGGGACAGATGCCCCGCCCTTTTACAGGTATGATTTCTCTTTACCCGGATTCTGTATTCTGGTCAAACATTACTCGACAGAATCTACAGATACAAGATATCCCTCATCGTTTTCAGCATAAAGACCCGCTTCTACCAGATAATCAAGATTATCAGCCGTGATAACTGTAGGTACAAGGAGATATGAAATACAAGCATTGCCCTCACTGGTTTCATAGGACTCCGTATCATATGCCGCTTCAATCTCAGATGACTCGCAAAGAGCTTCTGTCAGTTCCTCACCTGCAAGAATTGCCTGCGCAATTTCCAGAGTAAATGTACACTCATCATTTACGTTCTTATAAACGGTCATGGTCTGGATGCCGTCTTTGATATTAGCAAGGTTCGCCTCATCGCCGTCCTGACCAGTGATGATAACAGTGTTGTCTCCAGCATAGTCAGAAGTAATGCCCTGTGCTACACCAAGAGCGGTAGAGTCGTTGGAGCAAAGCCATACGTCAAGCTGTGTGCCGTCTGCATAGTAGGAAGCCAGAATATTCTGCGCCCTCTCCATTGCGGTCTGAGTATCCCACTGATCTGTAGCGACCGTGTCAAAATCCGTCTGACCGGATACAACTACCAGAGTACCAGCCTCAATGTACGGATTCAGAACATCCATAGCGCCGTTATAGAAATAACCGGCATTGTTATCAGCCGGATCGCCGGCGGTGATCTCCAGATTGTAGGTAGCGTCGCCCGCATTCTCCAGATCGAGTGCTTCTACAATATACTCACCCTGCAGCTGACCTACTGTGTAATTATCAAAAGATACATAGCAGGATACAGCATCATTCATGATCAGACGATCATATGCCACAACCGGAACTCCCGCTTCAGCAGCCTCATCCATAACCGTATTCAGTGTTTCACCATCAATAGCGGAAATGATCAGGATGTCCACGCCGTCAGCAAGCATATTCTGAATATCGTTCACCTGCTGTGAAGAATCATTATCAGAATAAGTCAAAATGGTCTCATAGCCTGCCTCCTGCATCTTCTCATCCAGCCAGGAACCATCACGATTCCAGCGTTCCAGAGACTGTGTTGGCATAGATATACCAACTTTCTGAGTCCCTTCTTCTGCTGCTGCCGGTACAGCGATTGCACCGAGAGCCATAACTGCTGACATAGCGACTGCCATTTTTCTTAACTTCATGTTTCTACCTCCATTCGATATTCTGTGGCCTCGCACCCTTTATCGGAAAGAAACCTTTCTGTTTTTCCGCAAAAAGCTGTGCTAAATGTCCACGTTTTTGGTGTTTGTATCGTACCACATGTACAAATTGCATAAAAGAGAATCTCTTGTCCTGAAACAGTAAATTCTTTTATGCCAAATTTTTTCAACTATAAAAAAACTGGACATTTTTGCGATTTCGTGAAAAAATCCACAAAAATTTACATTTTTCAGATAGGAAAATATACAGTTTTATGATAGAATGGTTTTCATGAAAAAATCTTCCTTAATTATAACGATCATTTTAATATTCTGCGTCCTGCTGCTTTCCATCGTCTGGTCGCATTTTCACAACAGTCTTGACGCGCTTGACCTGCCCGACACATCCACGGCCGAGACCTATGACCGGCATTATGTGCTGATCCCGGATGCGGAAAATTCCGTCCTCTGGCAGGCGATCTATGAGAGCGCGGATCAGGAGGCAGCGGAAAATAATGCGTATCTGGAGCTGTTAAGCCAGGATGCCGGAAGTTCCTATACGAACGCGGATTATCTGCGTATTCTGATCGCCTCAAAGGTCGACGGCATTATATTGAAGCCGGACGGCACAGACGAAGTGAGGGAGCTCATCAACGAAGCGGTAGAAGCCGGCATTCCGGTCGTCACCGTCCTTGAAGATGATTCTGACAGCGATCGGATCAGCTACGTGGGCCTGAACAGCTATCAGCTGGCCGATACCTATACGGAGCTTTCCCTTTCCGCCCTGGACGGGACGGATGGGGAGATCATGATCCTGCTGGACGCGGAATCCGTCAACCCGATCCAGTCACTCGCCGCCGCGCAGCTGACCAGGACCATTGAGCAGGGGAAAGCAGACGGACAGGATGTCACTGTCTCTTTGTATTATCTGGAGAGCTCGTCCGACTTTGACTACGAGGAAGGCATTCGCGAGCTTTTTGTCAACCGCTCTCCGCTTCCGGATGTTCTGATCTGCATGGATGAAGTGCTGACGGAATGCGCCTATCAGGCGCTGATTGATTACAACGAGGTCGGCAGCGCCGCCATCATCGGTTTCTATTATTCCGACCAGATTCTGGACGCGATTGAGAAGGGCATCATCCCTGCCACGCTGGTGGTTGACACCGCAGAAGTCGGCACTTACTGCATTGACGCTCTCAATGAATACCACACCCTCGGTCATACCAGCAGCTATTACAGCGTAAACTTAAGTCTGATCACGCAGGACAATATCGCAGACTACCTTGAAGATTCCATGGAAGAGGAGGAATAACACCATGAAAAAGAAACGTCCTCTCTCCTTCTTTTCTTCCATCCAGACCCGTATCAATGCCGCGATCATTCTTGTTCTGGCGGTCGTACTGGGCATGAACCTGTTCCTGATCAATGAGATCAATTCTGCCGTCCAGCGGATCGACTCTGTCTTTACCAGTAATGTCGCAGTCAATACGCTCTCCGATACGCTTGAGCAGATTCAGGATTCTGTCTACGAATACCTGAATACCAAAAGCAGTGCCGCTCTGGAAGACTATTACAATTATGAACAGGAATACCGTGCGCTTCTGGAAGAGCTGAACAACGAAAATGTTGACAGTGAGATCCTGATGCTGGAAAAAAATATCCGCAACATGTCCGAGACTTATCTGGACCAGACCTCGGTCACAGTACAGGCCAAGCGCGGACGCAATGTGGAACGGTACAAGGAATCCTATGAGCTGGAAACACAGCTGTTCGAATACATTAACTCGTACATATACCGGCTGAACAATCTCCTGTTCAGCCAGAACTCAACGAATTATCAGGCCCTGATCTCCTCCATGCAGATCCTTGAGAGGGGAAGCCTGATCATCATGCTGGCCGTGTTTATCATCTGCATGCTGCTTATCACGATCCTCGTGCACAATATGATCCGCCCGCTGACGGTTCTCTCTACAACAGCACATGAAGTGGCCGGAGGCAATCTGGATGTTCCGCAGCTTCCCGTCGTCTATGAAGACGAGGTCGGCGTCGTGACCCGCGGATTCAACCAGATGCTCGCCAGCATCCGCGAGTACATTGACCGCTTAAAGGACAGCATGGAAACGGAGGCACAGCTCAAGGAACGTGAGCTGCTGATGGAAGCACACCTGAAGGAAGCCCAGCTGAAATACCTGCAGGCACAGATCAACCCGCATTTTCTCTTCAACTCCCTCAATGCCGGGGCGCAGCTCGCGGCCATGGAGGACGCGGAAAAGACCGGGGTCTTTCTGGAACGGATGGCCGACTTTTTCCGCTACAACGTCCGCAAAATGTCCGGCGACGCGACACTGGATGAGGAGATCCAGTCTGTCGACAATTACATTTATATATTGAACGTCCGTTTTGCCGGAGATATCACTTATCAAAAAGAAATAGACACGGACATCGACGGCATCCGGATTCCCAGCATGATCCTGCAGCCCATTGTAGAAAACGCAGTGCAGCACGGCATTCATGATAATCTGGGGGAAGGCTGCATCACTCTGACTGTAAGGCGGCCCGATGAAAAACTCCTTGAAATCTCGGTGTGGGATAACGGTGTCGGCATGACACAGGAAAAGATCCGTGATATTCTGGAGGATAACCTCACCCCTGCTGCAGAAGATTCCAATTCCACCGGAGTCGCCATGTCCAACGTGATCCACCGGCTGGAACTGTATTATAATCAAAAAAACCTGCTTCACATTGAGAGTGACGGACCCGGCTGCGGCACAGAGGTCATTCTCACGCTTCCGGTAAAGTCACCAGAGTCATGAACTTTTTGCAAATAATACATCCGACAGCAGGCTTTGAAAGGAGAAAATGATGTATCGAATTTTGATTGCTGACGACGAAGGGCTCATGCTCGAATCTTTAACAACCATGATCCTCGGGCAATACGGAGACCGCTGTGAGCTGGAAACTGCCAAGACAGGCCGGGCTGTGATTGAAAAGACGGAAAGCTTTCATCCGGATATCGTCTTTCTCGATATCCAGATGCCCGGTATCAACGGCATTCAGGCCATGAAAGAAATCCGCAAGTCCAACAGCACTGCCCTCTTTTATATCATTTCCGCCTACGATAAATTTGATTACGCGAAAGAAGCCATTGACCTTGGCGTTGAGAAATATCTGACAAAGCCGTTCTCCCGCAAAACGATTCTTGCCACCGTGGAAGAAGCGATGCAGAAGGTGGATCACAACCGGGCGCTGCGCAGCTCTCAGCTGCAGATTCAGGAAAAGCTGGAGATCATCGTGCCGGTCGTAGAGCAGAGCATCATCACCAATCTGCTCTTCCAGACAGAAATGCAGGACGTCGGTTATTATCTGCAGCTTCTGGATATCAGTGAAAGCTATGGTTCCATCCAGATCGTCCAGTTCGGCACCGAATACGATAACGGCAAGCTGGTCAGTCCGGTTCGGATGAGTGTGCAGGCACAGGATTTTTATCCGGAATTCCGAACACTGGTCAAGGATTCCCTCAACTGTCTGGTAGGACCCGTGATGTCCAACCGCATCGTACTTCTGATTCCCCATCAGGACGAACAGGATTCCTATGAGAACCGCATCCGCATCGTGGAAAACGCAAGGCAGCTGGCTTCTCAGTTGGAGGAACAATTGAATGCCAGATTTCGCATCGGGATCGGCCGGGTACATAAAATGGAGGATATCCAGCTCTCATACCGTGAAGCGCTGCGCTCTTTGAATAACAGCAAAAGCCATGTCATCCACATCGACGACCTGCAGTCCGGCGGCGTCTACGAGCAGGAGTTCCCGGAGGAGACCGAACGGCGACTCTTTCGTTTTCTGGAGTCCGGCAACACCTCCGGGATGCTGGCCGAACTGAATCTGTTTTTTGACTGGATGATACAGCATTATCCGGACGACCGCGGAAACATCTGCCTGAAAGTACTCGAATACATCATACAGGCAGAAAAGATTGCCTTCGAATCCGGCACCGTCAACTACAGTTTCAGCGACCGGAAAGAATATCTGGCTACTGCCATCTCGTTTACTGATTATGAAGCTCTGCGGCGCTGGTTCGCAGAAAAAATGGCCGCCGCCTGCGACACCATCCACGACTACCGCGAATCCCAGTCCAACTCGGTCGTCAAAAAGGCGCAGAACTACATAAGGGAAAACTTCAGCCACGATATTTCCCTTGACGACGTCTCCCGCGCGGTCAACATCAGCCCTTACTATTTCAGTAAGGTGTTCAAGGAGGAATCCGGCGAGAACTTCATTGAATACCTGACGCGCGTGCGTGTGGAAAAGGCAAAGGAACTGCTTCAGGATCCGGACTTAAGTATAAAAATGATCAGTTCCCTGTGCGGTTATTCCGATCCGAATTATTTCAGCCGGCTATTCAAAAAACAGACAGATATGACGCCGCGCGAATATCGGATGAGTCTGCAGGGATAAACATAATGCTGACGATTATCGCTGCGGTAATTTACAGTATTCCGGATTCTCTTCGGTGATATGCAAAGATAAGGATAAAGAGGTGTCGACAATGTACAGAAATCCTGTTGATGCAGGCTTAAACAATATATATTTTCATGCTTCTAAATGCAAAATAATATTCAGAGGAAAAGCAGCCGACACGTACTCCACAGAACCGAAAATAAATCTGTGGCGACTGCGCAGCCTTGCGCTGCTTCTTCTGATGACCGCCCTGCTACTCTCCTTAAGCGGCTGTTCCGAACAGGAACCCATCACAGAGACGGAACAGTCCGAGACAGAAGAACGCCTGCAGATCGGCTTAAGCTTTGACTCCTTCGTGATCGAGCGCTGGCTGCGCGACCGCGATATGTTTGTCTCCACTGCCCAGAGCCTCGGCGCGGATGTAAATGTACAGGTAGCTGGCGGCGACAGTGAAGAACAGATCTCACAGATAGAATACTTTATCCAGAAAGAAATGGACGTCATCGTCATTATCGCCGTCGACGGAGACGCATTAAAGGACGTTGTAAACGAAGCCATCGACAGCGGCATCCGGGTCATCTGCTATGACCGGCTGATCTCGGATGTGGACGCCGATCTGTACATCTCCTTTGACAACTTTGAGGTCGGTGTGCTGATGGCCGAAGCACTGATCGACGCCTGCCCGGACGGCGGAGAAATCTTCGCCATCTACGGCTCTCCGACTGATCTGAATGTTACAGATGTCGAAGACGGCTTTACCTCCACCTTAAAAGACAGCGGCCTTGAGATCGTCTACTCCGCCTACTGCGACAACTGGCTCGCCGAGCTCGCTTTCGACTATGTAAACGAAGGTCTGGAAGTCTCGCGCGACATCGTGGCGGTCATGTGCGGCAATGACGACCTCGCCAGCCAGGCCATCAAGGCACTCTCCGAAAATCAGCTTGCCGGACAGGTCACTGTCGTCGGGCAGGACGCCGAACTCTCTGCCTGCCAGCGGATCGTCGAAGGAACGCAGGAAATGACCGTCTACAAATCCGTGGAGGAACAGGCCATGGTCGCAGCGACTCTGGCGGTCGCGCTCGCCCGCGGCGAAGACATCACCTCTGATTCCTGCGCCTACCCGGTCACCGAGACCGTCACGTCCGGCTCTTTTGAAGTGCCCTACTACAAGCTGGATCCGGTGGCTGTGACAGCAGATAATATCGACGAGGTCATCATTGCCGGCGGATACCATTCGCGGGATGACGTGTACCTGAATATCCGCAAGGAGACAGAAACCGAATAACGCAAATCTGAAGCATTACAATCATTCTTGCTTATTATGCAACTTTGTGGTAAGCTTTCCACAGTTACATGTAATGTTTTTAAATGCAATTATCGTCAGCTTATTAAAGTCGACGACACATTACAAAGCACCTTTGCCATGTCCGAGTCTACAATCACCGGCAGTCTGAATACCTTATCCCGGCTTTTGGAAAAACATTATGGCCGGAAAGTGATCATTCTGATTGATGAATACGACGTGCCTCTGGCAAAAGCGAATGAACACGGCTACTATGACAAGATGATCGTTCTGATCCGAAATATGTTAGATGCCGCTTTAAAAACGAACGACAGCCTGTTTTTTTCGGTAATGACAGGCTGCCTCAGGGTTTCAAAAGAAAGTATCTTTACCGGATTGAACAATCTGAAAATATACTCCCTTCTGGACGCGGAATGTGACGAACAGTTCGGCTTTACTGATGCGGAAGTACGTGAAATCTGGTTCGTCTTAAAATTCCAAACAACGAAGTCCGAGAAATCTTCAGCGAATTTATTCTGGACTTATTTGAAGAAAAAGTGGCAGAAGACGGCACTTTAGTGACCGAATTCTGCGCTGCACTGAAGAATGGTGATACAACCGATGTCGAGCGGGTGTTCACAAAGTGTATGGGAAAGACGATCAGTATCCGCGATACCGCTGTCAGAAAAGAATTTAAGGAAAACTTTTATCACGGCCTGATCCTTGGAATTATGTTCTATAAAAGCGACTGGGGCGTCAGCTCAAATGGAGAAGCGGGCGACGGATTCTATGACATTCAGATTGAAATCGAAGAGGAAGGCATCGGTATTATCATCGAGGTGAAATATGCGGAAGGCGGGAATCTGAACGCAGCATGTAAGGAAGCTCTGGACCAGATTAATAAAAACAATTATACCGCTGAACTGAAAGAGGATGATATGCATAAAATTCTCAAATACGGCATTGCCTGCTATAAAAAGCAATGCGAGGTCGTTATGGAAAAAGAAGTCTGGTATTAAAATACGGCTTAACGCCCCTGCCATCCGTCAGGATGCCGCAGGGGCGCTTATCAGTTTTGCCGCTTTCTACTGTATTACTACCATTAATTCAGTTTCTTCTTCATCTCCTGCATTAGCTCGGATAAATGATTTTGTCTCTTCCGCTATTGACAGCATTCCCTGCAGCTCACTTGTATCATCAACGGATAGCAGATGGTACTGGACCATTCCCGCATTCCACAATTCCCGCTGTTCCTGCCATTCCGAATCGGATACAGCTTCGCCGTCAACATAACAGGTACGGGTATCTTCGTCTTCAACACTGGTATGCACCAGATGAAACTCTCCGTCCTCATATCCGTAATAGTACTCATTAGTGACGCCGCCCCACAAGCCCTGCATCATATAAATTTTCCCGTTATAGCTGGTGTATGCAAAATATATCTGTATTTCACTCGCGGCTATAATATTCATGCAAACACCTTCCTCATACCAGACACCTCCATCGTGTAGCATATCGTACGACTCATCAGCCTGAAGCTCCGGCGAATAGACCAGAACAGCTTCTCCATCTTTGTAGGCCCATACATCGGCAAATACAGAAGCGCCATAGACCGGAGCACTGGAATCCGGATCCAGCACACAGAGCATCAGTTCCTCCTGCCCGTCTCCATCGAAATCCAGCAGTTCGATCAGGTACACACCAGAGACCTTATAATAAGTGTAATAATCGGTCTGATCCCAGATATAGTAAGAACCTGCTCCGTACTGAGACTCGTAGGACTCGATCACTTCAAGATAGGCGGCGTACATGGAAGCGGTCTCATCTGCCTCTGCTGCCGACGGTTCAGCCTCTGCTTCCGTTTCCCTCTCCCGGATCACAGGAATACTGCTGCTCTCGCTTAGCGGAACCAGATAGATTGTATCGACATAATAAACCGTTGAGTCAAGAGCTCCATTCGGCTTGACGGTCGTCGTTTCCGAATAAGTATAATATCCATCTGCTTCAACGGTGAGCTCATACTCTCCCGCTGATATATTTTCATCCAAAAGATACCACCCGTATTCATCTGTTGTTGTAGATATTTCAATCTCTCTGGTTTCCAGAGAATCGTGGTCAAAAGCATTCTTAATATAATTCCAGATGCGTTCAAACGTATTATACTCCCGGACATTTGTGATCGTCACTACAGCACCCTCAACCGGCTCCTCTGTCAGGGAATCATACACATTACCGGAACAGGTTCCCAGATTTTCGATATCTTCCAGAAGAGCTTCCACCGCCGCACCAACATTGAGCATTGGATACATATCCTCTGAATAAACTGAAACAGCATGAATTGAATTATGCTCTGACAGAAGATAACCTCGAACTTCGGATGCTGTCAGCGATGGTTCAATAGACCACAGCAAAGCTGCGGCTCCGGTTACCATTGGTGCAGCGGCGGATGTTCCTCCAAGATCAGTGATATACCCGTCTCCACTCAAATGATAAATGTTATATCCAGGAGCACAAATATCAACATTTTCCCCAAAATTCGAATATGTGTACATTCTATAGTTTCCATCATCGTCTGTATAGTTTTCTACACATCCCACAATCAAAATATGTTCATTAACCGCATTATAGTAGTCCATATTTTCATCAGAAAATAAATCCTTTCGTATACCGGTAAAGTATCCTGTGCAATATGTTGAATCATGTCCTTCCCCACCGTTATTCCAGCCATTTCCAGCTGCCTCTACTATCAGAAAATCTTGCCCCATATCTAATAAATCAATCATTAAATCAATACATAATTCTGATATAGAATCTGCAGCATTTTCTACAATCTCTAAATAGGTATTATAAGCAACATTCTTGTCAATAAATTTTTTTATAGACGAATCCTGACTTTTAACCAATTCTTTATACTTACTTTCTGTAAATGGATGAGAATATCCAAAAGACATATTTATGACTTTAACATCTTTTTCCAGAAAAGTCTTTATTGACTCAAAAAAAGAACCGCTATTTACTGTATAACTATATAGATTATATTTATCGTCCACTGATATTGAGGTATCAGAATTACCAGTCTGATCAATAGCATAAATCGTCAGATTGTAATTTGTACTACTTGCAATACCTCGGATTCCCACATTGTTATCAGTAGCACCAATAATCCCGGCAACCATAGTTCCATGATCACTATATTTCCCAGGAGTATAGTTAATTAATTGAATACACGAACTTAAATCCTCATGTTCTGTGTTCACAACTCCATCAAGCACACCAGCCACAACATCAGATGTAAAATAATCTTCATAGCTCCAGGCAGTATACGCCCCTATCGCTTCAGCCCACCAGTCATTTCCATTTGGGTTCTCTTCATTTCCTCGATCTTCCTCCTCTCCTGTATCAGACCATGGATTATTATCGGAATATACTGACATATCTTCATTATAAAAAGGCACATCAAACGAGGCACTCCGTACAATCTCATTTTCATTCAGAATATCCGCATATTCACATATACCAGCATAATCCGTCACATCTACCAGAATCTGCATCATATTCACAATTCCAGAAATATCGGTAACGATCGTACCGTTTACCTGAGCCGCCAGCTCCTGTTTCTCAGCACCAGATAATTCCTCTGTCAGAAATACATCAACCAGTTCATCAACGTAAATCACCCATTCATCCGTATCCAAAGCAATATGGTCTTCTGTATAAGTATAAACAAAATCCCCATTTTCATAAACCGTGATCTGATCCGCATACTCTTCAGGAACAGGCAGAGAATCTCCTCCTGTTAATGCTTCCCATGGTGCCAGCCCCAGCAATTCAAGACTAATCGCCCCAACCAGAATTATTGCAAGCAGCAGCACTGCCATACCATATGCTTTCCTTTTCACGATTGCTTCCTCCAAAATTGCTTCCTTTATGCAAAACATGCAGCTACAAAATCATCCGTCTATCGTGGCACTCAATACGATGATTGTCTCATCCGAATCTGTCTCAACTGAATTCGTATCTGCATTGCCTCTGTAAGAATCCAGCAGCCCACCATCATCCTCACACGTCAGCGTAATTCCGCCCTGATACCAGGGAGCCTGGATTGTACACAGCTCGGTGATGGAACTATCGTCGTAAAGTTCCGCCGGTGACAGACCGATAACATATGCCAGCCCGGAAACGGATGAAACATTCAGTTCTCCAAACATGGACCGGAAGGCCAGCTCATCCCACAGGTCAAAACGGACTCGCAGCAGCTGATCGAAACATGCCTCATAATCTGTAAAGTCACCATCAAATCCGTAAAAGCCATCTCCATTATTACGATCATTCGTGCTCCAGCCATTCTCTTCGTTTCGATACATTCTGCCGGTCAGATTCGTCAGCGCTCCCTCATCTGATGCCACATACATAGCCGCATAATTCTCATCCGCATCCTCCATACATTCAAGGCCGTCAGCAAGAAGCAGATTCGCACCATCATATGTTAATGCGATCAGGCCGAACGTAAGATCAGCCCCTGACAGATTGCAGTAATAATCAAAACCCAGATTAACCTGAGGCGGGTCATCTTCTAAATCATCTCCGGTCTGAGAAATATAGCGGAACAAACTGAACACATTGGAAGTATTGCCCCATCCCAGACCGCAGGTAAGCGTCAGCTGTTTTTCAGCAGCCAAAACCACTCCGCTCTCCGTACTTTCATAGATGGAGACATAAAGATTCGTGCTGGCATAATCCAGGTCGCCAGCCGAGAAGTCTCCAGGATCCACACGCAGTACCATCAACTCATCCGTACCATCCATGTCATAATCATAGATATCCGCGCACAGCAGACCACTGATCCGTGAAGAGGAAAATGTCTCCGCCGTATTGTCGATATTTTCCAATAAACTATCATAGGAATCTGTTCCGGTAGCAATCACGCCATACTGCGCAGCCAGTGTGGCAATCTGTTCCCCGAAAGAGTCGCCGGTGTCTTCACTGCCAAACTGTATCACATCCGCCTCTGTTGCAGGTGATTCAGTCTCTGTCTCTGTATCAAATGATTCTATAGTATCTGTGTCAAAAGAAGGATTCATATAAATTTCATTCAATGCATAGATGTCAACACCATTCTTACCGCTGTTCGCTATGACCTTAATCGAGCCGGTATAGTCCTGATATCCATCAGCCTGACAGGTAATTTTATAGAATCCCGGTTCATAATCATCGCCAAAGGAAAAAAAGCCATCCTCATCACTGAAAACAGAATTCTGAATTTCCGAATAGAGCTCATCAGGCAGCCAGGAATCGTAAACATAGAAGCTCACACAGGCATTTTGAATGGGTGCGCCAGTTTCCGCGTCATAAATCTCACCGGAACAGATTCCCAGCGCGGAACCCTCCCGCTCTACTGTCAGACTGACAAGAGCATAGCTGCCGCGAAAGAAAAAATCACCGGAAACATTTCGCTCAAATTCTAATTCAATATTATACAAAGCACTGCCTTCGCTTTTCGGGCTCACCAATGTTCCACTCATTGTAATTATGGACTTCAATCGATCATAATCCGTAATATTCAATTCCCATCCGGCTGCTACAGCTGTATCTTCCTCTGAAACAGGAACAAGATAAGAGCCATCGTCCAGACATTTGTAATAGGTCAGAGAATCCAGATTACTCTCATTCCACAGGCTGTAGTCTCCGTAAATGCTGCAGAAAAGATCAGACAGTTCCCTGGAAGACAGCCTGAATCCCCCCAATGTGTCATCATATGTATAACTGGGGAATTTTTCATTTATATGCGGAAGCATAAAAAGGACAGCCAGCTCCTGAGCGTCAGCATTCTGAATGGTTGTACCATCCACAGATATAACCGCATACGCCGCTTCTGTCAGACAATCGTAATAAAAGCTGTCCCAATCATTATATTCGTATTCTTTCAGCCCGTACACCGACACTTTTACATTTACTGAATTAAACGCATCCAGAATCGCCTGAAGTTCCGAATGAGTTATTTCTCCGGAAATCTCCATCACCATACCGCTGGTATATAGCACATAAGCAAAGTCCTGAAAGGACGCATTGTCAGGGATAAGAAACAGAGCCCGGTAAAGAAGTTCTGACATGGCTGTCATGGCTGTCTCTACATCCATGCCGTCGCTGCGCCACGAATTCCATATTAAATACATGGCGTAAGAAGAAATTGTGCTGTACGAATGCTCATCACGAGTAGGGTTCAGACCTCCATACTTATTATAGTCATAGACCGCGTCAGAAAATATGGCCCCACTGTTATAAAGCTTTCGATTGTTGCCAGAATAAATCCAGTCCGGATCCTCTCCCGTGATCCAGGCTTCTACCATTTCTGCAAAAATATCGGCGATCGACTCTCTGACCGCTTTATACTCTTCACTAGTTTCTGAAGCTGATTTTAATGTAATAGATTTTTCAACGCTGTGTGAATACTCGTGAGATACAATATTAAGACCTGCTAAGTTGCTGGAGCATTCAAAGCAAAGCACTGAAGCATTTGACAATAAAACAGAACTGGCATTTGTCTGCAATGACTCCAGAAAAGAAAAAGAGTTTACTGTATTACATATAATATACGTAGAGCCTCCATAGCCATCAAAACCATCTCTGCCCAAGACATCCATAAAATAATCGTATGTCAGTGTTGCTCCAGCATAAGCATATGTCCAGGATAACTTAACATTCTCAAGATCATTTGTTTTAGCAGGCAAGACAGACGCATTTGGATTATCTTCAAAGAATACATTTACACTGCCTGTAGAACTGTCGTATTCATAGTCTACTTTTGATTTCAGGGCATCATAAAGTACAAGATTTCTCTGTTCATCAGAAAAAATATAATATGTACTGTCGGTATTGTTTTTAGACAAAGATACGACTGCGTTTCCAAAAACATGTGTATCAAACTCGTACGAGCTAAAGTCCGGTTCAGATATAATCGACATCTCCAGTAGAATGCCCGTGTCTGCATCCACCAGCGCAGTGCCATACTCCATCCCGTCCACCAGGAGACGCATTTCATAAGTCAGATGCGGTTCCTCATATTCATCCAGAAAAATCACAGATTCGCAATCAGCCTCATCGCTGAGACTGAGTTGGTCCGCTGCATCAAGGCCGAGAGTCTTCTCTATATCTGCATATACGATATCCGCAGCTTCCGCCAAGGATAAGGAAGGCACAGTGTCAATGTCTGAAACAGATACATAATTTCCACTGGCCGCTGTAATATTTCCATTTTCATCCGTCAAAACACTGACAGAATGACCATACACATCAATTCCTTCATAAATCTGCTGCAACTGATAAAAAGTCTCTCCGTGCATCTGTGTCGTATTGTATACTGCCAAATCAGAAGCTGATTTACATAGACCCAGATCTTCCGCTGCCTGCATTGCATCCTGATTATTAAGAACCGTGTTTTCATATGATACATCCGCTAAAAGGACAAAAGAAGAAGTTGCTTCATCAGACAAAGAGGAAGCCGCAGATTGAAACAAACCAGTGTCATTCCTGTACAGGTTGATTACGATAGCCGCCAGCAGACACACCGTTCCGACTGTAATAGCTATGCCATAAAATCTTCTCTTTCCACACATAAATTCTTGTCCTCCAGGCAGGAATAAAATATACCTTTATATTCATTCAACCGCTATAGAATTCACTGCCTTCAACAGCTCCAATCAAATAAATAAGCAAATCTATGCCAGGCTCAGGCCAGCTAACGCTTCCCCCCAGTTCTGTCTCAATACAGAGATTCAAGGACGCGGAAACAATATTACCCTCCTGTTCCCACCAGACAATATATACGCAATAATGCGCGTCGCAACAAAAATCATCGTCATTGTACACCCGATCAAAGAGATGAGTAGCTGTAAAATACTTATAGCTAACACTATTCCATTTAAAAGTACAAATATCTCCCATTACCAAATCATCTTGATGAAAAAGATCATAACTTGCTAATTCATTTGCAAGTTTCTCATCCGTCATGTCACAATCGTAGATTTCATATCTAAGCCTGTAATCAACTACCCCATCCGTTTTCTGAAACGACACCCAGGTATAGTCATCACGATACAACGAATAGTCAGAGTATCTGTAAATTGTATAATATTCGTCATCACTATTATAATAATATGTTATCTGACTGCCCTCCGAGAATCCGTTGGAATCCAAAGCAATAGATACTGTTTCGCCTCCGTCAAGCATAATAGAACCAGTAGCAGTCGCAATATCGTCCCCGACAATCTCTATCTCTTTATTATTATTCTCATTGGAAGTCTCCAAACTATCATCCTGGCTGTTTACAGTTACCTCCCCGGATGTCTCCGAAAGCTCTGTTTCAACGTATATATATTCGGTATTCTCATTATCTGATCTGCCATTATTGACCATGACAGCCGCGGTCACACAAATAAACATAAGGGCCACCGCAGCAGCGCAGCAAATACCAATATGTTTTGAAGTAATATGAGTTTTTCCCGATTCTGTCTCTGAATACCCAGGTTCCGGTTCGGATACCTCATATCTTCTGTTTTTCGAACTGTCTCTATAAAAATCTCTCCTTGTGCTATTTTCGTGATCACCGCTTTCCTGCACAGCCCCTGCGCAGGAGAGTTTAAAAAGATAACTGCCAAGTTGAATCTGCGTGCCGGAAGGCAAACGGACCTCAGTACCTTTTCGCAGCCGTTTTACTCCATCCACAAGGACACCGAATTCAGACTCACACGCCACCCAGAAGCAGTTATTTTCCGGGTCGCAGGAAATTCCGCAATGCAGAGGGGAAATGTTTTCCCCTCTTAAAACTGCATTATTGCGGGAATCGCTGCCAAACCATAGTGTCTCATTAGCGTTCATACGCAGCCTGCGCCCCGCATATTCACCGGTAAGACCAGTGACCACTCCATATTGCTCCTGTTTCATATCCATTTTCCTCCGCACAATATCAGTACATTATTCCCCTTGCCCATGCGCCATCCTCATCAAAATAAAAATCGCTTCCTAATCCGTATTCCACTACAGAGAGAGTATCCAGATCATCCAGAGGCGCTGTACTTTTCACATTAACATAATAAACGCCAAATTCCTGCAAAGACGTCAGATTCTCAATACCGGAAATATCAATTACATACCTGCTGTAATTGTCCCCTTTGACATGCAATTCTTCAAGTTTCTTCAGATTTTCAAAAGAGCTGACAGCCATTCCGTCATAAACATAAATACTTAATCTTTTCAGATTCACCAGATTATTTATAAACCGATAATCATCTGCCTGCTGCGTGCTTTCGTTCCTGTTCGCACTTAAGTTAAATGTAAGCTCTTCCAGATTTACCAGCTTTCCAATGTTATCCCATTCCGCAAGAGACAGATAATAACCATTTGTCAAATGCAGTGTTTTCAGATTCTGCAGACTGGCAAAGCCCTCCAAAGTTGTCAGCTGGTCAATCTCAAGAAAGGCTGTCTCAAGATTTGCTGCCCTGGAGAGATAGTTCATCTCACATTCATCTGTCATATCCACATGAACATCTGCTTCCAGATAAACGAGTTCTGATAAAGCGCCGCTTGTGTCCATCTGCTGAAGTATTTCTGTCAGGTCACAGTCACTGATCTTCAACCGTTTCAAGCAGGAAAGGGCTGACAGAGAATAATCTGTTATTTTCATCCTGTAGATGTTCAGTTCTTCCAGAGAAGTCAGGCTGTTGAGAAATTCACCATCCACTGCGCTATGCCCGATAAAACTCGCTTCGGTGTTCCAGCTCAGATCCAGATACTTCAATTTTTTTAAATTCGTAAGCGGTGAATAATCACGTATACCATTGCCTCTCCCTAAATATGAAGTAGAAAGATCGAGGTATTCCAGGTCTGTCAGCTCAGCGAGACGTTCGATATCGTTCATATAGCAATTTTTCAAAGTCAGCTTTTTCAGCTTTGTGGCTTTATTAATCCCTTTGAGATCAATATCCTCACCGGAATTATCTATTGTAAGAATTTCCAGATTTGGAAAGTAGCTCAGATCCGCCAGAGTAGTCAATTCATATTCAGAAGCATCCAGCTCCGTAATCGACTCGCAGAGCAGATCTGTCGGTTCCGCTGCTGTCGAATAGCCGTTCTGTACCAGGACACACTCTTTTAATTCACTGTCTTCAAATTCAAGAGGATTCCCGGGCGGATAATCCGTACTTTCCACATCTGATGAAATCAACCCCTGATCAGCGGAATTGTCACTGGCGAGGCTGTCCGCAGAATCCACTTCTTCTGCATCATTACCATCCGTATTCTCGTCAACTGCCTCCAGGCCGTTATTTAAGCTGTCCTCATCTTCCTCCCCCGATGATATCAAGCGGTCAGCATCTGCGGAAACAGATTCTGTGCTTTCATTCTTTAAACTGCCACCGGGAAAAAATACAACTGTCCACACACCAATAGCCAAAAGGACAGCCAGAACAGCCCCGCCAATCCCAATATATTTAGAAGAAAAATGCGATATTCGACGCGGAAATTCAGGGGAAACGCCCGAAACATCTTTGTAAAAACCGTTTCCAGCATCATTCCCTTGATATTTGCTCTCCTGCGCCACCCCTGCGCAGGAGAGTTCAAAAAGATAACTGCCAAGTTGAATTTGCGTGCCGGAAGGCATACGGATTTCCGTGCCTTTTCGCATCCGTTTTTCACCATCCACAAGGACACCGAATTCAGACTCGCATGCCACCCAGAAGCAGTTATTTTCCGGGTCGCAGGAAATCCCGCAGTGCAGAGGGGAAATGTTTTCTCCTCTTAAAACCGCATCATTGCGGGAATCACTGCCAAACCATACTGTTTCACCCGCGTGCAGACGCAGTCTGCGTCCGGCGTATTCACCGGTGAGGCCGGTTATCATCCCATAGTTTTCTCTGTTCATCCTGTTCGCTCCTCCTGCAGAATAGTGACAAATGCTCTGCGCTGCATCCAAATACGCAGTTTTCTTCTGAAAACCGGCATTCTCTGAGTATAGGCCCTGCACACGAAGTAAAAGCTTCCTTATCCGGCATTAGATCGTATTTGAGATCGTATCGATGATCTGATTATAGTCCAGTTCGGCTACGCCTTTCCCCGCCTGAGACGGGCAATGAATCACATTATCCCAGTTATCCGCCACCTGCGACCAGTATGGGGCTTCCGGCGCAAAGAGGATCAATCGTTTTGCAGCCTGATCTATAAAACCTTCCATCTGATTATTCCCCCACCAGCTTGTCAGCTCCGAAAAATCCCGGGCCATCTTTTGAGGATAGTTCTTTTCAGAACGTCCGTACCCGATTTCATGAGTAGAAGCATCCGTCCACACGACGATGATCTGACGTTTTTTCTTTGCTTCCATATTCCACTTCGATTTGATCGCATAGCCAAGTGCTTCCAGACCATCCTCCGGCTCATCCCCGCCGCCTGTTGCGCGGATGCTTTTAATGCATCTCGAAAAATCATCAGCCTGATCGGGAAGATCAAAAAAATTTGTCAGCAGCATGGCGTCATCTCCATCTGCAAGATAATCCCGGAACGCAATCGCACGAACGCGCAGAGAGTTGATTACCTTCCCTTTTTTTCTCATGACGGTCTGCACATCATTGTAAAAGTTCAGCGCGTTCTTTTTGACCAGATCAATTACCGGAGACATACTTCCTGTCGCATCGATACAAAACACCATGTCCACATTGTAGGTCATTTTAAATTCTGTCTGCATTTTTAATTCCTCCTCTTTTGTCTGTTTCTCTATTACAGGTCATCCTCTCCGGCATAGCGGAAGAACGAATTGTCTGTCTTGTGTTTCCCGGACGCGTCCTCGGAACGGAACGCCTTTTCTGAACGGGAATCTTTCTCTGAACGGGAATCCTTCTTCGCATAGGGAATGTCTCCGGAGTAAGAAAAATCCTCATCCGGCAAGCCGCTCAGTTTTCGGTACAGGATACGAAGCTGTGTACACACGATCTCCATACTGATTCGGTCATCTGGTCCCCGCTGCAGCATGCTGTTGATCAGCTCTGATATCCATCTGCCGTAGCAGCTGTCGATTCTCAGTTTTTCCCCATTCAGGAGCGCTTCATAAGGATACTGATATTGATCAGTATCAAATCCCGGTAAGGATCCGGTCAGAATCTGGTGAAAAATGATTCCCATCGCGTAAACATCTATTTTTCGCGTCAGAGTTCCTTCCTCTTCGGCAAGCAGCAGGAATGTCTCCGGCGCCATATAGATCTGATCTCCGGTAATTTCTTCTTCCGACTTCGGCGGAAATGTTTCCCAGAAGCAGGTATCCAGATCAATGATCTTTGCTCCGATTTTATCGTCTTTCGTCTTATAAAAGATCACATTATCCAGCTTCAGATCCGCATGTACCAGCCCTGCCTGGTGAAGGCCAGATACCGCGTGTGCCAGAATCATACAGATAAAAATCTTTCCCTCCAATGGCAGGGCGAGGACATCCAGCCTGCTGACTGCTTCCACTTTTTCCATCACTATGTAATATTTGCTTCCATAGCGGAAAAAGTGCTCGATGTGGACAATATTGCCGTCGGAAGCTTTATTGATTGCAGCAAACAGCAGCCGTTTTTCAGTGACATATTTTTCGCAGGATGCCTTCCTTTTCTGCGTCAGTTCCTCACCGAGCAGCTTTGCGTCCGCCGGATAGACCGGGCTTAAAAATTCCTTAATAAAATATTTCTTTGCGTTTAAGCTGGCAAATCCCCATTTTGAAAATCCGCTGTTATCTGTTTTCAGCGGTGCATCCAGCTTATATCCGTTAATGAATTCCGCCATTTCGGACCCTCTCCGTCTCTTCTTTCGCTGTCTCACATAAGCAGCTGTCTCGCATTATCACAGTTGTTTATATTTTTCATATTCTGTTTTATATTCACTCCACCATGCCATCCGTGCCCTGTCACTATCGGCCTGCCGAAATCCGGATGTCATTTTCGCATATCTGTCGCCAAAATCCTGCTTCATATGAAGAAAATCCGAATATCCAAGCACCATCGCAAGCAGTGTGAAATCATCGCCTGCAACAGCGGTCATTCTTTCCTTTAAAAGCTTTTCCCATTCAGACGGTGACTTTGCAAGCTGCATGGTATCCAGTAACATCCACTCAAAAGCCATCGGAGAATTCAGATATCCAAAACAGCCGTCCGTGCAGGTGAGAAGAATACCCGGATTCTGCAGGGTGATTTTCCGTTTATGGATAACGAAGCTTTTTGATGCCGAAACCACGTTCTTAAGCGGACTGTCGTCCAGAAGATTTAGCATGGCATCCTGCTGTTCAACATCATCCGCGGTCATCTGATGAAGTCCGTTTTTGTCAAGCAAATATCCTCTGGAATCTCCTGCCCAGTAGAAAAACACAGAAGTCAGATCTGCCAGTGCAAGAGTCAACGTAGTAGGAAAATCTCTGGTCAGTGCTCCTTTTAAGCCGGAAGATACCGGTTCCATCCCCTTACAGGCCTGCAGTGCCTTTTGAATCAGTGCTGCAAGCGCTTTTTCAGACAGGGAAGAAAGCGCTCCCCATTCCATACCGGTCAGGAACCATTCTGATGCCGCCTGAGCCGCGACTCTGGATGCCACATAAGCGCCTGTATGCGAATCAAAAGCAGCATATCTTCTGGAGCCGATTCCGCCGCACCCATCCAGACATCCGATCATAGCTCCATTTTCCACCGCGAGGCTTACAAACGCGTCCTCACCCTTTCCTTCCAGCTTTTCACTGTAAACATTCACGATCGTTCCCAGATAATCCAGAAACAGACCTTCCTCTGATTCTTTTTTATTTCGCAGCATAAAGAATTGCTTCTCCTTAGCCATATTAACCGACGTGGTTGTGCCTCAGGCATCTTTCCTGTTCGGGTTTTTGTCTCGATCTTGAGTTCCCGTGTTACTTTCGGTTTCTGTTTCGCTTTCGGTCTCTGTTTCGCTTTCGCTCTCTGTCTCGTTTTCGGTCTCTGTCTCACTTTCGGCTTCAGACTCGTCTTTATCTGAATCCGATCCGGAATTACTGGAAACAGCCAGCTCAGCATCCTCTTCTAACTTCATTACGGAACTCTGCATCTTTTGCATTGCTTCTTCCTGAAGTTCGATTCTCTGCTCCAGAGCGTCGACGTCCAGCTTACGGATTTTTCCGTTGATCAGTGCTCCGGATATGATGACAGCCAGAAACAGCAGCAGCAAAAGTAAAGCAAAAACTCCTAAAATCCGAAATTGCAAATGGGCGTATCGCTCCAGTCTTCTTACCCGCTTCTGCAACTCCTTTGTTTTGGGTCTTTCTTCCTCAGATTCCGGCATTATTTCCACATTTTCCCAGTTTGAAGAGTCACCGTGCTCCTGTTGTTCCCGTCCCGGTTTTTCAGACATAGCAGGTTTTTTTTCGCCGAGCAATTCTTTTATTTCGATCGCAGCCTGCATCGGCGCCCGTTTTCCGCCGCAGTATGGACATTTCGTATCTGTTTCTTTGATCTTTCTTCCGCAGTATTTACAAAACATCTTTTTCTCCCTCACTATTTACTTTTTGAAGGTCTCGGAAGTATCCTTCCACACAACATGCAGTTCCTGTTTTCCGTCGGATTTTCCACTCCACAGCCGGGGCAGGATATTCTGTCCTCTTCTTTTTCCAGACGATATAATTCCTCTGTCTCTTTTACTGCTCCGCTTTCTTTCCTTTTATTATCATTCGAACCGGATCCTTCGCCGTAGCCCCGGCCAAATTTCACTTTGACACCTGAGGATTCTTTTTCTTCTGTTTTGCCCTCCGCTTTTTTCTCTTCGTGAACAGGACCGGCAAAGGGATCCATATGCCAGGAATCATCTTCGGTCTCTCCCGATTTTTCAGCATCCCGCTCGTCCTCTTTCTTTTTTTTGCAATATATCACCATTAAAAAAATCAGGAGTAAAACCAAAAATACGATTATTCCGATAATTATATTCTGATAAGTATAATAATCCATAATGTATCACTCCCCCGGAATCAGGCCAGATCATCATCCCTGTAAAAGAATCCGGATCCGTCCTCATCCGAATCAGTCTGCGCTTCCCCATGATTTCTGATATTGTATTTTACCTTAACAGAGGGAATTTTTTCTTCTGCATCCGCTCCTGATACTCTTCCGGAATCCGAATTTTCAAAAGAAGCATAGTGATCAGACCAACTGTCTTTTTTGTCGCTTCGATATCCGGATGTACCGGATCTCGTCTTGGCCGAATTCATTGTCGAAGACTCTGGTGCATCTTCCCAGGCTGGCTTTTTCACATGACGAGTCTCCGTATAACCGGTATCCGGTTTCCGATAAGTCCTGTACATTCTCTCTTCCGCATCTGTTTCCTCCCAACTGTCCGCGGAGGCAGTCCCTGACATTTTCCTTTCTTTATCCACATGACGCGTAGTATTTCCCCATGGCATTTTCAGCCGGATTGGCACACCCGCATCTCTCTCATAGCCGCTCTTATTCAGAAAATTCAAAACTCCAAACGCAAATCCGGCCACAGACAGAAGCAATGAAAACCAATATCCGATTCCCATTCTCAGGATACCGGAATCGGAAATCAGTCCGTTGCTGGTCCAGGCTCTGACCGCAACCAGTACAAAAATCACCAGTATGAAAGCCAGCCCGTTCCCAATCAGGTACAGGATTCTTCCCCGGCCTTTCCACACATTCACCGCCATCACTACGCAGCAAACAATAATAGCTGTGATGACAATGGTATAGAAAATACATAGTCCGACGCCATCCTCTCCGAGCATACTCAGGCCGGTTACAGAACCCACAGAAAGAATGGAACCAAGCAGGGTAAGATAGCTGATATGATATGTATAACCATACGCTCCGAAGCTCATCATCGGCGTAACACACAGCAAAAGAGCCAGAAGCCCTTCTGTTACCGTCCATATTATTTTGATGTAATCCTTTTCTGAAACTTCCATCTCGTCCTCTCCTTTTTCACTTTTATCATTCGTTCTGACTGATTTTTTCATGGTCATGCCCATACATCCAAACGCCAGTGTAAGAAAATAACAGCCGTACCCGATCATTCCTCCGGGCTTTGCATACCCCAGCACGCAGAACCTGAGTGCGACTGCACAGCAGCCGGTCAATCCCAACAGAGCTGTTCCGGCATAAGCAATCCGGCTGACAAAAAACGCACAAACGATTGCCAGGATGCCTCCACATACCGCCAGGATCATTGTAAGCATCCCAGCCTCCAATATGAATGGATGATAAACCGGATGATAAACCGATTTAGTCATCTGTTCATGCCAAAAAAGCAGAGATACCAGAGTCAGAAGAAGAGGAATCGGTGTCCCCCAGGAAACCAGAGGCCTGGTAAAAGAAGCCATACGTCCCAGCAGAATCATGATCAATATAAACAGAATCTCAATGATGCCAATACCAATCAACATAAAAGTCTGCATAATTTACGTCTCCATTTCAAGCTGAGCGATCAGCTCATCTAAAATCGACAGAGTCTTTTCCTGAGGGTATACAAATTTACTGCCCGGTAATGACTTAATAAAGGAACAAAAGCTCTGGCCGATGCTGGATTCCTGAATATGCAGATTGCAGGTATAGGGACCCGCAGGAAATCCGATGATCGCGTAAATATGCAGGCCAAACTGTGGATCCGCTGTCAGGGTCAGATAATCGGGTATATCCAGCCGGCTCGCGTCAGTGATACATCCGGTAATCACGCCGGAAGCGATGTCTTTACGCAGCTGCCCAAGCAATTCCAGGCGCAATTGGGGCGAACCCGGTTTCACCAGATCAGGCGGAAGATCTGCTGCTACACCATTTTCAGCGAACTGACGGATTCCCTGCTCCGTAAAAACAGTATAATAGTTCCGGTCTAAACGCCGCAGCCGGTCAAAACGCCGGTCACTCAGTTCTATCATTTTGTCCCGATCCGGGATATCCTCACGAAACTGAAGTTCCATCAGTTTTCTCGTATAGTAATGTCCCAGACAAGGCTGCGTCATGATCGTATAATATCCGGTCTCGTCCGTGCTCATCATATAAGCTTCCAGAACCTCAGCCAGATCATTGCTATAAGATGTTAATGGCTGACATTCCCGCATCAGCTGAACATAATGTGTCCGATATAATTCCACTATATTTTCATCAGACAAAAGCTGAGCTGTCGACATTTTTTCATCCAGTCGTAAAACATATTCAGGAGTGATAATGTAATAGGGGAACGGATCCACGGAGACGGAATCCGCATTGCTCTCAAAATAATAATATGGATGATACCGCCCCTGAGAAATCAGTGCCATCGGTATCACCGCGCGCAAAATCTTCAGATTAAAGATCGTTGTTTCTTTCCCAAAATGCTGTGGCAAAAATGCTACCATTTGATGCACGGAAAATACTCTCCCGTCACTCCAAAGATGAAAAAGCGCTTCCTGCACCATAGTCTCCCCGCTGGGAATCGACAGATAAAATTCCGCATTTTCAGATACCGTTTCTTTCCGCAAAAGCAAGTGTATCATTTTCTCTACCTGCATTTTTCCGTATACCAGCCCCGGTTGTACAGAAATTGCCGTGTCAAGTGGAAGCGCCACCTCGCGTACGCTCGGCGACAAGTCGCAGACCCCATGAAAAAATCGCTCCGCGATTGGGGTCTGCTCAGGCGCTTGATTGTCTGCTTCCGAATAAAATGACAGCTGTGATAAACCTGAAAGCAGATCGCAGATATCCTCCTGTATCAGAAAAATCTCTTCCCCCTGCAGCAGCATTTCATAATACTGGTTCAGTTCACGCGTCTGGGAAAGTGTCAGCTGCAGATATCTGGTCAGCTGATTCAATGACGTATACGGTAAAATACGTTCATCTTTTAATGCTTTATGGATGGATGTGCGCTCCAGACCGGCGTTCTTCGCAATTCTGGCGATTGGCTCGCCCCGCTGATCCAGAAGTTCTTTTAAATACATGGAAAATTTAGACATACTCTTTTCTCCCTCAATGCTATGCCCTAATTGTTACATTTTAGCAGATTATGGGTATTTTACCAGATGTGACGGAAAGTGTGACAGTTTTTCAATTTGTTTTGCCACACTTTTTGTGACGCAATATTGTTTTCTGACCCCCTTTTGTCACTTGAATCATATGATCGAAGGGATTATAATCCTTTCAGAAAGTGAGGCCACAGGATATGACACTTACACAGCTTCTCTACGCAGTTACAATCGCGGATATGAAATCTATGAATAAGGCAGCAGCCGCGCTCTATGTCTCGCAGCCGGCGCTCTCAGCGGCGATCCGGGATCTGGAGGACGAGCTCCATATCGAGCTGTTTATCCGCTCCAACCGGGGAATTATGGTCACACCGGAAGGTACGGAATTCCTGCGCTATGCCAGACAGATGTCCGAGCTTCAGCGAATGATTGAGGAGCGCTACGCGGGAAAAGAAATGAAAAAAACGTTCAGTGTTTCCACCCAGCACTATTCCTTTGCAGTGGAAGCGTTTATCGAACTGGCCAAAAAATTCGGCATGGATGAATATGAATTCGCGATCCATGAGACAAAGACCGGAGAAGTGATCGAGAACGTACGGAATTACCGCAGTGAGATCGGTGTGCTGTATTTGAACGAGTTCAATGAGAAAGCCCTGCGGAAGATTTTCCAGGAAAATGAGGTCGAGTATTCCTTCCTGTTTCAATGCGGCATCTCTGTCTACTTAAGCCAGTCGCACCCGCTGGCAAATAAAGAGCGGATTTCTTTTGACGAGTTAAAGCCCTACCCCTGTCTGTCCTTTGAGCAGGGCGAAAAAAATTCCTTTTATTTTGCAGAAGAGGTCTTAAGCACCTGTGAGTACAGCCAGATCATCAAAGCGGACGACCGCGCAACCATGCTGAATCTGATGGTCGGACTGAACGGCTACACGCTCTGCTCCGGCATCATCTGTGAAAAGCTGAACGGTGAGCAGTATATGGCAATACCGCTCGATACCGACGATACGATGAATATCGGCTACATCAAGCGGAAAGGCATGCCCTTAAGCCTGCTCGGCGAGCAGTATCTGGAGCTGCTGAAAGGGTATGAAAAAAACGTTCTACCTGCATAGGCCATTGACGACGCTTTTACAGTAAATTACTCTTCCAGCATCTCATTCATCGTACGCCAGCCAAGCATCGCGCATTTCACACGCGCCGGCATATGAGCAATATCCTGCAGAGCTCCGGCTTCCTCCAGCTCGTCGAGTTCTTCCTCACTGATCTCGCCGTGTATCATCCGTTTGAAGATACCAGCGAGACGTTTTGCCTCCTCAGTGGATTTTCCGATGACCAGATCGAGCATCATATCCGCGGAAGCCTGGGAAATGGCACAGCCGTCGCCGACAAAGGAACCATCCACGATCTTGCCGTCTTCCACCTTCAGATGCAGGAAAATGTCGTCCCCGCAGCTCGGATTGACGCCCTCGAGCACCAGATTAGCGCCCTCCAGCTCATGCTTATGACCGGGATGCTGATTGTGATCGATCAGAATCTCGTTGTAAAAGGTCCTATTCTCCATATCCCATGACCCTCCTTACCTGTCCCAGCGCTTCCGTGAAACGCAGGATTTCTTCTTCCGTATTGTAAAACATCAGACTGGCTCTGGTCGTGGAGCCGACCTTCAGCTGCTGCATCAGCGGCTGTGCGCAATGATGTCCGGCGCGCACCGCGATCTTCGATGCGCTTAAAATTTCAGAAACATCATGCGGGTGAACGCCATCCACCGTAAATGTGAGGATGCCGTGGTGGTCTGCAGGATTTTCACTTCCAATGATATGCACGCTCGGAATCTCTTTCATACGTTCATAAGCAAATGCGGTCAACGCCTGTTCCCGCTCTTCGATCCAGTCAAATCCAAGCCGCTGCATGTAGCGGATGGCCTCGGCCAGTCCGACGGCTCCGCCCGCGTTTACTGTGCCGGCTTCAAATTTGTGCGGAAGCTCCGCGTAGATCACCTTATCACGGGTAACGGACTCGATCATCTCCCCGCCGCTTAAAAACGGCGGCATCTTTTTCAACCATTTCTTTTTCGCATATAAAACGCCAATCCCATCGGGAGCGAGCATCTTGTGACCCGAAAACGCAAGGAAATCGACATCCAGCTTCTGTACGTCAACCGCCATGTGCGGCACACTCTGCGCACCGTCCGCTACGATCACGATCCCCCGCTCATGACAGACTTCGGCAAACCGATGGATGTCATTTTCCCGTCCGAAGACGTTGGAGACCTGTGTTATTGCGACCAGCCGTGTGCGCTCAGTCAGCACGGAGCAGAGCATTTCCTCTGTAAAGGTTCCGTCGTCCGCGCATTCCAGATAGACCACTTTTGCACCCGCACGTTCTGCTGCCTGCCGCCACGGAAGCATGTTGCTGTGATGCTCCGCGATACTCACCACAACCTCATCTCCCGGCTGGAACAAAATGCTTCCTAGACTATACGCCACCAGATTCAGGCTTTCCGAAGCGTTCCGCGTGAAAATGATCTCCTCCGTACTTGCTGCGTGAATAAAGTCTTTCACTGTTTTACGCGCATCCTCATAAGCCTCCGTAGCTTCCTCGCTTAACGGATACAGACCGCGAAACGGGTTCGCGTTCTTTTTTTCATAAAAGTCGCGGACTGCGTCCAGCACCTGCACAGGCTTCTGCGAAGTTGCTGCATTGTCCAGATACGCATAATCCGTGTTTTGAAGCAGGGGAAAATCCCTGCGGATGTCCTCTATATTCCATTTTTCCGTTGCTGTCGCCATGGATGGTTTTCCCTTCATTTGTATGATGTCAGGTTCGAAGCACAAAGTGCGGAGAAATCCGTTGGCATCATCTATTGTGATTACTTTTTCTCAAAAAAAATATAATTAAACAAGATACCCCTGCACAAGCTCCTGCGTCTTTTCGTCCGCAATCCCGCTGCAGATGGCATCGATCCGCGCCCGGGCCATCATCTCGTAGATCTCTTCCTCGGCAATGCCGCGTGAGGACAGGTAGAACAAAAGTGCTTCATCCAATTTTCCGATGGTAGCGCCGTGATTGCCTTCCACATCCTCCTCCTCGCAGAGGATCAGCGGAACCGTGCGGTTGATGACGTTGTCCGAAAAGAGAAGCACATCCTCTTTTTCATCGCCCTTCGCGCCCACAGAACCATTGCGGAAGTCAATCGTGCCCCGGAACAGCTTCTGCGATTCGCCGCGCAGCACGCCGGACACGTCCATGCGGCTGGTGGTCTTCGCACCGGTATGATAAGCCAGATAATTCAGATCCAGTTTTTCTTTTTTATCAAGCAGATAGCCGACTTTACTCTCAAGGGAACCTGCTTTCGCACCGAGATCCGTGCGCATTCCCATATAGGTATCTCCGCCGCCAAGCACAACCTGTACCGTGTCAATAAGAGCATCTTCCCCACAGTCCGTGCCGACGTCATTAAGAAACGTAAAGTTCTCCGGCAGACGCTGGATCTGTACCAGATGAACCTTTGCTCCCTTTTTGGCGGAAATCTTCGTCTGGATTGCGGCAAGACCGCGTTGTTTCAAATTCTCAGATTCATCATAGACAGCCTGATCATCATCTGCTGTGTTGCCCGGCTTAAAGCCATTCGTCTCACCGTCTGTTAACTTTCCATGAGCAGAATCTGTCCCGCGAAAGTCCATGATCACCGTGATCTCGCTGCCTTCCTCCGCATTAATGCCGATAAGGTTCTGCGCCGGGGCATCCGGCTCATACGTAAAGTGCAGGCGCACCGGCTCGCTCTCTTTCACACCGGCCGCAATCGTCCAGGTATGAAGATCCGTCGGATTCTGTGCCATCAGCTGATCCATATCCGCACCCATACCGCCCGGAATTTGAAGAAGCTCTGCAGACAAAGTACCAGCATCAGGCTGTTTTTTGCTGTCACAATTCCAGACTGCGCAGCTTACCACTTGTTTTTCTATTGTTTCCGGCGTCTCGTCCTCCATCTTCCCAGCCTGTAAGGCAGGCACGCCTTTTACGGTGGCCTCATTTACATGCAGCCAGTTCCAGGTCGGGGCAGGCAGCCGGTTGATCGTCATATCCATTTCCATCTCAATTCTCCTTTGAATACTCCTTACCCGATGCTTCCCTTCATCTCCAAACGGATCAGATTGTTCATCTCCACCGCATACTCGACCGGAAGCTCCTTGGAAACATTGTCCGCAAAACCGCTGACGATCAGCGCTCTCGCCTCGTCCTCCGGGATGCCGCGGCTCATCAGGTAAAAGACCGCATCGTCACTGATACGCCCGATCTTAGCCTCATGTCCGATATCCGCGTCGCTTGTGCGGATATCCATCGCCGGCACCGTGTCCGAACGGGAAATCCGATCCAGCATCAGCGACTGACAGGACACCGAGGATTTGCTGTGCTTCGCTTTGGGCATGACCGTCACCGAACTCCGGAAAGTGCTGATGCCGCCGCCTTTTGAAATAGAACGCGTATTCATATAGGAAGAAGTATTTGGCGCCAGATGCACCATCTTCGCGCCGGTATCCAGATTCTGGCCTTTCCCGGCAAAGGTCACACCGGTAAACTCCGCCCTCGCTCCGTCTCCGGCAAGGACGCTCATGGGGTACAGATAAGAAACATGGGAACCAAAAGAACCGGATACCCATTCGATCTTTCCTCCGGCTTCTACCCTTGCCCGCTTGGTATTCAGGTTGTACATGTTCTTGGACCAGTTCTCGATCGTCGAATAGCGCAGCCGGGCATTTTTTCCGACAAAGAGCTCCACACAGCCTGCGTGCAGATTCGCTACATTGTATTTCGGAGCTGAACATCCTTCGATGAAGTGCAGGTCCGCTCCCTCATCCACAATGATAAGTGTGTGCTCAAACTGCCCCGCTCCCGGAGCATTCAGCCGGAAATACGACTGCAGCGGAATATCCACCTTCACGCCGGGCGGCACATAAACAAATGATCCGCCGGACCAGACTGCCCCATGCAGCGCCGCAAACTTATGATCACGCGGCGGCACCAGCTTCATAAAATGACTTTTTACCATATCGGCGTATTCACCGGTCAGTGCGCTTTCCATATCGGTGTAAACCACACCCTGCGCCGCAACCTCCGCCTTGACGTTGTGATAGACCAGTTCGGAGTCATACTGTGCGCCGACGCCGGCCAGCGATTCACGCTCTGCCTGCGGGATGCCGAGCAGATCAAAAGTCTTTTTGATATCCTCGGGCACGTCATCCCAGTTCGCCTTCATATTCGTATTGGTCCGCACATAGGTCGCGATCTTGTCCATGTTCAGGCCTTCAATAGACGGCCCCCAGTCCGGGACCGGAATCTCATTGTAAATCTCCAGAGACTTCTGCCGGAATTCCCGCATCCAGTCCGGGTCATGCTTTTCATCGGAAATCTGTGAAACAATCTCCGGCGTCAGCCCTGCCTGCAGGCGGTATACATCTTTTTCTTCATTTTTAATATCATAAATACTGCGGTTGACGTCCTCAACCCAGGTCTTTTCTTTCATCCTCTGCTGCTCCTTAAATCATTTATCCACGATCCACGGATCCCGTCAGCAACCGCGAGCGCAGG
Organism: Lachnospiraceae bacterium; assembly: GCA_021199655.1. Classification (GTDB taxonomy): domain Bacteria; phylum Bacillota; class Clostridia; order Lachnospirales; family Lachnospiraceae; genus Choladousia. Next base: position 40,523 of record JAJQHQ010000059.1, on the reverse strand, counting down.
CCCCGCATCGTGCAAAACATGACTCTGTATGCGCGGTCCTAAACCTCATGGCCGTATATCATCCCTGCTCGAATCGCTCAAAACCATTCTCATTGATCTCATCCACAAGGGAACCATCGCCCTCAGCCACGATCCGTCCGTTCGCAAGCACATGCGTGACATCCACATGCAGAGACTCCAGAATCCGGGTGCTGTGCGTAATGATCAGCAAAGAACCATCCTTATCCTTCTGGTACTCTTCCACACCGCGGGATACGGTACGTACCGCGTCCACATCCAGTCCGGAATCCGTCTCATCCAGGATCGCCAGCTGCGGCTTCATCATCAGGAGCTGTAAGATCTCTGCTTTCTTCTTCTCGCCTCCGGAAAAGCCGACGTTCAGATCACGTTTGGCATATGACTTGTCCATCTGCAGGATCTCCATCTTCGCTTCAAGCTCTTTCCGGAAGTCCCACAGGCGGATGCGCTCCCCGGTGCGCTGCTCCAGCGCGCTGCGGATAAAGTTGCTGAGCGTAATGCCGGGCACTTCGAGCGGATTCTGAAATGACAGAAACAATCCGGCTTTCGCGCGGTCTGACACAGATACCTCATTCAAATCGTTTCCATCAAACAGAATCTGCCCGCCTGTCACCTGATAGCCGGGATTCCCCATCAGCGCATAGCCAAGGGTGGATTTTCCGGCACCGTTCGGTCCCATCAGCACATGGGTCTCGCCCTTGCCGATCTCGAGGTTGATCCCGTGCAAAATTTCTTTTTCCTCTACTCTGACAGATAAATTCTTTACCTGTAATAATTTTTCAGACATGCCGTTCCTCCTAAATCTGTCCTGCAATGAATTTTATGCAGGACGAAGGCCGCGCCATTGCGCAGTAATTCTCATGCGCGGCTTTCCATAATTCCGAGTATTTTACTCGGATATCGGAGTGTATTATATACCCGGTATGTCATTCTGGCAAGAGTTAACTTCCCTGTTTTTGCTTTTTTTATAATCAAGACGGATCTTGTCCGTGATCAGCGCTATAAACTCGGAATTGGTCGGTTTTCCTTTGCCGTTGTTCACCGTATAGCCGAAAAGTTCCTCGATCGTATCCACCTTACCCCTGCTCCAGGCGACCTCGATCGCGTGCCGGATTGCCCTCTCGACCCGGCTCGGAGTCGTCTGGTGCCGTTTCGCGATCGTAGGATAGAGAACCTTGGTAATCGAATTGAGCATTTCCGCGTCCGTGACCGACATCATGATCGCATCACGCAGATACTGATACCCTTTGATATGTGCCGGAACGCCAACCTCATGAATGATACCGGTCACATCACTTTCCAGATTGCGTTCCATGTATTCCTTCCGGTTTTCCGAGGGCGTCAGCTTCCGGATCTGCGCCGCCATGTGCTCCGTACGTGTACGCACCCGCTTGATCCGGTTTACCAGAGTATCGTTGTCAAACGGCTTCAGAATATAATATTCGGCTCCAAGGTCGAACGCATCCTCGGTTGTTTTTTCCTGACTGACAGCAGATACCACAATAAACGCCGGTTTCTTCCCCGTCGTTTCCCTGTTCACACGCTCCATCACTGCCAGTCCGTCCAGTTTCGGCATAATAATGTCAAGAAGTACGACATCCGGTTTTTTATCTCTGATAATTTCGATCAGATCCTCCCCATTTCCCGCTTTGCCGACTACTTCCAGTTCCTCATCGCTGCTGACAATATGATCCAGCATCTGCACCATCCTGTCATTGTCATCCGCAATCGCCACATTCAGCTTGTTCATTGCTTATACTCCTCTCTTTCCTCCCGGATTGTGTTCTGACCGGCACCGTCTATCTGCCGGATCCAACCCTTTCCTGCGCTTCCGAAGTCATTCGGTTCTGATTTGATATCGTAACTGCAAAGCTGCTGAACAGTTACCTGATATCGTCATTATATCTTCCGTACGACAGGATTCGCAAGAAATTCCGTTCGACCCGATCCGGCAGCATCCGGCACCAGTCTGCGTCATTTCTACACGATTGACATTATATAAAAACGATTGAGATGTCGATTTGTTACAGGTTTTGGAAAAAAATATCAAAAAAAGTAAAAATTTTTTTCCCTTGTGTCCGGAACAGGTCCTGTGGTATACTGTCGCGGTAAATGTATTGTATCCCGCATCGAAAAAACAGGATCTGCACACCCCGGGAAGCTGACATGATCTGCCATTGCCTGTTTTCCTCAGATAACTGATTCACATCCTACCGATATCCGGAGGGTAGCGTTGAGGTTTTTCTGTAAGGAATGCTACATCAGCAGGTCAGTCATCTCCGGCTTTTAATATCTGTGCTTTTGATATCTATGCTTTCGATATCTGTGCTTTTGATATCTGTGCTTTCGATATCTGTGCTTTCGATATCTGTGCTTTTGATATCTGTGCTTTCGATATCTGTGCTTTCGAACAGGGAATAATAACAAGGAGGACATTCAAAATGAATACCAACAAAAGCTTTAACACCTCGCAGCTCGTCATTCTTGGCCTTATGACCGCTATTTTGCTTCTCATGGCCTACACCCCGCTCGGTTATCTGAATATCGGACCGCTGGCGATCACGTTCAACGTGATTCCTGTCGCGATCGCCGCCATCACCTTAGGCCCGGTCGGCGGTGCCGTCACCGGATCTGTGTTCGGACTCACCAGCTTCCTTCAGTGTATCGGCGTCGGAGGAACCAGCGCGATGGGTGTCATTCTCTTTGATATCAGCCCAATACTGACATTTATCCAGCGCTTCGTGCCGAGGCTTCTTGACGGACTGCTCCTGGGGTATATTTTCCGGGGAGTCAGAAAGGTCAGCAACACCTCCGCTGCCTGCTTTGTCACCGGCTTCTGCTCCGCTTTTCTGAACACCCTCTTTTTCATGAGCGCGCTCGTGTTTCTGTTCGGCCGGACAGAATACATGCAGAGCCTGATGGGCGGGAAAAATGTTCTCGTCTTCATCTGCGGATTTGTAGGAGTAAACGCGGTATGCGAAATGATTTCGTCGACAATCCTGACAGGCGCCGTCGGCATTGCATTGTATAAAGCGCATTTTGTGCCGGCACCTGTACAGCGTAAAGCCCAGGCTTAATAATCAATCGGGGAGGTTCTGCCATGATTCTGGCAATAGACATTGGAAATACCAATACGGTGCTCGGCTGCTGCCGTGACCAGAGCATTCTCTTTGTAGAGCGGCTCTCTACGGCACCGTCACGCACGGTGCTTGAATACGCGATCAGCATCAAAAATGTGCTGGAGCTTTATCAGATTGACCGGAAAGAGATCGCCGGCGCGATCATTTCCTCGGTAGTGCCTCCTCTGACCAATCTGTTTCGGGAGGCGGTGCAAAAGATTGTCGGCATTGAACCGATGGTCGTTGGTCCCGGCGTCAAAACGGGGCTGAACATCCTGATGGACAACCCGGCACAGGTCGGCAGCGACCTGATCGTAAACGCAGTCGCCGCCATCACAGAACATGAGGCGCCCCTGATCGTCATCGACATGGGTACCGCAACGACAATCTCTGTCATTGATGCGAAAAAGAACTACATCGGCGGCATGATCATGCCCGGCATTCGCGTGTCGCTGGATTCTCTTGTCAGCCGTACCTCGCAGCTGGTGCGCATCAGTCTGGATGCCCCGAAGCGTCTGATCGGCAAAAATACCGCTGAATGCATGAAAAGCGGTGTGATTCACGGCAACGCAGCCTGCATCGACGGGATGATTGACCGCATAGAACAGGATCTGGGCGAAAAAACGACCGTGATCGCCACCGGCGGGCTGGCTCCGAAGATCATCCCGCATTGCGTCCACGAAATTCAGCTCGATGATGCGCTGCTTCTAAAGGGACTGATGTATATTTATTATAAGAATAAAGCAGAATGATGAAAGAACATAACTATTCAGGACAGTACTTCTCACTTGCTGCGAAGTACGTATGAAAACATATATTGAGTGAAGGTACTGAACAGTGACAAAAGAACGCCCCTCCGACATGGAAGGGCGTTCCTTTTTTTGCTCAATTTCAGATCTTCTTCGTTGCTTCTTCAAGCCACGCTCTTTCCTCTTCATTCAGATACGGCGAAATGGTCTCAAAAACCTGCGCGTGATACGCATTCAACAGGGCACGCTCACGCTCCGTCATCTGTTCGGGCACGATGGCATCAATGTCAAACGGCACCATCGTGAGATGCTCGAAACGAAGGAAGGTGCCGTATTCCGTCTCCTGATCCTTCACGCACACGATCAGATTTTCATGCCGGACGCCGAATTTTCCCTCCTCATAATATCCCGGCTCATCAGAGGTGATCATTCCTTCCTCGAAGACCGTGTCCGCCCTGCGTGACGGCGTACTCCTGAAGTGGAAGCTGTTCGGTCCTTCATGCACATTCAGAAAATATCCCACACCATGACCGGTGCCGTGGTTAAAGTCTTTTCCCATCTCCCAGAGCGGAGCCCGAGCCAGATAGTCAAGTCCAAGGCCGGTCGTCCCGGACTTAAATTTTGCGGCGGCAAGATTCAGATGTCCGCAAAGCACCGCGGTAAATATCCGTTTTTCCTCATCCGTAAGCGGTCCCATGGCGATCGTACGCGTCACATCGGTCGTCCCTTCCAGATAATGTCCGCCCGTGTCCGCAAGAAGAAGTCCGTGCGGCTCAATCGGAATATCTGTCCCCGGCGCAGCGCTGTAGTGAACAATCGCGGCATGAGCGCCATAGGAAATGATCGGGTCAAAGCTGTTCCCCATAAAATGCTCCTGTTCCGAACGCAGAGAATACAGCTTCTCTTCCGTACTTAACTCTGTCATCGGCAGCTTTCCGACATTCTTTTTCAACCAGTAAATAAATCTGGTCAGCGCCACCCCGTCTTTGATGTGTGCAATCCGCTCATTTTTTACCTCTGTCGGGTTTTTGACAGCCTTTAGACGCAGCGTCGGGTTATCACAATCGAGCACAGAAACTCCATCCGGAACCGAAGCCGTCAGGCGGCTGTTCACCTTGTCCCGACACAGCAGGATTGTTTTCCCCGCCGGGAGTTCTGAAACAAACGCATAGACCGCATCATAAGGCCAAAATCTGACGCCATCTGCCTCCAGCGTCTTCTTCACCGCCGCCGGAAACGCTTTTTCATTAGCAAAAAGCAGCACCTCATCCGCTGTCATCACAAGATAGGAAAGCACTACCGGACAGCAGGCAATATCGCCGCCGCGGATGTTCAAAAGCCAGGCGATGTCGTCCAGCGACGCCAGCAGAAAGTAATCTGCCCCCTGCTCCCGCATGAATGACCGGATACGTGCAAGCTTCGAGGCACGGGATTCACCGGTCCACTTTTCTTCCAGTTCCATTACCGGCTCACAGGAGAGCTCCGGCCGATCCTTCCAGATATCCCCCACCAGATCGAGTCTGCCGTTTTGTACAGCACCTTTCTTTTTCAGAATTTCCGCCAGTTCCGAAGCTTCCCTTGTACTGACCGTGCGGCCGTCATATCCAAGACATTGTCCTTCCTTCAGTGTGCGTTCGAGAAACTCATGTACGGTCGGCACATCCGGCTCTCCCATTTTATAGAGGGTCACACCGCTTCCTTTCAGCTGCTTTGCCGCCTGAATAAAATAACGCCCGTCCGTCCAGAGTCCGGCCTGATCTTTTGTGATCACCGCGGTCCCGGCGGACCCGGTAAATCCCGTTATATATTTCCTGCATTTAAAATAGTCACCTACATACTCTGACGCATGAAAATCATCGGTCGGTACAAGATATGCATCCACCTTTTCTTCTTCCATGCGCGCACGAAGCGCCGTAATACGATCCTGAATCATTGCTGTTCCTCCTGAATGATCAGTTGTCTATCCGGAACAGTCGCCTGTTTTTCACTGATATCCGGTTGACATTCTTTGTTATCAAAATTAAAATTAGTATCATAAAAAGAAACGGAGAACCTCACCATGCAGATTACCGAGCTGTTCCCTTCCTCCCTGGAAGTCGCCCTGATGGATTATTCTGACGGCACCATTGCTGATTTTATGCCGGATTTCTACACATCCCTGCCTGACCTGCAGAATCATCTTCTCTATCCCTGTGCGGGCGGACTGCGCACGCTAAGTCAGCCCGACTCGTTCGCTTTTCAGGACGTAAACAGCTATCTTTTGCTGTACACCGTAAAAGGCGAAGGGATGGTGCAGGCCGAGGGCGACCAGGAGGCACTTGCCGAAGGCAGCCTTCTTTTATGGGACTGCCAGGATTATCTCCGTCTTCGTCCGACCACCGCAAAATGGGGCATCCGGCTCGTATTTTTCTCCGGAGAATCTGCAGACATTTATTATGAGGAAATCTGTAAGATCAGTTTTCCTGTATTCACCTGCCCGGAGAGTACGCAGCTGGCCGACAATATCCGTCGTCTGACCGAGCTTGGGCTGGTGACATCGCCGCACCACGCGTTTGAGGAAAACCGTCTTCTGACGAATATTCTCTCTGATCTCCTCCTCACCCTCTATGAAAAGCACTCCGAAGGGAAAGCCGCCCCTCCATATCTAATGAAAATCAAGGAGCTGTTTGACACGGACTATCAGCATGAGCATACCGTGACTGATCTGGCCGCATCATTTTCTGTAAGCCGATACCGGCTCTGCCGTGATTTCGCACAGTATTATGGGATGACCCCGATAAAATATTTAAACAGTGTCCGTCTGACACACGCACGAACCCTGCTTGAGACCACGAACCTGCGCATCCACGAGGTTGCCTCCAGGGTTGGTATCGACAGCATCACGCATTTCATCAATCTTTTCAAGGCAAGCACCGGCACGACACCGGCAGCGTACCGCGAAGGATACCGTTCCTTCAGGGAAATTGATCACAAATAGAAATAAGCGGGGCTTCCGGCGTGCAGCCTGAATTTCCCCGCCTTATTGCAGCTGTTTAATACCTTCACAGTTTCAGCACCCAAGAAGCCAGTTGTACATCTCCTCATACTTTCTCGCGGAGCTGTTCCATGAGAAATCCACCGCCATGCCGCGGTCGATCATCTTGTTCCACTCGCGCTTCCTGTTATGATAAAGATCCATCGCGTGCTGGATAGTGAAATACATCTCATGCGCGTTGTAATTTGCGAAACTGAAGCCGGTACCGGTGCTCTCATATTCATTGTACGGCTCTACCGTGTCCTTCAGGCCGCCCGTCTCACGCACGATCGGCACTGTACCGTACCGCAGACTGATGATCTGAGAAAGTCCGCACGGCTCAAACAGCGAAGGCATCAGAAACGCGTCGCAGGATGCGTAAATCTTATGTGAGAGCGCCTCAGAATAGAAAATATTCGCAGACACCTTGCCCTGATATTTCCACGCAAAGTGACGGAACATATTCTCATACTTTTCCTCACCTGTGCCAAGCACAACAATCTGCAGATCATTCTGGCACATCTCATCCATCATATGTGCGATCAGATCAAACCCCTTCTGATCCGTCAGCCGGGATACGATCCCGATCATGAACGCGGAGTCATTCTGCTGCAGGCCAAGCTCACGCTGCAGCGCTCTCTTATTCTTAATCTTTTCCTTACGGAAATTCTTAGCGGTATAATGATGCTCAATCAGCGGATCCGTCTCCGGATTCCACACATCATAGTCAATGCCATTCACGATGCCGCGCAGATCATTCGCGCGCGCGCGCATCAAACCATCCAGGCGCTCACCATAGAACGGCTGCTTGATCTCCTCGGCATAGGTATCGCTCACCGTCGTGATTGCGTCCGCGTAGACGATGCCACCCTTCAGATAGTTCGCATCGCCATATGCTTCCAGCTTATCCGGAGTAAAATAGTATGCCGGAAGTCCTGTGATATCACGCACAGTCTTCACATCCCAGACCCCCTGGAATTTCAGATTGTGAATCGTGATCACCGACTTGATCCCGCGGTAAAAGTCTCCATCCTGAAAACGATCTTTGAGCATCACCGGAATCAGACCGGTCTGCCAGTCATGGCAATGTATAATGTCCGGCCGGAAGCCGATCGACGGAAGCGCTGAGAGCGCCGCCTTGGAGAAAAACGCGAACTTCTCGATGTCCTGATAAATATTTCCATAGGGCTTCGCTCCTGAAAAATAGTATTCATTGTCAATGAAATAAAAATGAACACCATCCAGCTCCATATGCAGGATACCCACATACTGCGATCTCCAAGACAGATTCATATAAAAATGTGTGACATATTCCAGCTTGTTCTTCCACTCTTCTGCCATACACTGGTACTTCGGGAGAATCACCCGGCAGTCAAACTCTTCTTTATTGAAACACTTGGGAAGAGAACCGGCCACATCCGCGAGGCCGCCCGTCTTGATAAAAGGAGTCGCCTCAGACGTAACAAACAAAATGTTCTTCATAAATTAAACCCTCCAAAAGGTCGGAAAACTGCTGCCATGTATCTCTGGTCAGATTTTCCCCTCAGTCAATTTTTATTCTCAACCATCGCTTTCAGTTCACCGGCTGAAATATTCTTTTCTTTCATAATCTTCATCAGCTCTTTGACCTGTGCTTCTTCCTCAGCTTTCTTTTCCGCTGCTGAAAGCTCCGCAAGCTGACTCTCGAGTTCTTCCTTCTGATTCTGCAGGTCAGCTATCTTTGTCGCATAACCATTGATCTTCTCATCAATCTGATCCATCTTAGCTGCAATCACTTCTTTTTTAGATCTTCTTTCACGTGCCACAGGTACGTCCTCCTTAATAATTTTATTTAGATAACAGCGTGCCAAAGTCCGTCTGCACACCGCAGGAAACTATCACTTAAAATTATAGGGCAAAAGATGGGAAATGTAAAGACGCGATTAAAATAAAAATAAAAAAGCCTTACATCTGCAAGGCTTTTCATTCAGCTGGAAATGGGACTTGAACCCACGACCTACGCATTACGAATGCGTCGCTCTACCAACTGAGCTAATCCAGCATATAGAATTTTACCTCGGTCATCTCGAACCGACTCCGCTATTATATAAAACTTCTGCGAATTTGGCAAGTATTTTTTTTCATTTTGCAAAACTTTTTATGAGTGCTCCTCGGGGAGTGCAAAGCCTTTACTTGATGAACTGCCCGATTGCTTTATTCAGTTCATCAATCTCCTTCATGTCACCGGACTGGATTGCGTCCACGAGACAGTGCTCAATATGGTCCTGAAGGATAATCTTGCCGGTATTGTTGATCGCAGACTTCACTGCAGAAAGCTGGATCAGCACCTCACTGCAGTCACGTCCGTCCTCCACCATGCGCTTGACGGACTCCAGATGACCGATCGCACGTGAGAGACGATTGAGAACCGCCTTCGTGTTCTCGTGCGTGTGTGTGTGACCATGCGCCGCAGTACCGTCTTCCAGCGTATGCGTATGAACGTGTTCCGCCGCTCCGTCTCCGGCAGCATGCGTATGAACATGTTCTGCTGCTCCGTCCCCGGCAGCATGAGAATGCTCATGGGCCGCATGAGAATGCTCTGCGGTTGTCCCGTCCGGCAGGGTATGCGTATGTGTATGACTGTGCTCCGTCTTCTGCGCATTCACTGCGTTTACGGAAGACGGATCCGGTGTTTTACTCTGCTTTATTTTGAGATTCTCGTTATCCACTTAGGTCCTCCATATAAGATATACTTTTCCTGTGATATCCGCTTTTCGTACGTACCTCGCCTGAGCAGGTGAGGTACGTGCTGCGATATCAATCATTTATTTGATTTTGCCGTGTTCTTTTCCTTTGTAACAGGCTTTGTTTTTTTTGTGAAACCGCTTTTCTGCTCTGCTTTCGTTTTTTTATCAGCAGCAGCTTTTACAGAAGCCTTCGCTCCTTCTTTTTTCTTCGCCGTATCCGTTTTTGCAGCAGCCTTCAAATCCGCGGACTTCTTTTTCACTTCGACCTTCTCACATTTGAATACCGCAATTCCCATCGGCGGCATCTGGATCTCGATCGAATTCTCCCGGTCATCACAGGATACCGGCTTTGAGGCTTTCACACGTGGATTGACCTTACCGGAACCGCCGAATCCTTCGCTGTCGCTATTGAAGATTTCCTTATATTTCCCCGCATACGGAACGCCAATGCGGTATTTTTCATAAGCAAGCGGTGAAAAATTGCATACGATCAGAAGTTCTTCCGATGCCTGTGCGATACCCGCACATTCTCTGTTTTCAGCATGGGCGGCGTCCCCTACCGGTTCACCGTCACGGCGGAGGAAAACAAGTGTATTTTCATTCGCTGACAGGTTGTCGATCCACTCGAAGCCGTCCGGATCATAGTCGTTCCGATAAAGAGCCGGATGAGAGCGATACAGTTCAAGCAGTGCCTGTATACAGGCTTTCATCTGCTGATGCTCTTCTTTTTCAAGCAGTTCCCATGGAAACGCTTTCCGGCAGTTCCATTCACCCGGGACTCCGACATCCTCACCCATAAACAGATGCTTTTTCCCGGGATGAGCAGTCATAAACCCGTATGCCGCGCGAAGATTGGCAAACTTCATCTTTGGCTTGCCGGGCATCTTACTGTACATGGAGCCCTGTCCGTTCACGATGTTATCATGCGAAAAACCGACGATAAAATCCTCACTGTAAGCGTAGATCATGCTGAGAGTCAGATCATTATGATGACGGGAGCGAAAATACGGATCCAGCTGCATATAATCAATAACATCATGCGTCCATCCCGTATTCCATTTGTAATCAAATCCGAGACCGCCATCTTCCACCGGAACGGTAAGCTTCGGCCATGTGGAGGAATCCTCCGCAATCAGGATGGCACCGTCCTTCGGCTTTTTGAAAATAGAGTTCAGATGTTTGAAAAACTCTATTGCTTCCAGATTTTCATTGCCGCCATACAGGTTCGGCACCCACTCTCCCGGTCTGCGGTCATAATCCGCATACAGCATGGAAGCCACAGAATCTATCCGCAGTCCGTCCGCATGATAGACTTCTTTCCAGAATAAGGCATTCGCGATCAGGAAATTAGACACCTCCGGACGGCCGTAATTGTAGAGCAGCGTGTTATGCTTCGGGTGCACGCCCTTTCGCGGATCCATATGCTCATACAGAAATGTACCGTCAAAAGCAGCGAGACCATGCGTGTCACGCGGGAACTGGGACGGTACCCAGTCCAGGATCACGCCAATTCCTTCGCCATGCATATAATTCATAAAATACATGAAGTCTTCCGGAGTGCCAAAACGAGCGGTTGGCGCGTAATATCCGGTCACTTCATAGCCCAGCGACTCATCGGAAACATGCTCCATCACCGGCATCAGTTCAATATGCGTGTAACCCAGTTCTTTCGCGTAAGCAGCAATCTTCGGAGCAAGTTCGCGGTAATTGCAGAATTCCGCAGACTGTCCGGACGCCGTGTCTTCGCCGGATGCAGCAATCTGCTCAGACGACGTGCTTTCGCCGGATGCAGCAATCTGCTCAGACAACGTGCTTTCGTCGGATGCAGTAATCTGCTCAGACAACGAGTTTTCGTCGGATGCAGGCCGGTCGAATGTTGCAAGATTCACTTCGAGCACGGCCATCGGCGCGTCCTTTGCCTGCTTCGCGCCGCGCAGACAGAGCCATTCGGTATCCGTCCAGGTAAACTGATCCAGATCAGCCACGACAGAAGCGGTCCCCGGACGAAGCTCGGAAGCATTCGCGTACGGATCGGCCTTTAAATAAGTCAGACCACCCTTCGCCTTGATCTCATATTTATAAAGCGCACCCACTGAAATACCGGGTACAAACAATTCAAAAATACCGGAATCCCAGAGCCGGCGCATCGGATACATACGGCCATCCCAGCGGTTAAAATCTCCGACAACGCTGACGCGCATCGCACAGGGCGCCCACACTGCAAAATACACGCCGTCCACTCCATCGACGTTCATCGGATGTGCGCCGAGTTTCTCATAAATATCATAGGAAATACCCGCGTTAAACTTTTTGGTCTCCGCCTCGGTCAACAGTGGCTCAAAGGAATACGGATCTCCATATACGACTTCATCCCCATCCTCATAAACGACCCGATACGTATAGGATGGTATGGTCTTCCCTTTCAGCAGCACAGCAAAGTATCCTGCCTCATCCTCCTGTACCATTGCCAGCGGTTTCTTTTTCCCTTCCGGCAGGACATATACTTCCTTCGCATCCGGGAAAAACGCCAGAAACAGGATTCCGTCGTCTGTCAGATGCGCTCCAAGATACTGATGCGGGTTGTCCTCCTCGGAGTAAACAAGCGCCTCAATTCCTGCCCAGTCCATAAGATCGTACAGTTTTTCGTTCATGAGAATTTCCTCCTTGATATGTCCTGCATAAACTTATGCAGAATGCAGGCAATGTCCCGATTTCCATCGGAAATCGAGGACGGCACCGTGCCATTGCGAAGCAATTTTCATGCACGGCTCACCTTGATATATGTCCTGCGTGCGTTTCCTATCTTTCGAAAAGATGCAGAAACAGTCCGCTGCGCAGCTTCGGCTCAAACCAGGTTGACTTCGGCGGCATCAACAGTCCTGCGTCAGCGACCGCGAAAAGCTCCGCGATCGACGTCGGATACATTGCAAACGCCACGGCCCAGCCTTCATCATCCACACGATGTTCCAGCTCCTGAAGCCCCCGGATTCCGCCGACAAAATCAATTCTGCGGTTCCGTTTTGGATCCTGTATGTCCAGAATCGGTCCGATCAGGTGATTCTGCAGGATAGATACATCCAGACCCTCAATCGGGTCTGTGGTGCAAAACTGCTCTTTTACCTTTAAATCAAACCACCGCGAGTCGAGATACATCGTCATGGAGCCTTTTTGCTCCGGCTTTCTTCTCTCACTGAGGGGCGTGAGCTCAAACACTTTCCCTGCCTGCTCCAGAAATTCACTGACTGACAGACCATTCAGATCTTTTATCACGCGGTTGTAATCCATGATCAGCAGCTCGTCATCCGGAAACAGTACGGAAAGAAAATAGTTAAACTCTTCTGTTCCGTCATAATCCGGATGCTCTGCCCTGCGCTGCAGTCCGACACGAACCGCAGACGCGGCGCGGTGATGGCCGTCCGCAATATAGATCCGGTCAATCGCAGCGAAAGCCTCGCAGATTTCCAGGACATCGGCGGTGTCGTCCACACGCCAGCCGCGATGCCCGATTCCATCCTCTGATACAAAATCAAAGATCGGTGTCTGCTTTTTCGCTCCCGCGATCACACGGGCCACCCGTTCATCCCGATGATAAGCCAGAAAGATCGGCCCGGTCTGGGCACTGCAGCTGTCCACATGATGAACCCGGTCTTCTTCCTTGTCCGCACGGGTGTTTTCATGCTTCTTAATGACATTATGAATATAATCATCAATCGAAGCGCAGGCTACCAGCCCGGTCTGGCTGCGGCCATTCATGGTCAGCTCATAAATATAGTAATTCTTCTCCTCATCCTGTACAAAGACACCTTCAGCAATCTCCGAGCGCAACATCTCATCCGCTTTCGCATAAACCTCCGGCGCATACATATCCTGTGAAGGATCAAACTGTGTCTCCGGCCGGTCGATATTTAAGAAAGAAAGGCAATCCTTTGCCGCTTCCACGGCCGCCTCCTCCCTGCTATATACATCATAGGGAAGCGCCGCTACGCGGGATACCACATCTTTTGCCGGAAGCACTCCGTAAAATGGAACGATTTCTGCCATAACCTGTTCTCCCATCACTGTTCAGCTGTTCTTTACCACCCGTACCCGGATCACGTCGTTCACGGATTTCAGGCCGTTGACGATCTTATCCGAAACCGGTGCGTCCAGATCTACCAGTGTATAGGCGTAATCGCCGCGGCTGGTATTACTCATATTCTGAATATTCATATCACCCAGGACATCCGTAAAGCAGCTGATCATCTTCGGCACATTCCGATGATAGATCGCCACACGGGCCACATGGGTACACACACCCATATCACAGTTTGGATAGTTCACGGAATTGCGGATGTTGCCGTTTTCCAGGAAATTCCGAAGCTCGGTAGCCGCCATCACCGCACAGTTTTCCTCCGCCTCCGCGGTGGAAGCGCCAAGGTGCGGTGTAATGATCACGCCTTTTTTACCGACTGTCACCGGATTCGGGAAATCCGAAACATAACGGTGAATATGTCCATCTTCCAGAGCCGCAACTACCGCTTTTTCATCCACAAGCAGGTCTCTCGCAAAGTTCAGGATCACCGTATTCGGCTTCATCTTCGCGATTGCCGCCTGATCGATCATGCCGCGGGTGGAATCCATCAGCGGCACATGGATCGTGATATAGTCGCACTGTTCATAAATCTTCTCGACATCTGTGACGTGATGAATGGTCCTCGAAAGATTCCATGCCGCATCAACAGAGATAAACGGATCATATCCATATACCTCCATGCACAGATGCGTTGCTGCATTCGCCACCTGAACGCCGATCGCTCCCAGACCGATAATTCCCAGCTTTTTGCCGCGCAGCTCTGTACCCGCAAATCGCTTCTTTTCTTTCTCCGCCTGCTTCTGTACATCCGGATTCTCTGACTGGGCATCCACCCAGTTCACACCGCCGACGATGTCACGCGCCGCCAGAAGCATACCCGCGATCACAAGCTCTTTTACACCGTTTGCATTCGCACCCGGCGTGTTAAATACAACGATTCCTTTCTGTGCGCAGAGGTCAAGCGGAATGTTGTTGACACCCGCTCCGGCACGCGCAATTGCCTGCAGCGTATCCGGCAGCTCCATATCATGCATGTTCGCGCTGCGCACCAGTACGGCTTCCGCCTCATCTAAATTTTCCACCTGCACATACTGACCGGACAGCTGGTTAAGCCCTGCCGCCGCGATCGGATTTAAACATTTATACTGAAACATTGGTCATTAACCTCTTTATTATGCATTTTCCAGTTCAAAGCTCTTCATGAACTCCACAAGCTTCTCCACACCCTCCTGCGGCATTGCGTTGTAGATGCTGGCACGCATACCGCCGACCGTGCGGTGTCCTTTGAGGTTCACAAATCCGGCTGCTTCCGCCTCTTTGACAAACTTCGCATCCAGATCCTTGTCACCCGTTACAAATGGCACATTCATCAAAGAACGATCCTCTTTTACTACGGTGCCGTGGAACATCTTACTGTTATCCAGGAAATCATAGAGAACCGCTGCTTTCTTTTCGTTGCGTTCCTTCATCACGGAAAGACCGCCCATTGCCTTCAGCCATTTAAAGACCTGGCCGCACACATAGATGCACCAGCAGTTCGGCGTATTGTAAAGGGAGCCCGCGTCGGCGTGTGTCTTGAACTTCATCATAGTCGGCGTAAACTCCATCACATCATCCGTGATCAGATCATCGCGGACAATCGAGATCACCATGCCGGCCGGACCGATGTTTTTCTGCACGCCGCCGTAAATGATGCCGTAATCACTTACATTCACCGGCTCCGAGAGAAAGCAGGAGGAAACGTCGGATACCAGAAGCTTGCCCTTTGTGTTCGGCAGCTTTTTGTACTTTGTCCCATAAATCGTGTTGTTCTCGCAGATGTACACATAATCCGCATTGTCGTCGATCGGCAGATCGCTGCAGTCCGGGATATAGGAAAACGTCTTATCCGCACTTGAGGCCACCGCGTTCGCCGTACCGTATTTCTGTGCTTCCTGCCACGCTTTCTTCGCCCACTGGCCGGTGATCACATAGTCCGCCACCCGGTTTTTCATCAGGTTCATCGGGATCATCGCGAACTGCAGGCTCGCGCCGCCCTGCATAAACAGCACCTTATAGTTATCCGGAATCCCCATCAGATCGCGCAGATCCTGCTCCGCTTCATTAATGATGTTATCAAAAACCTTCGAACGGTGGCTCATCTCCATCACGGACATGCCGCAGCCGTTGAAATCCATCATCTCATTCTGCACCTTCTGCAGAACCTCCTCCGGCAGAACCGCCGGTCCTGCCGAAAAATTGTAAACTCTGCTCATTTTTTCATTTCCTCCTCTTTCAGGACTCGCTATTTTTCTGAGATATGCCCATCGCAAAGCGATCTTAAATGGCACTGCTCTCCGAAAAACAGTCCTTATCACTTATATCTCATAGTTTATATATGATATCTGATTCAAATGTCATTCAAATTGCTTCGTCTCGTCTGTCATTTCTTTCGAAGCGAATCCAAATGCTTTCGCTCCTCACGATTTTGCCAGATCATCCGCGTCAAACGCGGTGTCGATCGGAGCCCCCGGCGCTACCATCGGGAATACCTTGTCATCGCTGTCAATCTGGCAGTCGATGACCACCGGACGGCCAAGGCTCATCGCCTTCTGCAGTGCCGGAGCAAATTCCTCTTTGCTGGTCACGCGGATACCGACAGCGCCCAGCGCCTCCGCCACCTTTACAAAATCCACACCGTCGTTCAGTACAGTAGCTGAGTAGCGTTTCTCGTAAAACAGGGTCTGCCACTGACGCACCATACCGAGTACATGATTGTTGATCACCACTTCAATGATCGGGATATTGTAGCGGGCCGCCGTAGCGATTTCATTCATATTCATACGGAAGCAGCCATCGCCGCCGATATTGATGATGGTTTTATCCGGGTTGCCCACCTTTGCGCCAATCGCCGCACCGACGCCATAGCCCATCGTACCGAGTCCGCCGGAAGACAGCAGCTGGCGCGGTCTCGAATATTTGTAATACTGTGCCGCCCACATCTGATGCTGTCCGACATCCGTCACGATGATCGCGTCCCCGTTGGTCTGACGGTAAATTTCCTCGATCACATACGGTCCGGTCAGACCCTCTTCATTGTATTTCAGCGGATATTTTTCCTTTAATGCTTTAATGGAGTCGTCCCACTCGTCGTGCCGGTGTTCCTCGACACGCTCGTTCAGACGTTTCAGCACCTCACGGACATCGCCGATGATGCTGACATCCACCTGGATATTCTTATTGATCTCTGCCGGATCGACATCGATCTGAATCACCTTTGCGTTCTTCGCAAAGGTCGCGGCATTTCCGATCACACGGTCACTGAAGCGGGATCCGATGGTAATCAGAAGGTCACACTGGCTCACGCCGAGGTTCGCTGTCTTTGTGCCATGCATACCGAGCATGCCGCAGTACAGCTCACTTCGTCCATCGTAAGCGCCCTTGCCCATCAGGGAATCTGCTACCGGTGCATGTACGATATCGGCGAATTTTTTCAGTTCATCCGCCGCGTCGGAGCGCACCGCGCCGCCGCCCACAAAAACAAACGGGCGCTCGCTCTCATTAATCAGCTTTACCGCAGCCTCGAGATCTGCCTCTTTGATATATTCCGTGCTGCGCTCCGGTTTCTCCGGAACCTGAGGCTCAAAATCCGTCACTGTCGACGTCAGATCCTTCGGAATATCCACGAGCACAGGACCCGGGCGCCCTTCCTGCGCGATCCGGAATGCCCAGCGGATCGTATCCGCCAGCTTTGTAATATCCTTTACGATAAAATTATGTTTGGTGATCGGCGTTGTGATGCCGGCAATGTCAATCTCCTGAAAACTGTCCTTGCCAAGCAGCGGCACCGCCACATTGGCCGTAATCGCTACGATCGGGATCGAGTCCATATACGCGGTCGCGATACCGGTCACAAGGTTCGTCGCGCCCGGACCGGAGGTCGCCATGCAGACACCTACCTTTCCCGTAGAACGCGCATAGCCGTCCGCCGCGTGCGCCGCACCCTGTTCGTGCGACGTCAAAATATGTGTGATCTCGTCGCTGTGCTTGTACAATTCATCATAAACATTGAGGATCGTGCCGCCCGGATAGCCAAAGACCGTATCCACGCCCTGCTCTTTCAGACACTCAATCACAATCTGGGAACCATTTAACTTCATCCGTATCTTTCCTTCCTGTCTCTGTCTATACTATCATTTAAAATACTTTTTATAAAATCATTGCCATGCGAAACCTGACAGGGAAACCATCTGGCAGTCATTATGCATTTTCCGGCACTTCCAGCACTGCTCCGCGGCTCGCGCTCGTCACCAGCGCCGCATACCGTTTCAGATAACCGGTGTTGACCTTCGGCTCTCTCGGCTGCCATGCAGCGCGGCGCTTCGCAAGCTCTTCCTCGCTGACATCAAGTGTCAGCGTGCATTCCGGAATATTGACTTTAATGATATCGCCCTCTTCTACCAGAGCGATCGTGCCGCCGACTGCTGCCTCCGGGCAGACATGTCCGATGGAAGCACCTCTGGACGCTCCGCTGAAACGGCCGTCTGTGATCAAAGCTACCGACGAGCCTAAGCCCATACCCGCGATCGCGGAGGTGGGGTTCAGCATCTCACGCATACCCGGGCCGCCCTTCGGTCCCTCATAACGAATGACCACCACATCCCCCGGATTGATCTTCCCGCCAAGGATGTCGGCGATTGCGTCCTCCTCGCAGTCAAAGACACGGGCCGGACCTTCATGCACCATCATCTCCGGAGCGACCGCGGAACGCTTCACCACGCTGCCCTCCGGCGCCAGATTGCCCTTTAATACGGCAAGACCGCCGTTCTCGCTGTAAGGATTCTCCAGCGGACGGATGACCTCCGGATTGCGGTTTACGCAATTCTTTATGTTCTCGCCCACCGTCTTTCCGGTCACTGTCATGCAGTCCAGATTCAGCAGGTTCTTCTTTGTCAGCTCATTCATCACCGCGTAGACGCCGCCTGCCTCATTCAAATCCTCGATATAGGTCGGACCTGCCGGAGCAAGATGACAGATATTCGGCGTGCGGGCGCTGATCTCGTTTGCGATATCCACATTAAGCTCCACGCCGGCCTCATGCGCAATTGCCGGCAGGTGCAGCATGCTGTTCGTGGAACAGCCGAGCGCCATATCCACGGTCAGGGCATTCATAAACGCCTTCTCTGTCATAATATCGCGCGGACGGATATTGTTCTTCAGAAGCTCCATGACCTGCATACCGGCCTGTTTGGCCAGAATAATACGGTCCGAATAGACAGCCGGGATCGTGCCGTTCCCTTTTAAGCCCATGCCGAGCACCTCGGTCAGGCAGTTCATGCTGTTCGCGGTATACATACCGGAACAGGAACCGCAGGTCGGACATACATTGTTTTCGTATTCCACGACCTCTTCATCCGTCATTGTTCCAGCGGCATGAGCGCCAACCGCCTCAAACATACTCGAGAGACTGCGCTTACGTCCGTGCAGATGGCCTGCCATCATCGGTCCGCCGCTGACAAAAATCGTTGGAATATTCAGACGCGCCGCCGCCATCAGAAGACCCGGCACGTTCTTATCGCAATTCGGGATCATGACCAGCGCGTCAAACTGATGCGCCATTGCCATGCATTCAGTAGAATCCGCGATCAGGTCACGTGTCACAAGGGAATACTTCATGCCGACATGCCCCATCGCGATGCCGTCGCAGACCGCGATCGCCGGGAATTCTCTCGGTACGCCGCCCGCCAGCGAGACGCCCAGCTTTACCGCCTCGGTGATCTTATCCAGGTTCATATGCCCCGGAACTACTTCATTATACGAATTCACTATGCCGACCAGCGGCCGCTTCATTTCCTCCTCCGACAGTCCCAGCGCGTGGAACAGGGAGCGGTGCGGCGCCTGCTGTACGCCCTTTTTTACCGCGTCACTTCTCATTTTCACAAATCTCCTCTCTTTGCTCATTCATCTACAATTATGTAAACCAGATACGGTTATATAAATCAGATATAATTATAACTTATAACTATATCTTCATGTAATGCTAATTTTCAGTCCTATTCTCGATTCTGTTCCGGATGGCAGACATAATCAGTCCGGAAGCCCTACTCCAGATAATGGAATAAAGAGCCACAAAGATCAGCTGCATCCATAATTTATTCATTGACAACAGGTTCTCGAACAAATCAAGCAGAAAAAGCAACAGAAGGATGAAAACAAAATTCAAAACCAGCTCCACCCTCTTAAGTTTCCTTTCCAGCTTATCCGTATCCTCACAACTTTTCATAACTTCTCCCATTCGCCTTTTATGCGTCATACACGCTCCGCGATCAGTTCCCCCATCTTCTCCGTGCCAACTTTTATGCAATCGTCACTATAAATGTCAACAGTGCGATACCCATCCTTCAACACCTGCTTTACCGCGTTCTCAATCGCGTCCGCCGCTTCATCCTGATCCAGCGAATAGCGAAGAAGCATCGCCGCAGAAAGGATTGTCGCGATCGGGTTCGCAATGCCCTGCCCCGCGATATCCGGAGCGGAACCATGACTCGGCTCATACAGACCAAACTTCGTTTCATTCAGGGAAGCGGAGGAAAGCATCCCGATCGAGCCGGTCACCATGCTCGCCTCATCCGAAAGAATGTCCCCAAACATATTCTCAGTAAGGATCACATCAAACTGTGCCGGATCTTTCACCAGCTGCATCGCGCAGTTGTCCACAAGCATATGGGAAAGCGTGACATCCGGATAGTCCTTCGCGACCTCCT
Source organism: Lachnospiraceae bacterium (assembly GCA_021199655.1). Taxonomy (GTDB): domain Bacteria; phylum Bacillota; class Clostridia; order Lachnospirales; family Lachnospiraceae; genus Choladousia. The sequence goes on along the minus strand of JAJQHQ010000059.1, from coordinate 20,083 downwards.
CCACCACAGTTCTCCAGAGTCTGGACGAATCCAGTACATTCGCCTTGTCCACGCTGCACACCTGTTTCCGGCGCTTGCGGGCAATCTCAAAAGCCTTGATCGCAATCCTGCGAATCTCATTTTCATTGTATACAAGCGTATCGGTCGCCGTCCGAAGTCCATCCTGTACTTCCGTATGGCGTTCGCCAAAATACAGGCCGCCGGTCAGTTCCCGCACGATCATCATATCAAATCCGTCGCCGATCACTTCATCTGAGAGCGGGCAGGCCGCTTTCAGTTCATCATATAAATACGCAGGGCGAAGGTTCGCGAACAGGTTCAGCGCCTTGCGAATCCCCAGGAGCCCCGCCTCCGGCCGAAGATTCGGAGGAAGCTGATACCAGGGAGACGTCTTCGCATCGCCGCCGATCGAGCCCATCAGCACCGCATCACTTGCCTTTGCCGCTGCGATCGTCTCTTCCGTCAGCGGTACACCGTTCACGTCAATCGAAGCGCCGCCCATCAGAAGCTCTGTATAGTCTAACTCAAATCCATATTTTGCAGCTGCCGCATCCAGCACTCGCTGCGCCTGCTTTACGATCTCCGGACCGATCCCGTCGCCCGGAATCACCGCTATTTTATAAGTCATGATGTTCCTCCTGTCTTTTGCATCATTACATATAATAGTAGATTTTATCTGCTTTTTCAACCATAGATTTTTCTATGATAAAAACGCCATGCAGCCAATTCTGGCGCACAGCGCTTATTGTCATGCCTTGTGAATCGATTACGATGCTTCTCCCGCTTTCTCGACTTCTGAGATCGCCGACTTCTTCATCGGAATCCGGCAGTTCTTGTTGCTTCCAAATTCCACGATGCAGTCCTCATCCGTAAGATCGATGACCACTCCATAGAATCCGCTTGTCGTAACGATCGTGTCGCCGACCTCCACGGAGTTGATCAGAGCCTGCATTCTCTTCTGCTCTTTTCTCTGCGGACGTACCGCGAAAAAGTACATTGCCACGCCGATCACCACAATATAAATGACAAGCACGATCATACTGCTGCCGGTCGATGCGGTATCGGTGGTCTCGGTTAATAAGTTTAACATCATAATAGGTGCCTCCTGAATTTTCTGCTTCCGCACATTAACCCACATCCGTTTCCGGATATGGTATGCAGGCCGTATCCATCGCGTCAGCGATTTTAATTCGCACGACTCCGCTATTATCTGCTTCCGCTTTTGACTGCATACTATAATACACAATCCTTGGCGCTGAATCAAGTATTTTTTTACAACAGTTCCAAACAACAGCAAAAAGAAAATGCAGAACATCCAGAACAATTATTCATTTTGCATATAGCGGTCAATCTTCTCTTTTTTGTATTCTTCGTACCGCTCCTGCTCAATGGCTTCCCGGATTTCTTCCATCAGATGGTTGTAATAATACAGGTTATGCAGCACACAGAGACGCATGCCGAGCATCTCCTTTGCCTTCAGCAGATGGCGAATGTAGCCGCGGCTGTAATGCTGGCAGGCCGGGCAGCCGCATCCTTCTTCGATCGGGCGCTGATCCAGTTCGTATTTGGCGTTATACAGGTTCAGCTTGCCATCATTCGTATATACATGGCCATGGCGGCCGTTCCGGCTGGGATATACGCAGTCAAAAAAGTCCACGCCTCGTGCGACGCCTTCCAGAATATTGACCGGTGTCCCGACCCCCATCAGATAAGTCGGCTTATCCTGCGGCAGATACGGCACCACTTCATCCAGGATATGATACATCTCCTCATGAGTCTCGCCGACCGCAAGCCCTCCGATCGCATAACCGTCCAGATCCAGCTCCGAGATCCGCTTCGCGTGTTCGATGCGGATATCCTCATAGATTGCTCCCTGATTGATTCCAAACAGCAGCTGGTGCGGATTGATCGTGTCGGGCAGCGCATTCAGCCGCTGCATCTCCTCCTTACAACGCACCAGCCAGCGCGCTGTGCGGTCTACGGATGCCTGCACGTACCCCCGATCCGCCACGCTGGACGGGCACTCGTCAAACGCCATTGCGACTGTGGAGCCTAAGTTGGACTGGATCTGCATGCTCTCCTCCGGTCCCATAAAGATTCTGCGTCCGTCAATATGAGACTGGAAAGTGACACCTTCCTCTTTTATTTTTCGCATACTCGCAAGCGAAAACACCTGAAACCCGCCGGAATCCGTCAGAATCGGGCGTTCCCAGTTCATAAACTTATGCAGGCCGCCCATCTTTTTTACCACTTCGTCGCCAGGACGCACGTGCAGATGGTAGGTGTTCGACAACTCAATCTGTGTGCCGATCTCATACAAGTCCGTCGTTGCCACTGCACCCTTGATCGCAGCCACTGTACCGACATTCATAAACACCGGCGTCTGTACCGTCCCGTGTACGGTCTCAAACACCGCGCGCTTGGCGAGATGGTCTCTTTTGATTACTTTATACATTCAATATCCTCCAAAGCAGGCATAAGCCTGTATTTCTCAAAATCAAAAAACATATTCTTTTCAGCTCGTCCCAGACAGGACAAACATGAATTATGATAATATTACCCCCGGATAAAGTCAATCAGTTTTTTGTCGCAGACGTTTGTATAAAATTTGTATAAATCCGGACAAATACGTTCCATTTTTCAAAAACAAATGGTGAAATGTAGCATTTGCTATTTTGCCGTGTTTGTACTATAATACAGACTGTTCTTTACTGGCGGCAGTTCTGCGCCGCCGTATTACAAAATAAGCTATGAACAGCCGATTTATATAACGGCACTTATGATACAAAGGAGGGTGCGGTTTTCACCGCAGTGTTTATGGCAGATCATATCACAAAAAAATTCGTCCCAGGAAATGATTCCGGGGCAGAGCAAACGATATCTTTACATACCTTGGGCATTGACATCGGCTCCACTACAGTCAAGGTGGCGGTGCTTAGCCCTGATAAAGAGCTTTTATTTTCTGATTACCGGCGGCATTATGCCAATATTCAGGAGACATTGTCCGAGCTGTTAAAGGACGCGACCGCAAAGCTCGGCGACCTGACTGTAGCTCCGGTCATCACGGGTTCGGGCGGACTGACGCTCGCCAATCACCTGCATGTTCCCTTTGTGCAGGAGGTGATCGCGGTGGCGACCTCTCTGGAGCACTATGTGCCGCAGACCGACGTGGCGATTGAACTCGGCGGCGAGGACGCGAAGATTGTTTACTTTGAGGGCGGCAATGTCGAGCAGCGCATGAACGGCGTCTGCGCGGGCGGCACCGGCTCTTTTATCGACCAGATGGCCTCCCTGCTGCAGACGGACGCGGCAGGCTTAAATGAGTACGCAAAAAATTATAAATCTCTGTATTCGATCGCGGCGCGCTGCGGCGTGTTCGCAAAATCCGATATTCAGCCGCTGATCAATGACGGCGCAACCAAAGAGGATCTGTCCGCTTCGATTTTCCAGGCCGTGGTAAACCAGACCATCAGCGGTCTGGCCTGCGGAAAACCGATCCGTGGACACATCACGTTCCTCGGCGGACCGCTTCATTTCCTCTCCGAGCTGCGCGAAGCCTTTATCCGCACACTGAATCTCGACGAGGAGCACGCGATCACACCGGAAAATTCGCATCTGTTCGCGGCGATTGGCTCCGCTCTGAACGCGGATATGGAGAAAATTTCTGAAAAATATCATTTTGACACAAAAGTCATGGACGACGGCTGCGCTAATTGCAGCTGTGAGGCTGTAGCCGAAGCCGCTGCCGCCGGAGATACCGGTGAAGTCACTACGTTCGGCGCTCTCATTCATAAGCTCTCCGGCAACATCCACATGGAGTTCGAAGTAGCGCGTATGGAGCCACTGTTTGCCTCGCAGCAGGATTATGACGATTTTATTGAACGCCAGAGCCATCATAAGGTGAAGACCGGCGACCTTGCTTCCTACAGCGGCGACTGTTTTCTCGGCATTGACGCCGGATCGACAACGACCAAGGCGGCTCTTGTCAGCGAGGACGGCAAGCTTCTGTACTCATTCTACAGCAACAACAACGGCAGCCCGCTGCGCACCACGATTCAGGCGGTACAGGAAATCTATTCCCTGCTGCCGGACACGGCGCACATCACCTGGTCCTGTTCGACCGGCTACGGCGAAGCGCTGATCAAGGCTGCTCTTCTGCTGGATGAGGGCGAGGTGGAAACTGTCTCGCACTATTATGCTGCTTCCTTCTTTGACCCGGAGGTCGACTGCATTCTCGACATCGGCGGTCAGGATATGAAGTGCATCAAGATCAAAAACGGTACCGTGGACAGCGTGCAGCTCAATGAGGCCTGCTCCTCCGGCTGCGGTTCCTTTATTGAAACCTTCGCAAAATCACTTAATTATACGGTACAGGATTTCGCCAAGGCGGCTTTGTTCGCGAAGCACCCGATCGATCTGGGTACCCGCTGCACCGTTTTCATGAATTCGAAAGTAAAGCAGGCACAGAAGGAAGGCGCGGAGGTCTCCGATATCTCCGCCGGTCTGGCCTTTTCGGTTATTAAAAACGCATTATATAAGGTAATTAAGGTATCGGACGCTTCCCAGCTCGGGCGCCACATTGTCGTGCAGGGCGGCACGTTCTATAACGACGGCGTTCTGCGGAGTTTTGAGCGCATCGCCGACTGTGAAGCGATTCGTCCCGACATTGCCGGGATCATGGGTGCATTCGGAGCGGCTCTGGTGGCACGGGAGCGTTATCAGGCCGAGGTTGCGAAATATGAGCGGGCGCATTCTAATTCTGACGCTGTAATGAGTACAACAGCTGCCGATCCGGACTTCCCGCACACAACCATGCTCTCCATCGAGCGCATCAACGCGCTGGAGTACACGACCTCGACCGCGAAATGCAAGGGCTGCACGAACCAGTGCCGTCTGACGATCAACCGTTTTTCCGGCGGCCGCCAGTTCATCAGCGGCAACCGCTGCGAGCGCGGCATCGGCAAGGAGCGCAACAAGGATCATGTGCCAAACCTGTTCGAATATAAGAACAAACTGCTCTTCTCCTACGAACCCCTGCCGGAGGACGAAGCGGAGCGCGGCATCGTCGGCATCCCGCGCGTGCTGAATATGTATGAGAATTACCCGTTCTGGTTCCGTTTTTTCACGGAGCTCAAGTACCGGGTCATCCTCTCCCCGCCATCCACCCGTAAGATTTACGAGCTGGGCATCGAGTCCATCCCGAGCGAATCGGAATGCTATCCCGCAAAGCTCGCACACGGACATGTAGAATGGCTGATCAAAAAGGGCATCAAGTACATCTTCTACCCGTGCATCCCCTATGAGCGCACGGAATTTGAGGACGCGCCGAACCATTACAACTGCCCGATCGTGACCTCCTACGCGGAGAATATCAAAAATAATGTAGAAAGTCTGCGCACGGAACATGTGCGCTTTGAGAACCCGTTTATTGCCTTTACCAATCTGGATACTGTAACAAGCCGTTTGAAAGAGGCTTTCCCGGATATCCCTGCCGCGGAGGTGACTGCCGCCGCGAAAGCCGGCTGGGAAGAAATGGCAAAAACACGCCAGGCGATGTATGACAAAGGTCAGGAAACGCTGAAATATCTGGAGGAGACCGGTCGCCACGGCATCGTTCTCGCCGGACGTCCCTACCACATTGACTCTGAGATCAACCACGGCATCCCGGAGCTAATCAACTCCTACGGCATCGCCGTGCTGACGGAGGATTCCGTCTCGAACCTCAATCCGGTCGAACGGCCGCTGCAGGTGCTTGATCAGTGGATGTACCACAGCCGTCTCTATGCCGCGGCAAACTTCGTAAAGACCAGAGAGGATCTGGATCTGATCCAGCTGAATTCGTTCGGCTGCGGTCTGGACGCGGTGACGACAGATGAAGTGAACGACATTCTCTCCCGCTCCGGCAAGATCTATACCTGCCTGAAGATTGACGAAGTAAACAACCTCGGAGCCGCGCGTATTCGTGTCCGCTCCCTGATCTCCGCGATCCGTGTCCGCAAAGAACGGAACGATGAGCCGAGAACGATCGTCCCGGCAAATATTGAGCGTGTGCAGTTTACGAAAGAGATGCGCAAAAACTATACGATCCTCTGCCCGCAGATGTCGCCGATCCATTTTCGGATGATTTCTGCCGCGATGAATGCCTCCGGCTACAACATCGAGGTGCTGCCGAATGATAACCGCCACGCGATCGACATGGGCCTGTGCTATGTGAACAACGATGCCTGCTACCCGTCTCTGATGGTAGTCGGCCAGATCATGGAGGCACTGCTCTCCGGCAAGTACGACCTCGACCACACGGCTGTCATCATGACACAGACCGGCGGCGGCTGCCGTGCGTCGAACTATGTCGGCTTTATCCGCCGTGCACTGGAAAAAGCCGGTATGCAGCAGATTCCGGTCATTTCGCTGAACTTAAGCGGTCTGGAAGGCAATCCGGGCTTTACGCTCAGCTACAAAATGCTGAAAAGAGCGCTGTTCGCCCTCGTCTTCGGCGATATTTTCATGCGCTGCCTGTACCGGATGCGACCCTACGAAAAAGAGCCGGGTTCCGCAAACGCACTGTTCAAAAAATGGGAAGACCGCTGCTGTGAATTTGTATCCGGCAATCCTTCCTACCGTGAATACAAAAAGATGTGCCGTGAGATCATCCGCGACTTTGACAATTTGCCGATCACGGACGAGGTAAAACCAAGAGTCGGCGTCGTCGGCGAGATTCTGGTCAAGTTCATGCCCGCCGCCAACAATTATCTGGTGGAGCTTCTGGAAAAAGAAGGGGCTGAGGCTGTTGTGCCGGATCTGATGGACTTCTTCCTCTACTGCTTCTACAACCAGAACTTTAAGAGTCAGAACCTTGGCACGAAAAAGAGCACTGCAACCTTCGCGAACATCGGCATCGCCTTTCTTGAGAAGCTGCGCGCCGCCTCCGCGGATGAACTGCGTAAGAGTATCCACTTTGACCCGCCTGGAAAGATTCAGAACACCGCTTCGATGGCAAAAGACATCGTTTCTCTGGGCAATCAGACCGGTGAAGGCTGGTTCCTGACCGGCGAGATGCTCGAGCTGATCCATTCCGGCGTCAACAACATCGTCTGCACGCAGCCGTTTGCCTGCCTGCCGAACCACGTCGTCGGCAAGGGCGTCATCAAGGAGCTGCGCCGCCAGTATCCGCTCTCGAACATCGTAGCCATCGACTACGACCCGGGTGCCAGTGAGGTCAACCAGCTCAACCGCATCAAGCTGATGCTCTCCACCGCGCAGAAGAATCTGCGGAAGGAGAAGGAAGCAATCTGATTATATCGAAAAAGGCGGGATGCACAAAGCATCCCGCCACTTTTTATCTATTACAGCTTCGAATAACCAAAGCTGTTCACGATTGCGTCGATCTTCTGCCCGGCCGCGCACATCGGGCAATGGCCCACCTCATAGGTCTGGTAATCACCGATATCCTCGCCATGGAAAATACTGTTGATCTCATAGCCTTCCACCTCCGGGCTTGCACTGAAGATTGCTGAGATGCCTTCCAGAATGCCACCATAATAGTGAATACACTCGATTGCACTCGCGATCGTACGGCCTGTCGTCGCGGAAGCAAGAAGCAGGATGCAGTGCTTGCCTTTGATCATCATCTGCATATTGTCACGGAAGATCAGCTGCCCGCCAGGATTCATCTCCGGCGTAACGACATACATCGTCTGATGACGGTTCAGCGACATGATGCCCGACTCCGTCAGGTCGTCAGCCAGATACGCTCCGATCACCTCGCAGCCGTCCATGCAGATGATCGTATCAATATATGTAGTGTTCGTATACTTTCTCGCCAGTACGGAAGCTGCCGCAGCTGCCTCACTCTTTCTGCATTTCATGATTGTCATATCCACATAATTGTTAATGTGGGAGTGGTTCGTGGCAAAATGCCCCGGAATCGTCCGGATAATAACGTTGCTGTTTAATTTTGACTCGATCCTGTTCGCTCTGCTCTCCATAAGCCTGCCCTCCTGAAATATATAATCAATATTCAATTCCGTTTCTCATGCCATATTTCCGTTCCTGCATGAGCCAAATAACATGCAATTATCATACACAATTTTTTCTCATTTTTCAAGAGCATTTTTGACATTTTGCACAAATTTCTGACTGCTGTTTTTAGCTTTTATATTTGATTCTAAACAGCAGCCAGAACCATTGATCCCAGATTTAATTCAGCTTCACATTCAGATAATTCCGTCCGCTCAATGTTTTATTTGTGCAGAGCAGCAAAAGCAGGATAATACAGCCCGCAATGAAGCCGTACACGCCGAAAACTGCCGTCAGGATAAGGATCATCATTCTCATAAACTTGACCGCGTAACCAAGTTCAAAGTTCGGCTGCGTGTAGTTTGCCACAGCCACAAATGCCATATAGAGCATCACCTCGGTGTTGAACCATCCGGAGGTCACGGCAAATTCCCCAAGCACGAGCCCGGCAAAGATGCTCAAAGGCGTGCTCAGCATATTCGGCGTGTTCAAAGCCGCCAGACGCAGACCGTCGATGGCCAGTTCCAGAATTAAAAGCTGCCAAATCAGCGGAATGTTGATCGTGTCGCGGATCAGCACAAAATCAAACAGAGGCGGCACCCACTGCGGATTCTGCATCAAAAGCAGGTAGACCGGTGTCAGGAAGACCGTCACGATCAGAATCAGCACCCGCGAAATTTTCAGGTACAGGCTGGTCCATGCCGGAAAGTAATAATCGTTCGCTTCCTCAATCATATCGAAGATCGACGTCGGCAGGATCATCGCCGACGGTGCGTTGTCCACAAGAATCGTCAGCTTTCCTTCCATAATACAGGCTGCCGCCGTGTCCGGACGTTCGGTGAACTTGAATTTCGGGAATGGATTGTACCAGCGCGTACCGATCAGTGCTTCGGCCAGACTTTGCTGGTTCATGCAAAGATCCGGCGTGTCAATTGCCTGAATCCGTTCACGGACTGTCTCAAGCAGCTTCGGATCGATCAGATTCTTCATATAGCAGAGCACCACATCCGATCGGGACGATGTTCCGACCTCCACGATTTCCATGATCAGGTTCGGATCACGGATACGCCTGCGGATCAGTGCCGTATCAAACACTACCGTCTCCACGAAGCCATCCTTTGAACCGCGCAGCGATTTGTCCATATCCGGCTCTTCCACGCTGCGCACCGGATAGGTCCGGCAGTCAATCTGTATCGCCTTACAGTACCCGTCCACAAACATTACGGTCATGCCTGAGAGCACCATGCGTACCGCCTGGTCAAATTCCTCGATGGTTTCCACCTCGGAATAGGGGAATTTTTTGATCAGCTGATCCGCATCCTCAGGCATCTCCTCCGGCGTGATTTTGAGGATAGAATCCAGAATCTTCAATAAAGCCTCATCATTCAACATTCCGTCAACAAAATAAAAGGACGCATCCCGCCCGCCGATGCGGATGTCCCTCTGTATCAGATCGAAGCTCTCATCCACCGGAAGCACCTGCTTCATTCCGGCCACATTCTGCCAAAGCTTCCAGTAAAATTTCTGCGGTTTTGCCATCTTGCGATTTCCTCCTGGCATTCTGGTTGAATTCAAAAGTGTTTCCCTTAGTATGCCCGGAAGCTTCAGATTTATGATATAAAAATTGTTTCATGCAAAAGGCGTCTCACATTTTCTTCCGTATGTCAGCAAGCCTGTTTAACGCATCATACAACGTTTCATCCTTTTTCGCGAAATGGAAGCGGATATAACTGTTAATATTCTCGCGGAAAAAGCTGGAGCCGGGAACCGCTCCAACGCCGACTTTCCTTGCCAGATCTATACAGAACTCCTGATCATTCTCATAGCCGAACTCACTGATATCCACCATGACGTAATAGGCGCCCTGAGGCTCCACAAAGGAAAAACCGATATCCCGCAGGCCATTGATAAACAGCTCTTTTAAACGTGTATAATGTGCCTGAAGATCCAGGTAATATTCATCCCCAAAATTCAGTCCGGGTATGACCGCTTCCATCAACGGCGCTGCGGCACCAACGGTCAGGAAATCATGCACCTTTTTTACACGCTCTGTGATCTCGGGCGGCGCAATGACATACCCCAGCCGCCAGCCGGTAATAGAATACGTCTTCGACAGCGAGCTGCAGATGATCGTTCGCTCTCTCATGCCGGGCAGAGCTGCCATATAGGTATGTGTATTCGGTTTGTACAAAATATGCTCATAGACCTCATCCGTTATCACATAGATATCATACCGGATAGCCAGTTCCGCGATGATCTGCAGTTCTTCTCTGGTAAATACTTTTCCGGAAGGATTGGACGGATTGCAGAGGATCAGCGCTTTCACGCCTTCCTGCCGCATTGCCGCTTCCAACACATCAGGATCAAAACAAAAGTCCGGCGGGTTCAGCGGCACATAGATGGGCTCAGCGCCGGACAGTATCGCATCCGCCCCGTAATTCTCGTAAAAAGGTGAAAAAACGACCACTTTATCTCCCGGATTGCAGACGGTAAGCATAGAAGCCATCATAGCTTCCGTGCTCCCGCAGGTGACGACAATCTCCTGATCCGGGTCAACCTGCATCCCGGAAAAATGCTCCTGCTTGCGGGCAAGCGCCTCCCTGAAGTTCTGTGCGCCCCAGGTCAACGCATACTGGTGCGGGCCGTATGGCGCAATTTCCTTTAATCGGTCCGTGATCTCCTTTGGCGGATCAAAATCTGGAAAGCCCTGCGACAGATTCACCGCCTGGTATTGATTGGATATCCTTGTCATTCTGCGGATTACAGAATCCGTAAAGCCGTCTGTTTTCTGGCTCAATGATTTCATTTCAACATGTCTCCCATCTTTTTATTTTATCCACTTGGTGTATTTCTCAGATGTCCCCTGACAATTTGTTTGCATTCAGCATTAAAAATTATGGATTGTAGATTTCCTCGTTTCCATCGCACCTCAGCCACACTCATCATCCATTGCCCTGCTAATATTGATACAATGTGTGCAAGCTACGAGCCGTGCAGCAGAACATAAACAGACAGACACGTCGCGCTCGCGCGTAAGGGGCTGATTGTTTATGTTCTGATATTCGGCAACAGCCGAACAGTGAGCGAGCCTCTGGCTCGCGAACTGATAGCACGGCGAACTCAAGGGAAGCTAAACGATGAACGCACATACCCTTTCAACGATAATTCTCCTCCAAATAGCTGCCCCTTACTTATTCATTTCATCTACAACCTCTGCCGGCTTTACAGTCATTTCCACCCATCCCGGACAAAAACCGGCTTTTATGGCTGTTTTCGCCGAACGTATATTAGACCATGCGCAGCAGTAAAAAGGAAGCTTGCCTCTATCTATCGTTTCCATTGCCAGATTGCTTACTAAAGAAGCGGCAATCCCCTGCTTCCTGTAAGCCGGAAGAACATCTACCCCAATCTGCCACATATTCTCGGCATCCGCGGAACACCCAGCCAAACCAATCAGTATGCCATTGTCATATGCGCCTACCCCTAACACATCCAATTCTTTCCTGTCTTCACAAAGCGCATTGCCCCATTCGTCTGTATATAATTTCTGAAAATCGGGCAGCGTTAATACCCGAAGCTGATAGCCACAGGAAATGCGCTGCATTTTTTGTAAATCCGGCAGCCAATACTCCGCCATAAAACACACCTTCTGCCCCAATGGTTCCAGCCTTTGATTAAGCCAATGCAAATTAGGAGTCTCAAAGCAATGATAAAAATCAAACTTATGAATATACTCCTTCGTGATTTCCCGATACTCTGTTTTCGTTGCTGCAACTATATTGCTTCCATAAGATATAAAGTTGCATGCAATGGGTTCTTTATAATATTTTTTCGCTTTTCCCCAATATCGGATGTCACCAGTACCGGTTCGTCCTTGAGAAAAACATCGGGATTGCAGTTCATGTCCCATGCAGACTGCTGCATTGCTGCCTGAAGTACTTCGTTATTTGTCATCATTCATTTACTCCATCTTATTTTTATCCTTCCGTTATCGCCCCATATTTTTCCGGATGACGATATTTATTCCCGTTCACCTCACGCTTGCGATAATCCCGCAGCAAATCCATATCAATCTTGGCAATATAAATGCCTTCTTCCTCCGGCGCTTCCAGTATGCACATATCCCGTACCCACGGCTCATCACGAAGCCACGCGACGCCATCAAAGACGGTGGAATGCCCGTTACAGTCCGGCTGACCAACCGGATAATTGCAGGTAGCAATAGCTATCATATTCTCATAAGCCCTGGCGCGAAGCGTACTGAGCCGGTTGATTTCCATCGGACAAGCATTGGGAGCTAACACAACCTCCGCGCCCTTTAACATCAGAATTCGTGCACTCTCTGGAAATTCTCTGTCAAAGCAAATCATGGAGCCGATCTTCACTGTATCTTCTCCAACATCTAAATCCGCCACGTAAAAACCCTCGCCCTCTGACAGCATCTTCTCAGCATCAAATGCGCAGGTGTGTACCTTGGAATAATGAAGCACTTCCTTCCCTTTTCTGTCAAAAAGAAGTATGGAATTTAATGGCTTTGGTTTGTGTTTTTCAAGAAAGGTGATTCCTATTGCCATCTCAAGGTCAGCCGCTAGAGTACGAAACCCCTGTACAAAATCGTCTTTGGCAGGAATAGACAACTCATTTACAGCTTTCTCATCCTGCGGGATGTAATATCCGCTGCTCCACATTTCCGGGAATAACGCAATATGCGCACCCATAGTCTTAGCCTGCTCACAGGCTTTCTTTCCAATCATAGTCTGCTCCGTAAGGTTCTTCCCAGAAAGGAGCTGAAGCAATGCGATTTTCAGTTTCATATAATCTTTCTCTCTTTCATATATTGTCCAATCGCGAATTGGGCACTTGCACCCGCTGTGTACATCGTCCAAGGGTTGATTATCCCTTATAATCTTTTTCGATATGAAAACATTCTTCCATCTGAATAATCTGACTCCCATCATAGTCAAGTCGGATAATATACGGCATCCAGTCAATGATACGCAGGAAATCATCGCAGCAAAAACTATTATCATAGTAATTTAAAATCGAACTGAGCGCTGTCCCATGTGTACCAATAACGATATTTTTCCCAACACTTTTCTCCAAAATTTCATTTAAAGCCTCAATATTTCGTTTCTGAACCATGAGGATGGATTCTCCACCCTCTTCGTGGTAGTCAAGGTTTTCCCAACGTTTCCAATACATTCCCTCATAATTGCTGCCTTCACCTGCTTCTCTTTCCCTTAGCCGTTCATCTACCATTATATTTTTACGATAATAGTCCGCCGTGCTGGCTATTGTATCCAGGCTTCTCCTATATGGACTGCAATAGAAATCATCAATCTCCTTTTCCTTCAAATAAGCAAGAACCGACGAAGTATCCCTATGTCCTTCCTCCGTCAGTGGTCTTGTTCTATCGTCCTTCCATGAATGTAATGGCTGTGCATGACGCACAAAATATATTCTCGTCATATGTTTCTCACTCTCTTCCGGCGAAACTGATTGAATTACAGCATAGCTTCACACAAGTTCTTTCCTGTAAACTCTGGATGGCTCGCCTTCCATGTCTTTCATCATCTGATAAAAACTGTATCCATATTTTTCATACAGCCCGATATGATTCGTTGAGATGTAAATAGCAGGCACATTCTCATTTTTCGCCTGCTTTTCTATTTCATCAAGCAACATCCCCATGCAGCAATGCCCGCGGTATTGCGGAAAGGTATATACAAACCCAATCCATGGAGTAAGTGTCGTTGATGGAATATCGTCTTTTTCTGCATATGTACAAAATGATACCAGTTCTTCTCCATCCACGAGCATTATTACCTTTGAGCTGCTGCCTGTCATCTCTTTAAAATGATTCTGAGACAATAATTTATAAAGATACTGCCCCGCTCCCCAGTCACTCTTTTTTATCTGATTAAGCCAATGGTCTTGTCTGTCACTATCATAATACTCAATTATCTGTATATATAATACTCCCTCAAAATAATTCCGATTTAGCGTTTGCCCATTTTAATAAAGCGGATTAATTCTTCCATATCATCAAAATCATCATAATCACCCATTATTCCTTCTCGGTGATATATAACTCCTGCTTGCTCATTGTATTCCAGACAATCCAGTAACTCCGAAAGACCGTATCTTCGTACAAACTCTGCAAATGCTCGTGCTTTGATTTTTTCTGCGTACAAGCCCTTACGACAACCTTCTGGTTCACACTCATAGCAGCCGTTTAGTTTCTTTTCGATTGAACATTTTCTGTTTTCGCACCATTCTGCATCTTTACACCACGAAAGTTCTGGAAATCCGTCCAATTTACATCCTTTGCATTTCACATTCTCGCTACATAAGCAACAAGCCAGTCCACAACGCGCTATTCCAAGTTCTCGTTTCACTATATTTCCTCCATAAAAATTCGATTATTCTTCTGCTTAATTTCCATCAATCCACTGAATAAACGCCGTTTTGTCTGTACTGTTATAACTGGCTTTCCTGTAAAAGTTCAAAGTTTCCGCATCTTTTACACCGTTCAGCAACATCATCTTATAACACTTTCCACTCTTTTTCGCTTCCCGAATCATAAACTATCCTTCCCAAAACTCGCACCACTGGCGTGAGTTTTTACCAACAAACACACAGCTTTTCTTCTTAATAATCCTTTACTTCCCAATACCCGTAACGCTTACCGCCTTTTCGCTCAATAATCCCCTTTTCCTTCAGAGAATTAATAGCCCTTTGAACTGTCCTTCTGTTTATAGATAACTTTTCTGCCATTTGTGGAATTGTTATGGAGGCATTTTCTCTAATCAACTCAAAAACAGATGCCTCAACCGGATTTTCCAAAATGACTCCCAAAGTGACATCCAAAGTGACATTTGGCACTTTGGAACCTGTCGTTTTGGCACCCATATCTGTTCCCCAACCTTTACCGCAATGACGATAAAAGCGAACAGTGAAACCATATTCATCTCCATAGTACTCAACCTTGCACCCAGCCTCATCACATGCATCCTGAATCCGCTTCAAACCAGTCGCAAAGCTCTCCATGTCCTTGGAATAGTATAAAGTACGCGTAATCAGTGGATTTCTGCGAATTGGCTTGCGGATTTCCCTGATGAACATTTCCGGTGTTACTCCGTCAGGAAACTTGCCCGGACTATAGATTTCAATAAAGCTGCGGTATATTGCCACTTCTACGCTTTGGCCAGATTCTATCAACCGGTGCGCGAAGGCATTTATCACTGCTTCTCTGGCGGCATCCACAGGAATTTCCGGAATTTCTTTTCGTTCCAGACTTCCATCAAATTCTACTCGCCAGTCCATTGCGTCGATAATATATTGAACCGCTTTATCTGCCAGATCGAGAATAGAACCGGTAAACCTGCGAATATCCGTAAAGGTAAGTCGTTCATCAGACGCGAATTTTGCCATCTGGAGTTCATTGATTCCACAGTTTACAAACAGCGCCGCACCGGCATTCAAAAGATACTCATTTTCTGCCAGCCCCAGCTTCGTCATTACCTCTGCTGGTTCCTCGTTCTCAAAACTGATTCTGCCTACTTTCTTTGCCTTTTTAAGATATGACTTGAACGCAGTCTGGTCAATATCCGCAATTGTATATTTTGACCTCTGGCTTTCCCATGAATAATTGACGCTGTCGCGTTTACGCAGCATTTCTTCATACATAGGCTGCTCCATCACAAGATCCTCATCCGCAACACGAATGCGCGGAATATTATGAGCAAGATACGGCTGCTGAGTTCCGGAAAACTCAACTAACACAACTGTCCGGTCTCCATAGCGTTCTTTCTTAATATTTGGATAAATCGCCGGTCGCAGATGGTTGCCAATAGCCTGGCTAATTGTTCGGAGAGTTGTATCGTTAATCTCCTGACCGATAACAGTACCATCATTCTTCACGCCAAAATACAGCTTCCCGCTCTGATGTTTATTCAGAATTGCCGCCATGGAAATCACCGCTTCTTTTAATTCACCGGTGCTTTTCTTAAACTCAATCTGCTCTGTTTCTTCTCCAAGTGAGTATGTTTGTTCTGCCATATAACCCCTCACTATCCTTTCCAAACTCAGACTTCTCTTTTCACATATTTTATCTCAATATCATACCCAAGCGCTTCCACCATATTGACGAAAGTCTTGTTTATCACGGTATCGCCCTTCTTAATAATCCGATTCACATAAGGGCTGGTCGTGCCAATTTTCTCCGCAAGCTGTGCCTGCGTCATACCTTCTTCCATTCCAAAAGTTGCATAACATTACATGATTTCCTTCTTGTAAACTCGTGATGGCTCTCCCCCATGTCGTTCATCATCTGATAAAAACTATATCCATATTTTTCATACAGCCCGGTATGATTCGTTGAAATGTAAATAAATTCCCGTCAATCCACCAAATAAACGCCGTCTTGTCTGCACTGTTATAACCGGCTTTCCTGTAAAAGATCAAAGTTTCCGCATCTTTTGCACCGGTCAGCAGGAAAGGATGTCCTTCCAGGATTCTTCGTCAAACATTCGTTTCTTGAAATAATATTTTCGATCATCCTCCGTAATTTCTCTGATAACTCTGCAGGGATTTCCAGCAGCAATCATATTGTCTGGAATATCTTTTCCAACCACACTTCCCGCGCCAATCACTACATTATTACCGATTGTCACACCTGGAAGTATAATTGCCCCTCCGCCGATCCATACATTATCCCCGATTGTGACAGGGATTCCATACTCATATCCTGAATTGCGGCTTTCAGCATGAATGGGATGCCCGGCAGTATAAATAGAAACATTCGGAGCAATTTGTGCATTTTCTCCAATCGTAACCTTTCCAACGTCTAAGACTGTAAAATTATAATTGGCAAAAAAATTGTCGCCAACCTCTATATTCCAGCCATAATCGCAGTGAAAGGGTGCTTCTATCATAATGTATTCGCCTGTTTTTCCCAGCAGTTCCTTGAGCATCTGGGGTGCGCGTTCCCGCTCTGCAGGCGGCAGCATATTGAAATCATATATTTTTTGTTTACACAGTACTCTTTCTTCATTCAGACCATCCAGCCATGCCTTGTAAGGCAAACCGGCAAGCATTCTTTCCTTCTGATTCATAATATTCCTTCCTGTTCTCTTACCTCACACGCTACTCTGATATGTAAATACTACTCAAAATTCGATAATACGTTTCTGGTGCAAAATCATCCAAATGAAGATTTTTTAGATTTACAGGTTCCGCCTTCACTATACTTATAAAATCATTCACTTCATTATAAACCGTACTAGGAAGTGTAATCCGAAAAGTACCATCTGCAATGGATAATAATCTGAAAACATCATTCTTATGTTTTTTCAGATCCTTATCATTAACATGCTCTCCTTTCGCTTTCTTTTGTCTTAAATCCAGATAAGCCTTAATCTTGAACACAATAAGATATTCTGTATCCAAAACAGAAATACCGCCTATTACTTTCTTCCCTTTCAACATAAGATTGTAATAATTGTCATCCAACATAATGGCGGACAAACTTGATATTTCTTCTGATACCGGCAAAGGGGTAAGATGTATGTCTGTATGATTTAATTGAAAGTCCGGCCGTTTTGAAAACAACTCAATCATAACAGGATATCCTGACATTGGCTCTGTGAACCTATAAAAATGTGGTATTTCAGAATTGCGCCAACCGCACTTATAATTTCCGGCTTTGATGAATTCCCAAAATACCTCCGCAAATTCTTCAAACCTGTTCTCAATCAAAAGAATCATGTCGATATCTTTAGTCAATCGAAAGTCAACCGAAGCGTCATTCATCAGAATATCACAGGCTGTTCCACCGATAATCGTATAGCAATCTTCATAACCAACAAAATGTTCCTTGAATTTCTCAAATCCATTTACCATTTATAATTCTCCATCATAGTTTCTACTGCATCTTCTACTCTTTCATCAGTTTCATTCTCAAAGGAAAGAGCAAGCGGCAGTTCACTGATATATCTTCCATTAGCCAACAGCAACGGGTCGTAAATCCACAATTGAATTTCTGCGTATGGTTCTCTCGTCCAATTGGGATCTACAGTATCCAGTTTCAATTTATTGAAATCCTTTTTCCACATTGCGTAGCAGTTTACTTTAGGCGGATTAAGCATGCTATATTCCGCAAGAGCAATCTCTCCAGCTAAAGGAAGCTCTTCTGGTACATCGTCTTCCTTTACATAAACTATTCTGCTAACAGGACTTTTTAAATACGTTTTACACTTCTGATATAAATCCAACATAGATGAATCAACCAGTAATATGCGCTCTCGGCCATTTATTTTTTCATTCATCAGATTAAGCTGAATCAATTCATTTACGGCTCTCGAAATGGTCATTGGGGAGGCTGGAATGAAGTGCGTAATATCAGCCTGACGTATTTTGCTTATTTTATTCTTAATTACAAGGAGCAGTAGCAGCTGAGCAGTAGCTGAAAGCTTATCATCTACAATACTCCGCCGGCTAGCCGTTCTTTCTTTGAATACCATACCAAGAAAAGGAATATACACTTGTGACTCCGGAACAATAAAAGCAATTCTGTTTTGAATGAGCATCTTTCTCTGATAAGAAGACAACTCCTGAAAGACCAGAATGATATTATCATTCCAATATCCAGACAACTTATCCAAATGTTTCAGATAAGAAGAAATCTTGAAATCATCAGACGTAATTCGTATACAGAGACAATCAAGAGATTCAATTTGAAGAATAGAATAATTCCGCCCACTCTTCAAATATAAGGGAATCCTATCTTCTAAATCCCACGCGCGCTCTTTTACCGATATTCCCAGATTCTCTTGCAAGTACTGTATCATACCTTGACCTTCCTTACAACACATAACATAACCATTTATCACTGTAAATGTATTGTATCATATAGGATGGTAGATTTCAATATTTTTGGTAGATTTATTTTTGTCTAATCACGCCTCAGCCACATTAACCATCCATTGCCCTGCTAATTTTGATACAATGTGCGCAAGCTACGAGCCGTGCAGCAGAACATAAACAGACAGACACGTCGCGCTCGCGCGTAAGGGGCTGACTGTTTATGTTCTGATATTCGGCGACAGCCGAACAGTGAGCGAGTCTCTGACTCGCTCACTGATAACACGGCGAACTCAAGGGAAACTCAACAATGAACGCACATACCCTGAGGGCGATAATGCACTATATTCATCGTTGTGGGTTTGATTATACTAAAGTAACTCAATTGTTTGCTTAAAAAATTGCTCCTGAAAATTCACCGCTGTCTGAATTTCTTCCTTTGAGAATCGGATCCCATTCGGCGCTGCAACAAGCTTATCCTCCACATCATCTTCACGATAGATGATGCCGATGATTGATGCTGTGTATTCTCGAACCGGAACATCCACCCCAAGCAAATACACATCGAGTTCTGCACCATCACCGCTATATACATTCGGAATAAATCCGTAATTAACCGGATATATCATCTCCGGATGGCGTGGGTGTCTGCTCCCCATCGGGCGGTCTATCTTAATATTTACCGTTTTACCCAGAAAAGATTTAACCAGTGCTTTTCTTAAAGTACGGACAATAAAATCATGTTTCCCACTGGTATATTTTTTTCGGCCGCTGTCAACAGGCACCTGTGATGCAAGTGTAAGCTTTAAGCGCTCATACTCTTTCGCAACAGACGGCTCATGGTTCAGATAATCCCGGAAATTTATATAATTGATCCAGTCCATACCACCTGCATGAACGACATGAATAAAGTGCGTCTGCAGATCTCCTGTGCCTTCATAATAACTGCCCGATGCAAACAATAGCTGTTTTCCAAGTTCGTCATACTTTGGTCTGTAATAAAAGCCTGCTGATTTTAATTCCTGTTCCAATGCAAGTATGTCCTTAAAATCATCCACTGCTACCGCGATATCAATAATCGGTTTTGCCTTAATCATTGGGATAGACGTGCTTCCCACATGCTGAATATCCTTCGCAACATCACCAAGCACATTTTTAAGCTGGATTATGGTGTCCTGTGCTTCCTTTTCCCATTCTTTTTCAT
>JAJQHQ010000087.1 GCA_021199655.1 Lachnospiraceae bacterium | reverse complement strand
GGAAAAGATATTTTAACGGTTCGTGTTCCGGCAGGAACAGATACGCCTTATTATTATGTAGCAGATGGTGTCACTGAGGCGTATATTCGGATTGGAAATGAGAGCGTCCTTGCTGATGCAACGGAGTTAAAGCGCCTTGTCCTTAGAGGCAACAATTCATCGTATGATGCCCTTATTTCACCATATGATTATGAGGATTATTCCTTCAGCAAACTGCGCGAACGCTATAAATCATGGACAGGCAACAGCATGACGGAGAAGATGATGGATTCCTTTGGTGTTCGTGACGCAAGCGGCAAGCTTACGAATGCAGGTGCGTTACTTGCAGATGATTGCCCTATTCGACATTCGCGACTTTTCTGTACACGATGGAATGGTCTGGATAAGAGCGGCGGACAGATTGATGCAATCGACAGCGGAGAGTTTTCGGGAAGCCTGATTATCTTGTTGAACGAGGGACTTGCCTTTGTGAAGCGCAACATGAAAACCATGTGGAAAAAGACGGATGACTCTCGGATTGAGATGCCAGATTACTGCGAACGCAGTATTTTGGAAAGTCTGGTGAATGGACTTATACATCGGGACTATCTTGTAAACGGCAGCGAAGTTCATATTGATATGTATGATGACAGACTGACGATTTATTCGCCAGGTGGAATGCCGGATGGAACGCAGATACAGGAATGGAATATAGACGATATCCCATCCATAAGAAGAAATCCTGTCCTTGCGGATATTTTCGGGCGACTTGGATACATGGAGCGGCAAGGCAGCGGGCTTGGGAAGATTATAGGTGCATATGAGAATGCAGCAAATTATGAGCCTGATCTGGCCCCTAAGTTTTTCTCAAATCGGGTGTGTTTTATTGTCACACTTTGGAATTTGAATTTTAAAGCGTCACAGGATGGCGCTTTAAATGGCGCTTTAAATGACGCTTTAAATGGCGCTTTAGAAGATGATGATATGAAACTGATTTTTTTGCTAAAGACAGAACCCGCAGTCACGCAGGTAATTGCAGCGGAGAAACTTGGGCTTTCTAGAAGAAAAGTGCAGCGTATGATGAAGAGTTTGTCGGAACAGGGTTATATTGAACGTGAGGGGTCCAAGAAAAATGGACGCTGGGTGATATTAAAGGAAGCCTGATGGATATGTTTGCGTGAACACCCATATGCACCAAAATGCCTCAAAACGGGCAAAAAACGGCTCGATATGTTTTGTCACACGGGCAAACGGCAAAAATTGCCTTTCGATATGTTTGCACAGACAGCCGGGTTCTACGTGACATCAATATCGTTTTCTCGTGCAACGTCGAGACTGTTGTTCAACTTTCCAAGGGAGAAATCAACTCCAGGAAAGTGCGGGTGGAGTTTTCTTTGGAGAATATGGATATGTCGGGATTCCAGAAAGGTGCCACTTATGGCCAGATTAAGGAGTATGTGAAAGAGCATAGCGGATTATCGGTGTCCTCTCTGTACATTGCACAAGTAAAGCAGAAGTACGGAATTATCGAGCGGGAATGCTACAATAAGCCGAAATCCGAGAATGCAAGGCAGCCTCAGTGCCCACCGGAGAAAGAAGCGGCAATTACGGAAGCACTGCGATGGTTTAAGATGATTGAATGATACTTTATATTACGTTTTATATATGGACGGTTCTCTGCTTGAGCCGTCCATATAATTATGTCATAGTGAAAATAAAAGAGGCGTGAAAAACCAGTTCTTTTATCAATTTGCACTCAGATTAATCTGTTCTTTCTTCTAGTCCTTTTTTATATTCCGTTCCCCAATCTTCCATAGCCTTAATTACCGGTCGCATGGATTCTCCCAATTCGCTGAGTGCGTATTCCACCCGTGGTGGCACTTCTGGGTAGACTGTGCGTGTGATGATTCCATCCTCCTCCATAGAGCGTAGACTGTCCGTCAACACTTTTTGGCTGATTCCTTCCAGGTCACGCCGCAGTTCATTGAACCGCCAGGGACGTGCAAGCAGATTTCTCATAATCAATAATTTCCACTTACTTCCTATCAGAGAAACTGTTGTCGCCACAGGACAAGCAGGCAACTCGTCTTTTGTTTTCATAAAAGGTACCTCGCATTCTATTTTCTTCTAACATTAAATTTGAGTATTACACTCGAATTATAATGCAGCATGCCGTTAAAATCAATAGAAAGAATATGAAGTCTCTATCGAAAAATCCCGAAAATTCCAAAGGTCACCTTTTTGTGACTATGTAATAAAAAGGTGCGTACTTGTTTGCCCCAGACGCTTAAGTATAATTATAATTACAGAGAGCAAAACAGCTCCTGAATACAAATTCGGAGGTAAACGACAATGGCACTTTCTAACCTGTCTGGATGGAAGGACGAGACATCTGCTGCTTCCTGTGGTACAGCCTGCGGTGCGTCGGACAAGCCAGCTGAAAAGCCTGCAGCCTGCGGTTCTGCTTGTGGTGCAGCTGACAAGCCAGCTGAAAAGCCTGCAGCCTGCGGTTCTGCCTGTGGTGCAGCTGACAAGCCAGCTGAAACACCTGTAGCCTGCGGCTCCGCTTGCGGCGCGGCTGACAAACCGGCTGAGACGCCTGCGGCCTGTGGTTCCGCTTGCGGTGCTGGTGACAAGTAATTCTGTCCGCAAACCAATCGTCTGATGAACTGGTATCACATATGATAAATATCGGTTCATCAGGCCCTTGCGAAATATTATCCGCTCATCGGATTTTACGATATAAACCTAAAGGAGACCATGCTTTATGAAACAGTATTTTTCTTTTCAATGGCATATTACAGACGAATGCGATCAGCGGTGCAAGCACTGCTACATATTTTCCGAAAACGTCTGCAAAAAGCCGGACGCTATGAGCTGGGAGCAGATGCAGGACACGTTTTACAACTGTCTGGACTTCTGCGAGGTGTATCACCGTCTGCCGTATTTTTATATCACCGGCGGCGATCCCATCCTTCACCCGGATTTCTGGAAGCTGCTGGGGCTGATGAAGGAGCATGGCATTCCCTTTACCATTCTCGGCAATCCGTTTCATCTGACGGATGAGGTGTGCCGCCGTCTGAAAGAGGACGGCTGCCAGAAGTACCAACTCTCCATTGACGGAATGAGGGAAACACACGACTGGTTCCGTAAGCCCGGCTCCTTTGACATTACGCTTGAGAAGATCGGCTGCATCAACCGGGCGG
>JAJQHQ010000080.1 GCA_021199655.1 Lachnospiraceae bacterium | reverse complement strand
CCGATGGTCAGCAAATCCAAATCCCTTATGCTGATACCCAGCTGCACACAGCGCAAAAGAAAGAGCGGGGTTGTCATTTCCCGCTCACTTTTGCGAAGTTTTTTTTAGACTCAACATCACTCTGGATGTTCAATCCCCACAGCTTGATAATCTCCGGCAGCACCTGATAGATGGAGAAGGTATTAAACTCATCCAGCCATTCCTCCGGTGAGTCAGGAACCTTGTCCGGTTCCGCATGCTTTGCCATGATGTACGCGATATTTTCGAACATCTCCAGAGAGAATAAGTCAAGGTTTGACTGTCCCTCATCGGAGTTACCCACAGCCTGCTCCAGGTTCCGCAGGTCTTTATAGATGTCCCGCTGAAACTTCAGACGATAAATACGGGGAATAGCCGCGCTTGCCTTGAAGACGACATCCTTCCCGTCAATCTGTACTGTTTTCTTTAATCCCATGATTCGTTACCTCCATATCAGTGGAGCGGCACCTTAAGCAGTGCCGCTGTCGTCAGTCGTGGTGGACGGGATATACACCGCGTCGTACCAGGCATCATAGGCCGTGGTATTTGTGGTGTTGCCGGTCTTGGCCTTGACCATGCCATCAGAAAGCGGGGTAGCTTTGATGGACAGCGTTTCCGTCTGTACCTCCTTGGTATCCTCGTTCGTCTGGCCCTCAATCTTCGGACGGGAGGCGGAGCAGTTATACAGGACGTGCCTGATGTGCTTCTGGTCGCCGTCAAACTCAAAGAGCAGGGCAAACGACTCCAGTTCCACCTCGGAATTCTCCACCAGCACGCCGTTGTCATCCAGCGTCTCCTTTAAGATGTCCGTGCGGAAGGACTCCGGAATCAGCGCAAGCTCCAGGTCTCCCTCATATCCCATGTTGTTATTGATGACATAGTAGGCAATGCCATCAGCGTAGAAATTCTCCGGCTCGCCGTTTGCGTCCAGGGAAAGCGAAACCGCACCAGGCAGCGCCACCGGAGTGCCATAGGTCGCGTTTCCGTCATCATCCAGCGTCAGCTTTGCGTAATGCGCGTTTTTCAGGTTAAACTTAACCTTGTTATTGTCAGCCATTCTTATACCTCCATTTCATAGAGCACCTCGTACAGGCGCTCACTTTCAATCCATACTTCACTCTTGTTATAATAAATTCCATACTCCGTGAGCACCGTTTCCACCTGCGCTTCTAAGTCAGGGTCTTTCTTATCCGTGTACAGCTCAATGTGCAGGACATTCACGCTAAAATACACGATTCCGTCCGCAGCAAAGTTGTCCGCATTCGGATAAAGAAAAACCAGAAAAGGCGGATCTGGCGACTCGCCTTCTGCAAAGTGGTGGTAGGCTGATTCCAGCCCAATGGACTCCACCATTTCTTTTACTTCTGCGTGTGTCATTAAGATAGTCCTTTCTTCAACTCAGACTCCAGCTTCTCCAATCCCTTCTCCTCTGCCGGAGCGATATGCGGATAGGCTTTCGCCCGTCCGCCGTTTCGGAGTGCGTGGCCATGCTCCAAGAGGTGGGCCAGCTGATACTTCGTTTTGGAATACACCACAACCTCCATCGACTGCGATGTCTCCTTTACTTTTTTCACAGCCCAGCTTTTCGCGTAGGCTCCGGTATCCTTTGGAGCGGTATCCTCGATTTCTTTCTTGACCGTCTTCCCGGCAGTCTGTACCGCCTTTTTCATTTCATCGGCGGCAAGGTCAGCATACTCCGTCAGGCTCTCCATAACAGCGGAGGCCATGTTGTCGATTTTTACTCTATCTGAAGCCATAGCCAGACACCACCTTCCTCATAATAGCCATCTTTGAGGTCACAAAATGTGATCTCAAAACATAGAAATCATCTTCGCTATCTCTTTACCTTCTCGCACCGGATCTTAAGCGACTTCCGCTTGAAATTCATGTGGTCAACCGAGAGGATGTTGTAAATATTATTTCCAAAGATAACCCGATATTCTGTGCTGTTAATCACGGATGCAGTCTTGCAGTAGCGTATCGTGAAGCTGATGCCAGAGTGGTCAGTTGTCGTTGCCGCCGTCTCGCCCTCCGTGGATTTTACGCTGTCCTCGCCGCTGACCGTGGCAAAGCAAGAGTAGTAGTCTGTCCAGTCGTTTGTGTGGTTTCCAACTTCATCCGTCACAACCTCATGTTTCTGGAATGTTACCTTGGTATTTAACAGTGCCACCTCCATCAGAACGCCTCCTCCCTCTGTCCGAAGAGAAGCGCACGAAGTGTCAGCGTCAGAGCGTGATGGTCAGCTTCCTCACGATGCTCGTACAAATACGCTGCTGTGAACATGACAGCAATCTTTCCGTTTTCCGTTTCAGCCAGAACCGACTCGTCATCCGTTCGGATGATGTCCATGCACGTCTGCTTGGCGGAGGATATCAGAGCCTCAATCAACGTATCATCATCGTCAAAATCTACCCGCAGGTAATTCTTCATCTCATCAACCGTCAGTTCCACAGCGTCACCTCCAAACCAGATTTAGCAGGAGCAGAGTGGTAAGCCCTGCCCCTGTGTTAATCAGTTACCGTTCCCGGTCAGCCTCACGCACCGATTTTCAGCACCTGAACCGCCTCCGGCAGCACAAGCTTGCCATCCACACGCTCCTTCGCCACATAGCCGATCATGCCGTTGCCTGCGAAGAGCTCGCGAAGCTCCGCGAAAGAACGGGTGCCACGGTCGCCGATGTTATAGTACTTATAATCACCGAACGCGATACCGTTAGCCGGAGCATAAGCGGAAGTGTATACCTTATAGCCAAGGATACGGTCCGGCTCCCCTGCCTGGTAGCTCGGCTGCCAGATATAGGCTCCGTTGTTGTCCTTCAGCTGGCGCACTGCCGCGATGGTGGCATCGTTCATGATGAAGGAAGCGTTCTTGCGGTACGGACGCTTCAGACCATAAACAAGGCTGATCAGGCTGTCGGAATCCACAGCCGCTACAGTGTCAAACACGGTCGCGGAAGTAAACAAACCGGTCGGCTTGCCGGAGCCATCGCCGTTTAAGAAAGCGTCCTCCTCGGCATTGGCCAGAGCCTTGCCAAACTGGGTGGTAATGTAGCGCTCCAGACCAAAGGCATTGTCGTAGAGCAGCTCCTCGGTAACCTTCACAGCCACATGGAGCTTGTAAGCATCCAGTGTAATCTGGTCGAAGGTCGCGTCTCCCCAGGTCAGCTCGCCGCCTTCCTCAATCCACGCCGCAGCCGGCTTATTTGCCGTAAGGTTGATACGGTGCAGGCCACTGGTGGTGATAATGGTGGAAAGACCACGCATGATGTTCTCCTCATCGAGAGTGTCAATCAGGCGCTTATCCCATTCCTCCGGGACCAGATAGCCACCGTCCGCGTCAACCCCCTCGCTGAGGTAATTGCTCACGTTCTTAAAATTTGAGCGCAGAGCCGCAAGCGCCGCCTGACGGTACTCATCCGAAGCCCTGCCGGACTTTGCCTTATCCTTGCCGCCCGGCTGGCCGGTAATCGGATTGGAAGTCGGCTGGGAGAGCTGCTTTTCAATCTCAGCCGCCCTTTCCAGACGGGAGATTTCCTTGCCCAGGTCATTGATTTCGGTCTCCATCTTATCGTAAGTAGCCGCGTCCTCCGCGGAAAGCGTGCCGTTTGCGTTACGATGGGAGTCCAGGAATGCCTTTGCGCCATTCCATACAGTGTTTCTCTTTTCACGTAATTCCTGAATAGTCATGATATAAATCCTCCTTAAAAATGATTTTTGATTAGGTTCAGCCGCTCAAGCAGGTCATCCGCTTTGCGGCCAGTGTCAGTAACAGGTTCAGCAGCAGGCTTCTCAATCCTGCATTTTGTGGAAATCTTCTCCATGATGGAGTTTTGAATCTGCACAGGCGAGTACCCCATAAGGGCAGAGGGAGCGGAAAGCCGCGCCTCATCATCTGTACCATCCTTATAAAGAATGCCGTTAATAAAACCCTTTTCCAGAGCTTCATTCGCGTTCATCCAGTATTCGGAATCCATCAGCTTACCCAACTCCCTGCGGGATAACCCGCTCTTCATCTCGTAAGCGTTGATGATGGATTCCTTTACCTGGTCCAGCATCTGCATGGCTTTTTTCATTTCCTCAGAGTCGCCAGCTGCGATAGTCGACGGATTATGGATCATCATGGTTGAGACGGGTGACATTAAAACAGAATCACCTGCCATCGCGATTACGGATGCCGCAGAAGCCGCAAGCCCGTCAATCTTGACCGTAACTGCACCTTTGTACTCCTTCAGCATGTTGAAAATCTGCGCTGCTGCCACGCAGTCACCACCGGGTGAATTAATCCAGACCGTGATGTCACCGCTGCCGGAATTCAATTCGTCCGCAAACAGTCCCGGTGTGACATCATCATCAAACCACGACTCACTTGCGATGACGCCGTCCAGGTACAGGGTTCTTTCCTCCACTGTTTCCTGTGTCGGCTCCGTTTCCGGTTCCACCGTCGGTACCGTCTTCATCACCGTCCGGGTCTTCCAGTTCCAGAACTTCTTCATCGGAATTCTCCTTTCCAGCGTCCGCCGCGAAGATACCGGCATCCGCTAATTTTGTCATGTTACCGTTAATCAGATACAAATCGCCGCCGTCCTTCTCAGGGATACGGTCGAGGTTCTCAAGCTCGCGGATATCATTGGCCGACATCCAGCCGTTTTGCCTTGCCGTGGCATAGCCGTTCATCCGGCTCTGGTAGTCGCCGCGAAGCAGACCGTCAACGTTGAACTTTACGAAATAATCCTTCCGCTCGTTCTCATTTAAGAGCACCCTGTGAATGCCCTGCTCCCAGCGGACCAGCCACGGCTGCAGGGAATAGGTCACAAACTCCAGCGACTGCTGCTCGATGTTGGAAAATGATATCCTCCTGATTTTTCGACAGATGTTCATCCTGCGCCGTGTACAAAACTTCCGTCGCCGTGGCCTTACCGTTGATGCGGTCAACCGCATCGTAAATATCCTGCAGATGTTCGGAGACGGTTTCATTCGAAAGGCTGGTCTCCATCATAATTTTGCAGTAACCATGACCAATCAGGACTTCGACCGCCATTTTCGGATTTTCTTTCAGCCGGTAAGCCAGGTCGACAATCGCTCCGGCAATCCGGTCTGCCACCTTATCCGGGTGGCTCGGATTCACTTTTTCTATCATAATCAGTTCATTCCTTTCCTTGCACGGAGCAGCCGCTCCATCACGTCATCCTGCGGACTCGCGCCAGTGTACTCCCCGGTGCAATTCTCGCGGACAATCTGATAGATTTCCGACCACAGCTTGTTTGCCTGTGTCATGTACTTATCCGCGATAGCCACATACGGCGACTGGATCGCCGCACCAGTGGTCGGGTGCTTTGCCAGAAATCCGAGCTGGCTCGTAATCGTCTCACACTGAATCCATCTGGCACTCGCCATCGCGAAACGCTCAATCAGCTGTGGTGAAACCAGAGCCGCGCATCCGCGCTCGGAAAGCCACTGCCATGTGGTTTCATAAATATCCGCCGCACAGAGCGTAGAACCGTCCTTCTGTTTCGCCGACAGAAATTCAGCCGGTTTCGGCATCGCCCGTCCTTCCAGGTCAGCCGCGCTGTCACCGAAGTCGATGACCGTCAGCGGTCTGTGTCCGGCGTTTCCGTCTGCAATCTTGTCAGCAATGGCTTTTTTCGGCCTGCCGCCAGAACCCGGTTTTGGTCCTCTTGTACCCATAATTCAAAGCACCTCCTTCCTCAGGGGGCTATTCCCCTAAAAACTTTCGCGATTTTGCGCGCGTGACCCCCGCACCGTTCCCTGGGACGAAGCGAACAGAGATTTGCCCTGCCCCTGGGTCATGTGGTTTCCCGCTTGGAGTGGTTGTGCCACCTGTCTCCGCGCTCCGCATGAATCCGCGCATGGCACGGTCTGCACAAGGCAATCAGGTTGGAGCGGTCGTGCGTCCCACCCTCGGACAGCGGCAGCTTGTGGTGTATTTCCTCAGTCTTCACGTAGATCCCCTTCGCCAGACACTGCTCGCACAACGGATGAGCGGCAGCATAGCTGTCACGGATGCGTTTCCAGGCTCGTCCATACCTACGGCGTACAGCCGGATCGCGGTCGTACTTCTCGTAGCGCTTGTTTTCTTCCTTCTGGTGTTTCTCGCAGTAGCGTTCGCCATACTCCACAAGCTCCGGACAGCCGGGATGGGAGCAGGGGTGTTTCGGTTTTCTTGGCAATGATTCCACCTCCAAACATGAGCCGCCTGTCACGGCTGCGCCTCCACAAAGGTCACAGGCTGAGTTTCACACCACGAAAAAAGCTCCCACAGGATTTCGCCTGAAGGAGCCTTATTCATCGTATAAATTTACATGCTACTATAATACACCAAAACCTTCTGCCAAACCCGGCAAAAGCGGACAACTTTACGTTGGAACCACAAAATTTTGCAGGGCACTCCCATGAATCCGCCTTGCCGTCCGCTCGGACACATTCAGAGCCATCCCGATTTCTTCCCAGGTGCAGCCGTCAAAATACCGGTACTTAAGTAGAAGCCGTTCCTGGGAGTTTGCCATATCCTCAATCGCGGAGAGCATTTCCGCTTTCAGGTCGACCAGCCGGTCAATCTCATTTGTGATCCTGTCCTCCAGCCGCATGATCTTTTCCAGAGTACGGACATATGGAGCATCCGTGTTCCGGCTGGTCTGCACCCGTTCCCCCAGACTGGGAGTACTGATGCTGTAAGCCATCTGCTGGAGCTCCGATTTTTCACGGAGATGAGTATTGATAAGAGCGTCAAGTGTGCGGGCCTGCCGCAGATATTCTTTCGCAGTCATTGGGCATTTACCTCCTCATTCAGTTTTCGGATGAGAAATTCGCCGTCAACATCCGTCAGCACCATGTACCACTGTGAACGGAAGAATCTCTCGACTTCTCGTTTTGTATCGATTGCAGCCATGCTGTTTGGGTTCCGCTTTAGCGCTTTTAAAGCTGTGCGGTAATCCTTGACTGCCTGTATAATAATCGCGTTGCAAAGTGCCTGTTCCGGAGTCATCGCATCGCCTCCTCACTGATATAACGGATGGGCTTGTTCAGCCGGTTAGCTTCTGCAATTTCTGTCTCCATGCCGGAGGAGATGCGCGAGCCAAACACCCACACTTCATCACACAGGGCCAGGAGCGACAATCCAAACATCTGCCCAAGCTCACGTTCCTCCGGAATGTCATCATCCAGCATCTGCGGATACAACAGATGACTTGCGACCGGCATCTTTCCCTGATTGATGACGTAGTGGCAGTAGCGAATAGCGGCAGCAGAGTTTTTGCCGACATTCCCCGAATAAGGAGATGCCACGTAAATCTTCGGCCTGTTTTTCATGCCATACTGTCTTTTCCAGACATTCCAGCGATGGCTGCGGTATTCCTTCATTGTCTGGCTCAGCGCCATTCCGGCGGTCGGGTCATAATATCCTTCACTGTTTTTAAACATACGTTTTGTCCTCCAATTCTTCAACTTCGATATAAATGCCGCAAGGCTCGTCCGACCAGCGCTTTTCAACCGACTCGCGAACAACCTGCGCATCATCTTTCCAGAATCCGACCGCCGTCATGCAGTCTTTCAATAGCTTCTGGAGATTGTCGGTGTCAGGCCGGGTAGTACGCCATTCACCGTTTCTGTGGCTTTTCCCTTTGGGAAACAGCCAAATCACCCGGAGGGAGATGGCTCCCTGCAGCGGTGCTTCCGGCTTATGTAAGGAAAGATATCCTGACAGAGCCTGACGCGCCTCCTTTACCTTTGGCGGGTCATAAAATATTGGTTTTCCATTTGCCACCCGAACTTGCTTCATCTGAGCGGTGACGGTCGGCGGATTCATTGCTATAAAAAATTCCATTGTCTGTCCCTCATACTTTTTAATTTTTCATTTAGACAAAGGCAGGGTCACTGTTCGGTGCTGGGCACAAGGGCAGGCTTGCAAGCCCTTGTACCAGCCCGCGACAGCGGAGACGGACAGTCTCTATATATAAGGCCTTTGACCGCCTTCTGACATAGGGTGATTCTCGCTTTGTCTGTCCCTGTCGTGACATAGGTGATTTTCCCTATGTCTGTCCATTTATCTTCGGATTGCCACGCCGCCTTTGCAGATATAATCTGAATCATATTCTTTCAGATAACGCCGGATAGATTTCTCGGAGAGACCGATATATTCTGCCATGTCGGCGATATTGGCCATGCCATTTTCCACGCAGATGTCATAGGCGCTGTCCAGCGATTTCTTCCGATCCTCCGGACTTGTCCGTTTGCTGCTCTTGGAAAGATTGGCCTGCCAGCTGCCTTCCGCGCCGCACCCATCCAGTTCGCCGGATACATCCAGCCGATGGATGGGATACTCAAACCAGAAATTGACCGGCTCGATATTTTCAAATTCACGCAGGGATGATTCCAGCCGCCATGCAGTCGCGTGACCGTCACGGACATTATTTTTCAGGTCATCTGTCAGCTCCAGCTGGATCATGTCGAGCTGCGCGTCCGGATCACGCGCAAACACACCACTACCTGAAGCCCTGTCCATTGCCTTCTTTGCGCCTTGCGCACCCTTTGAATGGTGGTGGCAGTAGATGGTTGAGCAGCCGGTCTCTGTGCAAATTTTGTCAAACTGATTACAGAACGCGCCCATTTCTGAAGCATTGTTCTCATCGCCGGTGATGACCTTGTAAATCGGGTCGATAACGATAGCATCGAAATGCTGGTCACGTACTCGGCGGATGAGCTTTGGAACCAGCTCATCCAGAGGAACCGCGTGGCCGCGCAAATTCCAGATGACGATATCTTCGGTGTGTTTCATTTCCAGCCCCAGCGCCTCGTATATCTTGAAGAACCGGCAGATCGCGCTGGCCGGATCAATCTCCAGATTGACATACAGCACCCGGCCTTTTCTGCAGGGAAATCCGAGCCAAGGCCTGCCCTCCGCGATGGCGATAGCAAGCTCCATCAGAAGAAAACTCTTTCCGGCTTTCGAAGAACCGGAGACCAGCATCTTATGCCCACGCCGCAGGATGCCCTGGATTAATTCTTCCGGAAGCTCTGGCGGATTGTCTTTGTAAGAAACAAGCGAAACCATTTCCGGCAGTTCATCCGACACACCTTCCGCATAATCCATCCAGTCTACCCATGACTTTCTGCCGATGTTCGTTGCCACAAGATACTGGCGGTTGCCATTCCGAGTGACACCCGGCATCCGGGAGAGGCGGGACGGGTTGCGGTTCTGCTTGTCAATCGAGACGCCGTTTTTCTCCAGAAAATCATAGAGAAATTCCACACGATTCCGGTATTCTTCATAATCCTTCGCGTCTATATGAACGATGGCGTGAAGTGACTTGCCGCCGGAATGTACTAGCGCGGCAATCGGCAGCTCCAGCTTGCGGAAGAGGATATCCTGCTCCGCGACAGGAAGTGAATCCGACTCGACAAGGGCAAAGCGGAATTTTGTCACGTTGTCGTTTTTGACACCATCACCATCTAAGGGGTTGAAGCGAATCCAGGCACCAGCTGGCTGTTTCCAGTCGCCGACCGTCGCACCCATGTCATCCGGATGCTTTTTCAGGGAAGCGATAAGCTCACCTGCAGTACGGTCATACACACCCTTCGAAGGAAACCACCTGCCATCGCCGTCCTGCCACACATCGTTCGTAACGTATCCAACTCGGTCATTCGCATCAAAAAGCACTTCCAGATAAGTAATCAGGTCTAACGTGGGATTCCACGCATCCGGCGGCGCAAAGCCGGTGAAACCATCATCGCCGTCATACTCGATGGCATCATCCCAGTTCATGCAGCCGTCTTCCCCAAAAAGCGTCCAGCCACGGTCTTTCGCCATCTGGACAATCGTGCCGCCTTTGACCGGCGAGCCGCTGCCGTGAAAGCTGTTCCATTTTTTCGCGCACTCACCGGGATGATAACGGCTGTCGTTGCGGGACCAGTCATCCCAGATGGAGCAGGGGTATCCTTCTTCCTTTAAGGCCATGCCGACTGCGATCCAGTCGGCACGTGATAAAGTTGCTACGTCTATGGCTTTCAAAGCCGATAAAATATTGTTATCCATAAAGTCCTCCTATGGTCTGTAGTAAGCCGGGTAGATATCGTAAGGCACCCGCCATTTGTTATTGGCTAATCTGGAAATCAGAGCGCTGGCGTCATCAAACTGCCATGTGCCTACATGACGGAACCCGTACCGCTCCAGGCAGCGTATCTGTTTTGGTGTAGCAAGCCCCTCATCCTGTCTGCGCTTCAGCCGGTCGATGAGGAGAGAGGCAAGCCCTGAGTTTTCCACGCTCTCAGCGAAGATGCCGCGCCGCTCCAGAAACTGCAGCTGCTTTTCGGATGGCGGAGCCATTTCCCAGGCGAACGTCGGCACATAATTGGCCAGGTCTTCCGCAGCGATGGAGAGCGCGTACTGGATCGGGTCCACGAGCTTGCGTTTCTTTCCGCGCATTTCTTCCAGCTGCTTCGCAAGTGCCGCTTCACGCTCGGCGAGGACATCCCGTTCGGCCTGTTCCTCGGCTTCAATCAAATCGAATGCTTCCGGATTCTCCTTCAGCGCCTTGTCGATTTTCGCCGCGATAATCTCATCCTTGCTCAGGAGCGCGGATGGCCTGCACAGGTCATGCCTCGCGGTCATCCACAGGAAGTCAAGGAGCAGCAGGTCATCCTTGCCGGGTGAGAGCCGCATCCCGCGACCTACCATCTGCTGGTAAAGGCTGCGGATTTTAGTCGGACGAAGGATTACGATACAGTCGACGCTTGGGCAGTCCCAGCCTTCGGTGAGTAGCATGGAATTACATAAAACGTCATACCGGCCATTCTCAAAATCGGTCAGTACCTGCTCGCGGTCATCGCTGTTGCCGTTGACTTCTGCTGCAGAAAGGCCGACATCGTTTAACATCTGGCAGAATTTCTGGGAAGTGGCGATCAGCGGCAGGAACACTACGGTCTTGCGTCCCTGGCAGTAATGCACCATCTCCTGTGCAATCTGCTCTAAGTACGGCTCCAGGGCGCATCCGATTTCCCCGGCGCTGAAATCGCCGCTGGAGATCCCGACTCCGTGTATATCCAGTTCAAGCGGGATCATCTGTGCCTTAATGGGAACCAGAAATCCATCACGGATGGCGTCGGTCATGCTGTACTCGTAAGCTTTGGAATCGAAATATTCTCCAAGGTTCTTCATATCGCCACGGTCAGGTGTCGCGGTAACACCGAGGACATTCGCATCTGGGAAGTGATTCAACACACGCTTATAGCTGTCCGAAAGACAGTGGTGTGCCTCGTCTACGATGATGTCCTGAAAATAATCCTGCGGGAATCGGGCGAGTCTCTTTTCCTGCGCAAGGGACTGCACAGAGCCGACCGTCACCGGGATGAAGCTGCCGAGGCTGGATGACTCTGCCTTTTCCAATACAGAATCCAGACCGGAGGCAGTTCTTAATTTGTCTGCCGCCTGTGTGAGCAGCTCGCCACGGTGTGCCATAATCAGCACCCGGTGGCCTTTAGCTACCTGATTTTCTGTGACTGACGCGAACACCACGGTCTTGCCACACCCGGTGGGCAGCACCAGAAGTGTTTTCTGGTGCCCCTGTTCCCACTCGGATATGACCGCCTGTTTCGCCTCAATCTGGTAAGGTCTCAGCTGAAACATCCGGCACCTCCTTACTCAAACGGCAGCTCTTCGGCATCATCCGGAAGCTCCATCCATTCGTCTTCGGCAGGAAAGTTCTTCTCGTCATAGTCGTAGAAGCGACTCACGTCGTTCGCCTGTTTGTCGTTGCCATCCTTATCCTGATAGGTGCGCGGTTTAAAGTGCGCCCGGCCTTTGGAGCCGACTACCTTGTTCCAGTCCATGACAAGACGCTCGCCATGCTTTTTCTGGCCGATGCAGCGGAAGAACGCAGAGATGCGCCATTCCAGTGAGCGGTAGAGAAGCAGGTCAGTACGGATGATCGCGATCCCGTCATCTGTCTTTACCTGGAGCGTCAGCGCCGCCTTATTGCAGGCCGGTACCTTCGGCCCTCCGGGAAAGCGGCCACGCTCAAAGTCTGTGACCGTGAAGTTGTAATCGCCTTCCGGCAGGATGACAAACTCCTGCCCATCGTTTTCGATGGCGTCATCCCAGTCCATGCACATATCCTGATTGTTTTTGTAATTGTCAGACATAAGTAACCTCCTCGTATTAGTTGAGACCTGTGCGTTCTGCTTCAATGAGTTTCAAAACCTGCGGCCAGTATTTGATAAGCCAGCCGTTCAGGAATTTTTCTGTGTAATCGCTGATGAGAACATCAGCTGCATAGTGGCCTTTCGATGAGACCACCTTCTGAATCTCCGCATCGGTGACATTTGCGTCCGCCATCATCTGGCGGAGTACATCAATGGGCTTTGCCTGCTCCGGAGCCTCAGACTTCGCCGATGCCGGAGCATCAGCTGATTCTGGCTTTTTCGCAGTGGCAGCATCCGCAAAAAGATGTGAGAGGTTCTTGTAATCCAGATCCATCATCTCCGGGAGACCGTGGCGGTTTTTTGCGTCCCAGCAGGGATGGTGCGAGGTGTAAATCACGCGCTTTCCACCAGTCGCTTTCGCCTTTTCCATCGCGTTGTCACTCTGGACTACAAACGTGCGGTAATTACAGAACAGCAGCATGTCGCACCATTCCTTCAGAAGCGGAGCTACCTGCTTCGTGAGCTTGGTTTCCCAGCGATCATACGCGCCCATCTCATCCGGCTGCTCGAACTTGCGCATCTTCGCGTGGGCAGTCACCACCACATGGACACCGGAAGCAATGACCTTATCCAAAGCAATCAGGAAGCGCCCAAATTCCTCTGCCAGATACACATATCCTTTCGAGTACCCGAATTCCTCGATGCCGTTTTTCTTGTACTTGCCGCAGATATAAGTGGTGGCGAGCTGCTCCGCCCAGTCTGCCGTGTCAATCACAAGCGTTTTGCAGATACCGCTCGTCGCCGCAACTTCATTGATAATGGCGATGAACTCGTCCCAGGTCGCCGGTCGGTCGATGCGGCGCACATCCATGTGTGCGGTGCCGCCTTCCGTATCAATGAACAGCGGTTCCGGGAACTGTGCCGCAAGCGTGGTCTTCCCAACACCCTCCGGACCGTAGATGACCACGCGCTGCGGTCTGGGGATTTTTCCGTTTCGAATGTTCAGCATAAAAGCCTCCTTTACTTCAGCGAGCAGGACTTATCCTCTACCACGGCACAGCCGGGTACTTTGATTCCTGCGTTAATCAGTTTCTTTACCTCGGTCCTTGCGACTTCCGGCTCCTTCACCCGGTAGCAGTCGTGATGCTTATTGCGCTTCAGCCAGCGGATTGCCTTTGCCGCATCGGATACCTCCAGGCGGGAAGTCTTGCGGTAGCTGAAGGTCGCGACACCGAGGTTTGTCTTTTCTCCGCCGCACTCGCGGTCGAGAATTTCCATCAGCCGGTCTTCCTTCTTTTCCAGCCTGTCCCTGCGGTTTTTCAGCCGTGTTTCTTCCTCTTTCAAAGCGGCGGCTTCGGCCCTGGTGTTCAAAACCAGCTTCGCCAGGTATCCGAGGATGCGGTCACGCTCCATCTCCAGAGACTCAAGCTGTGCCATGAGCTCGTCCGACACCGGAAGGATTTCTCCCGTTTCGATATCGACCATCTGCTCAACGAGCGCTTCAATGGTCTGATTGACTTCATACAACTTCACGTGCGTCACCTCTTTCTGAAATCTCGGCGATAGATACCGTTTCCACGGAATCACCCGGTACCAGGATCGTCACTGTCCGTGGAAGCCCGAGAAGTCTGCGGAGCAGGCGCTCTCTGATTCTGACAGTCCGGCAGGAAACGATGCCGTCTTTCGGCTGCTTTGAGACGGAAATAGAAAGATTGTGTCTCATTTACTTTCCTCCAATCCGGAAGGAGCAGTATAGGTTCCCCTTCCGTAATACGGAGAAAGGGGCTCCGTTTTGGAACCCCATCCTCATCAGTTTTTTTCATAAATATTTTTTATTTTTGTCCGAGCCTGTTCGATAGACTTGGAAACCTGCTTGTGGCTGACGCCTTCCCGTCTGGCAATCTCCCGGAAGGTCAGTCCATCCGCGAACATTTCCAGACGGCGGCGCTGTGTGTCCGTCAGCGTATCCAGAGCCGCATAGAGCTGCTCGTTTTCGTAGTCACGGATACAGGCGGATTCAGGTGTATCGTCAGTGGCAAAGTCGTCCCCTTCATAAAGAGCGCCGTCCAGCGAGTAAGCCGCATGGTAGCGGTGGCGGCGGTTTGCGTTTTCCTCTTCACGCCGGTCGGCTGTAATATAGGCACCGATTTCAGCAGAAATCTCGACTTCCTCGACATAACCAGTGACAGATTCATACTTGAGCTTCATTAAAAATTCCTCCATTCGCTTTGTTGGGAATGGAGGAACACTCACAGGCAGCTGCAAAAGGGCATAGAAAATCAGACCGCAGCCCCGATGGATTTCTCCATTCCGGGATTGCAGCTCCCTTATCCAGTAGGCAGCTGTTCTTATTAAATTGCGCCGACTATCCGCACTGGATCATCCGGAGCCAACGGATGTACGAAAAGCCGGAATTCGCGGCAACCACCATAAGCTGGCTGCTTTGCGAAAATAAAAAAGCCATCGACAAAAACAGCTTTATCTCGTTAATTCAAGATAAAGACTGTCCTGTCGATGGCTTTTTTTGCTCATCGCTGCTGCTGACCTGGAACAGGTCTTAAGTCGCCGGATTTTCATCCCCGCCGCCTGCCCGTCGTACAGCTTTTGCAAGACATACCGATATGTGACCTGGAACAGGAATTACGCACAATGCCACGCTGCCCGTCGTTATATCGGCCGTATTCATTTTTATGAAAGGCCGGGAGATTCACTCATCAGATGGGCTTAAATCTACCCGGCCAAATAAATTTACACCGTCATCTCCACGATGCCTATCGGCGTGAAGATATCAATATTATTGTGTCTGTGGTTTTTTAATCGCCGTACCATTATCGAATGGCAGGTTCCACATTCAACTTTGATAAAACCTTCCCTGTTTTTGTACCCTGTTACGAGACCTCCGCAATTCGGGCAGTACCACGAAAACGAAGACCAGTCGTCTCTTTCATCCATAACCCCAGTATCTCCTCCATCTATAATCACCGTCCATTTAGTTGGCGGCGCGAAAACGCTGCGCGAGCTGATGGGGAGTATATACCGGGATGAGAACCTTTTCCTTCTCAGGTATGTCAAGGATTTTGACAACCTGGTGGCAGGATTCACATTCCATCCAACCGTCAGTTTCTTCCAAATAGAGGTGTCTGTTGATTGTGCTGCAGATCGGGCAGCAGATATCATATGTTTTCAAAAAGAAGCCCCCTTTACGAGTGAAGTTACATCAAATCCTTTATTACTTTGACCGCAACTCCCTGAATGATGCAGTTTTCAACAATAATGTCCTGCATCCTCGTATTTTCAGGATGCAACCGGACCCGATGTTTATCCGGCTCCGGATAATACCGTTTCAGTGTAGCTTCATTCTCCATGAGAGCCACCACGATCTGGCCTTCATCAGCAGAATCCTGCTGGCGGATAAGTACAAGGTCACCGTGACTGATATCAGCGTCAATCATAGAGTCGCCATTTGCGCGGAGAAGAAAGAAGGGACCCCGTCCGAAGAGTGCCACGGGGAGACGTACATACTCCTCGATATTTTCCTCTGCGAACTTGGGAATACCGCAGGAAACGGATCCGAGCAGGGGAACTTTGACAGTTTCTCTCTGCGTCTTGCTGGCTTCCTTCGTGATGATGTTTCGATGACCCGCATAATCGAGCATACCCTGTTCACGCATATAAGCGAGGTAGCGTCCCACCGTGGTTTTGGGAATGCCGAGACCCGATTCGATCTCGCGGATTGTGGGTGTGATTCCGTTCGATTCCTGATAGTCATTGATGAAGTCTTCAATCAGCTTGAAGTACTCCGCATTCTTTGTATGCATCGCGGTTCTCCTTTCATCGCGCCGGGATAAATGTCCCAGGCAAGTGTATTATACAAACAGAACATATGTTCGTCAAGAGAAAAATCGCAAGTTTTTTTCAAAAACCCCCAGAAGTCACAAACTTGCGACAATAAAAAGTTGAATTTTCGACTTGCTTCCAGTATAATATAGATTGATTTTTTGTATCCAAACACAGAAAGACCACTTCACCGGAGGCATACAATGGCTTTAAAAAACTGGCAGAAAATAAAACTGGTAAAACTCGTGGAGCTGCTGCGGCAGGAATCCGATGAGCAGCACCCGTTAACAACGGTACAAATCTGCGATTACATGACGAAATGTGATATTCCATGTGACCGTAGAGTCGTAAGCCGGGATGTAGACATCTTAAATGAACTGGGAATAGAGGTTTTGGAGACTTGGGTTGGAAAAAAGAAGGGGTATTATGTGGCAGACCGGAGTTTCTCTACTCCGGAACTTAAGATATTGATAGATGCCGTGCAGGCTGCCAGCTTTATCACGGAAAAGAAGTCCGTTGAGTTGATAGACAAGCTGGCAAACCTTGGTGGAACCCATAGCGCTGAAATTATTAAGAGCAATATGGTGTGCTTCAATACCCGCAAGCATAGCAACGAGCATATTTATTATAATGTAGGTGCGCTTGAGGACGCGATGCAGAGGAAGAAAAAAGTTATTTTTCTCTATTTTGATATAGATATAAACCGCGAAAAAGCCTACCGTCGGGAAGGTCATCACTATGTAGTGGAGCCGATAGCACTGGTATATAATGAAGACAATTATTACCTTGTCGCCTACAGTGAACGACACGATAATACAGCCAATTACCGCGTCGACCGTATGGAATGTGTGGAGGTAATCGACGAAGACATCTCAGAAAAAGCTCTTGATTTGCGTGATGAGGTTGCGCAATACACGGAACAGGCATTCAAAATGTACGGCGGTCCGATGCAGACCATCGTCCTGGAATTCGACAGCAAACTGATTGGAGTTGTCTATGACCGTTTCGGAGAAAACGTCACGATGATGCCTTCCGGTGAAAACCGGGTAGTCGCGACAGTAAACGTGCAACTTTCCCCCACTTTCTGGGGATGGCTGTTCCAGTTTGGAAGGCAGATGCGAGTGATATCGCCGGAGGTTGTGGTGAAAGAACAGAGAGAAAGAGCTGAGGAACTGTTGGGGTAGATTGGAGATGGATTAATGAATCAACAGGTTAAATCCAGGCAACGCGTGGCCGATCACGGAGAAGTTTTTACATCTGAACGTGAAGTAAATGCCATGTTAGATTTAGTAAAACAGGAAACAGAAAGAGTTGACAGCCGATTTTTGGAGCCGGCTTGTGGGGATGGAAATTTTCTCGCTGAAATCCTGCGGCGAAAGCTGGAGGCAGCGAAAAAAAGAGTCATTCCGCCAAAAAGAAAACGTCCGCTACCATCTGAATATGAGAAGCAGGCTGTGATAGCGATATCAAGCATCTATGGTGTTGATTTATTACAGGACAATGTGGAGGCTTGCCGTAAAAGGCTGTTCGATATCTGGGACAAGGAGTATGTGACAGTTTGCAAAAAAGAAGTGAACGAAGAATGCAGAGATGCTGTCCGCTTTATTCTGAGCCGTAATATTGTCTGCGGAAACGCTTTAACGATGATGTGTGTTGATGAAAACGGTGACGACACGGATGAATATATCGTATTTTCAGAGTGGTCGTTTGTTATGGGTACCAATATGCAGCGGAAGGATTATCGTTTTGACAAGCTTCTTGCCGGTGATTATGAACCACAGGCCGAGGCAGCTAAAAAAAAGAAGAAAAAAAGTGTAGAAAAACAGGAATACCAACAGATGGAACTGTTTTCGGAAGCAAAGGAAGAAAAACCAAGCGATGAGGGTGAGCTACTGACCTCCTATATCGCAGATTACAGGAGGATACAATATCATGGCTAACCTTTATAATACGATGTATAATCCGGATGTTCTTTCGTGTATAGCCAATCTGTCCAACGATGAGGTTTTCACTCCCCCAGAGGTGGCGAATGCTATGCTTGATATGCTCCCACAGGAGTTATTCAGTAATCCAGATACCACATTTTTGGATCCGGCTTGTAAAAGTGGCGTATTTTTGCGGGAAATTGCAAAACGTCTGCTGGATGGACTTGAGCCAATCATTCCTGATTTGCAGGAAAGAACAGACCATATTTTTCAGGAACAGCTGTATGGTATTGCCATCACAGAATTAACTTCGCATTTATCGCGGAGGAGTTTGTATTGCTCCAAGACAGCGAACGGAAATTACTCTGTAACGCATTTTGACACTGTTGATGGTAATGTGCGCTATAAAATAATCCAGCATCGTTGGCAGAATGGGAATTGTGTGTTTTGTGGCGCTGCTCAGAGTCAATATGATCGTTCAGATGACCTTGAAACGCATGCATATGAATTTATACATACTGTTAGACCGGAGGATATTTTCAATATGAAATTTGATGTAATTATAGGAAATCCGCCTTATCAATTAGCTACTGGAGGAGGAACTGAAGAAAAAAAATCTGCAACTCAGGCTAAGCCAGTATATCATAGATTTATAGAGCAAGCAAAGAAACTAAATCCGAGATATCTTTGTATGATAATTCCAGCGAGATGGTATTCAGGAGGTATTGGTCTCAATCAGTTCAGGTATGACATGATAAACGATAAGCACATAACAAAACTTGTGGATTACATCAATTCCAAGGATTGTTTCCAGGGTGTTGATATCGCTGGAGGTGTTTGTTATTTTTTGTGGGAAAGGGATAATGAAAATGATGCCTGTGAGATAACGAATATATCGGGAAATTCTTCGACTGTTTCTATTAGGTCGTTAAACGAATTTGAAAGCCTGTTTATTCGATCGAACGAAGCAATACATATTATATATAAAGTTATGGCGAAGTCATCAAGATTTATGAATGAAATGGTTTCTCCAATTGATACTTTTGGAATCCCTTCAAAAGAGAAAGGTCACAGCAAAAAGCAGGAAGGCGATATACTTTTATTACATACACTGGGATATAATAAACAAGGGGTTAGTTATATTTCTCCCAATAAGATAAAAAAAGAACCATCATCTTATAGATAAATATAAAGTGAAAATATCCATTATGGTTCCGCAAGGCGGCGAGGTTGGAATCAAGCCGGAAAATGGATACAGGTCCATTTCAACACCACAGGTTTTACCACCTGGAGAGGTTGATTCTTTCTCATATCTTAACATCGGATTTTTTGATACTGAG
This sequence comes from Lachnospiraceae bacterium, assembly GCA_021199655.1. Taxonomy (GTDB): domain Bacteria; phylum Bacillota; class Clostridia; order Lachnospirales; family Lachnospiraceae; genus Choladousia. The sequence goes on along the minus strand of JAJQHQ010000080.1, from coordinate 1,196 downwards.
AATGAAGCAAACAATTTGGTTTCGTTTGTTCAGTGCAAATTTGTACGATATTTGATTCGGGCAACATATTCATCTGTTCATGTTTCGAAGGATAATTTTCGGTTTGTGCCGTTAATGGATTTCACAAAAAAATGGACGGATACTGAATTATATAAATACTTCGAGCTGAGTGAAGAAGAAATAAAAATCATTGAAAATACTATGCGCCCAATGCAAGAGAATGGAGGTGACGACTGATGCCGGATATGATGTTTTTCCCGCAAAAATCGGAATCAAAACCCATTATCTATACCTATGAGCACATAGGCGTAAAGTCTCAAGAAGGCTATATCAAGGTCGGATATACAGAGAAAACCGCCGAAGAGCGTGTGTATGAGATTGAGCATACCGGAGCCGTCCCTTATCGTATTTTAGCCTATTGGTCGGCTATGAAAAACGATGGCAGCTGTTTTTCTGACCATGATGTGCATGCGGTACTGAAGAAGAAAGGTTTCCGCCAGCTTAATGAAGGCGATGATAGGAACGAGTGGCTTCGCTGCAATATTGATGATGTGGAGGCCGCTGTTACATCGGTAAAAACCGGAACAGAAAACATTGAAAATCGCACAAAAGATTTTAAAATGCGGCCGGAACAAGAAGATGCCGTTAATAGGACAATGACCTACTTTCAGTCTGCCTATGCGGAGAACAGCGGACGCACTCCGAAGTTTCTTTGGAATGCAAAGATGCGATTTGGAAAGACCTTTGCCTCCTATGAACTGGCAAAAAAGATGGGCTTCAAACGAATCCTGATTTTAACATTCAAACCTGCTGTACAGACTGCATGGCGCGAAGATTTGATGACTCATATCGATTTCGAGGGATGGCAGTTTATTTGTCGTCCTGAAAAGCATGGAGACCCATCAACTGACGAGCAGTATCAGAAAGCTGATAAGAACCGACCAATCGTATGCTTTGGTTCATTCCAGGATTTTCTTGGCGTGAATAAAGAAACCGGTGGAATTAAGGCGAAAAACGAATGGGTACATACCACAAACTGGGATCTCGTTATTTTTGACGAGTACCATTTTGGTGCATGGAAAGATAACGCTAAAAAACTTTTCGAATCAGATGAAGACTCTTACGAAGAGGATTTGTCAAAATATTGTTGTTGACCTCTTAAAATAACCATATATTGACCAGCTTGCGTGTCTCTG
>JAJQHQ010000072.1:70230-87304 GCA_021199655.1 Lachnospiraceae bacterium | reverse complement strand
AATGTGATACTGCAATAAATATTTATGCCTGTTTTTAGATTTCCATTTTGTCATATTGAAATTCTAACACAAAAATTTGCTTTTGTCGACCTTAACCCATCGTCTAAAGCCAATGGGATTGCGGTCGCCCTATTTCAAATTATAGCAGAGAAAAACTTATTTTCAAAAGAGCTGCTTATTGGACTTTCCCGGTTTCACATTTCGTGTTATAGTAAGAATCCGAGTAATTATTCAGGACAGTACTTCGCACTTGCTGCGAAGTACGTATGAAAACGTATATTTTATAGGGAAAAGCCCCATCGCGCAGCGATTTAAATGGGCTTTTCCCTCGTAACTGTGAAGGTGCTGAACAGTTAAGAATCCGATACAGATATGGATAACACAGCAGTTTAGAAAAAGGATAACCGATATGAGTGTAATATACGACGAACAGGCACGCGGCCTTGCCTTCACAGAGATCGCGCAGGATATCCTGCGCGGCGCCCAGACGGAATTGTACATGAACATGCGCTTTCTGGATGTAGCGCTCTCTTCTCTGACGCTGCTCGCGGACGGGCAGATTCGTCCGGCGGGTACAGACGGATCGGTCTATTATTTTCAACCGGATCAGATTACGGAAGTGTTCCGCAGGGGGCGTGAATCGGTCAACCGCCTGTATCTTCACAGCATCCTGCACTGTCTGTTCGCACATCTGTGGACGCGGGAAAACCGGGATGTGGAATACTGGAACCTGGCGTGCGACATCGCGACGGAGCACGTAATCGACGAATTGTATATCCGCGCGGTACATCGTCCCATGTCCGCGCTGCGGCGGGAGGTATATCGATCCCTGTCTGAGATTTCCACCACGCCCGGAAGTTTTTCTGGGGCCGATACGAAAAGTCCTCTGACCGCCCAGCGGGTCTACCGCCAGCTGATCCGGATCCACCCGGTACAGGCGAGGCTCGATCAGCTGAAACGAGAATTTGCCGTTGACGATCACAGCCGGTGGGAGAATACTTCTGCTTCGCCAAAACCGCCGCAGATGCCCTCTCCCGATTTCGCAGATAACGACTCCGATAAAGAGTCACAGCCCAATACCGCGCCAAATTCCTCTTCTTCGGATTCGAAAAAAAAATGGGACGATATCCGCGACCGTATGCAGACGGAGATGGAGTCCTTCGGAAAAGATTCTTCGGACGATGCAAAAGCGCTCGAAGAACAGGTCTGCGCCGTGAACCGAAAGCGTTACAATTATCGGGAATTTCTGCGGAAATTTTCGGTGCTGAAAGAGGAAATGCAGATCGATATGGATTCGTTCGACTACATTTATTATAATTACGGGATGGAGCTCTACGGCTCAATCCCGCTGATTGAGCCGCTGGAAACAAAGGAAGTCAAAAAAATCGAGGATTTTGTGATCGTGCTGGACACCTCGATGTCCTGCCAGGGCGACCTGCTCCTCGCTTTTCTTGAGGAAACTTACAGCATATTAAGTGAATCTGAAAGCTTTTTCCGAAAGATTCATATCCACATCCTGCAGTGCGACGATCAGGTGCAGGAAGATGTGTTGATCACGAATCAGGAAGAGATGCGGGATTATCTGGAGCATTTTACGATCCGCGGCTATGGCGGCACGGATTTTCGGCCGCCATTTGCCCGCGTGTGGGAACTGATGTGCCGCGGCTGCTTCACGAAGCTGCGCGGACTGATCTATTTCACCGATGGATACGGCACTTTCCCGGTCAAAAAGCCGCCCTACGATACCGCGTTTGTCTTCCTGCGCGAAGATTATCGGGACGTCGATGTGCCGCCGTGGGCAATCAAGCTGATCGTGGACCGGGAAGATCTGGAGCACGCCGCGCCGCCTCAACGGATGTAATAAACACTTTTTCTTCATTCTCCGGTCTGATATGGCACAGATCCGAAACCATCCCTGTGCAATGACCCATACATACGCAAAAGCCCGGGGTGTGCTGCACCCCAGGCTTATATTCAATGAACTCTCTCATCTCCCACGAAGAACAATGCGACCGTCCCCGGTCCGGTGTGGCTGCCGATGGTCGTACCGATGTCATTGATCTGCACCGATCCGTCCAGCTTCGGAAACGCCTCCTCCACCAGATCCGCTACCGCCCTCGCGTCCTCGTAGCAGGCGGAATTGCACATATAGCATTTCCCGCTGTAATTCAGGCCGTCCACCGCATGCTCTTTCATCTGTTCCACCAGCTTTTTGATGACCGCGCGCTTGCCGCGGATCTTGCTTCTGGGGATCAGCTTGCCCTCATCATCCACGTTCATGAGCGGGCAGATATTCAGCACGCTGCCGATAAAACCGGATGTTTTCGAAATGCGCCCGCCTTTGATAAAGAAGGTCAGATCCGTGGAGAAAAACCAGTGATGGATCGTCAGTCGGTTCTTCAGCGTCCAGTCATACAGTTCCTCCAGAGTGCTGCCGGCATCCCGCATGTCCGCGAGCAGCTCCATGAGCAGTCCGTAACCCGAAGAAGCAGCCAGGGAATCCGCGACCAGAAGCTTCCGGTCCGGGAATTCCTCCTGCAGCATATCCCGCGCGATACAGGCGGAATTAAAGGTACCGGAAATTCCGCTGGAAAGGCTGACATGCAGAGCATCCAGCCCCTGTTCCAGAAACGGTCGGAAATACTTTATGAACTCTTCCACATTGATCTGCGACGTCTTTGTCTCAGCGCCCTCCTGCATCTTTCTGTAAAACTCGTCAAACGGCATCGTCTGCCCCAGATCGTCGAAATATTCTTTGCCGTCCAGAGAATAATGCATATAAGTGTAGTGAATGTCACGTCCGTCCAGATGTTCTTTTGTCAGATCCACAGTCGAGCAGCAGCTCAAAATAAAATTCCGGCTCATAACTTTCCCTCTCCTCTGTCTTTTATAATATTCAGGTTTTATACTTTGTTCCAAAAAATTCTGTTTCGTAGTTTTTAATACTACATCTTATTCTTATTGAAATAGTAATGGAGACAAAAAGAATTGTCAAGCCTTTCTTTAAAATAAACAGAAAAATACCCGGATCAATCATCAGACCCGGGCATGTATTTATTCCTATAATCCCAGTCTTTTTTCTTGAAGCAGGTCTCGTCCTGTTCCTGCGCCGGAATTCCATCAGACGGCTCTGGGAAAGCGCATCGCCGTGTCTTGCCGCATATTCAGAAAGCGCATCCAGAAGGGATTCTGTCTCTTTGGTCTGCTCCGTCGCCCGCACTGATACCTGTTCTGATACCCGCTCATCTGCTTCCGCTGAATATGCCGAACGGGCGGCACTGCCTGCGGCGAACCGCTCCAGAAACCATTGCAGTCCCTCCGGGTCTTTCTGGTCCAGAAAATATCTTCCGAAAGCGTTCGCGTTTTCCTGCACATACGCTTCATACTGTTTTTTTTCCTGTTCTCCCAGATGACATGGAAAACGCAGCCGCCCCAGCACCAGCTCAGTCAGAAGCGTTAAGTTTTCCTGCGCTCTGGCGTAAGGAAACAGAGAATCGTACAGCGCAAAATCAAATCGTTTTCCCTGAAAACAATTGCGGTAGCGGATGCCGGTCCCGTGGACATGAGTCTCCAGAATCCTCGCCGGAGTATTTTCCACGCCTTCCTCATAAAATTCCGGAAATGTAAGTATCGCGTGGGAAATGTTTTTTCCATTTTCCCGATGTGAGCCATTTTTATCAGTAGAAAAATCATCTGCCAAACCAGCTTCCATCGGTTTCATCTGTTCATTACGAATACAGCGAAATTCCACGCGCAGCTCCTCCGGCAGCTCGTCGAGCACCTGCTTCAGCCCGGTCTCATCTTCAGGATTTGCGTGCACACAGAGTTCCTTTACCCGGTGGCATCCGGTAAACACTCCGCTCTCCCAGTCCTTAAGGCTGCCCGGAAATTCCAGCCGCCGCAGGTTCCCGCAGTTGTAAAAACAATAGCGGCCGACCTGGCGGACTGTCTGCGGAAGGATGATCTCTTCAAGGCGGTTTCCACAAAGTGCATCCGGGCAAGAGGATCCCATACCGGCAGTCTCTGGCTGACCGGCGGGCATTCCTGATCTGCTGTCTGAATGCCTCGCAGGCTCCCTTTCATCACCGCAGCCATCGTCTGTGGGGCTGTCAGCTTCCACATCTGTACTTTCACAGGCATACAACGCACCTTCCAGCGCTCCTGCATCCATGTGCGCGGAAAACGCGTACGCCCCCAGTTCCCGGACAGGCAGTCCGCCGATCCGCTCCGGGATCTGCACGATTCCGTCACGTGAAAAACAGCGCAGGATCACTGCGCCGTCTTCCTTTTTCTCATATGCAAATGACGGATACAAAAGGTCATTCATTTTCCGTCTCCTCTCGTATCATTACACTTTTGTCAGCACAAAGATATCATAAATCGCACGGATCGCGCGCTCAAAATCATCGTCCTTTACGCCGATGATGATGTTCAGCTCGCTGGAGCCCTGATCGATCATCTTGACATTGATATTCGCGTGCGCGAGCGCGGAGAAAATCCGTCCCGCCGTACCGCGCATTGCCCGCATGCCGCGTCCCACAACCGCAATCAGCGCCAGATCCGATTCCAGGTCGAGAGTGTCCGGATTTACCGCGCGGTGGATGCCGGAGATCACGCTCTGCTCCTTCTGCATGAATTCACTCTGGTGAACAATAACAGAAAAGGTGTCGATCCCGGACGGTACGTGTTCAAAGGAGATGCCATTCTCCTCGAAGACCTGCAGCACCTTGCGGCCAAAGCCAATCTCAGAGTTCATCTGATCTTTTTCAATCGTGATCGCGCAGAAACCCTTTTTACCCGCGATACCGGTAATCGTATAATTCGGCTGACGGCAGGTATTCTCTACGATCAGGGTGCCGGGATCCTGCGGACGGTTCGTATTTTTGATATTGACCGGAATGCCCTCCTTGCGGAGCGGGAAAATCGCGTCCGCGTGCAGCACGGTCGCTCCCATGTAGGAGAGCTCGCGAAGCTCCCGGTAGGTGATCGTCTCAATGGTCGCCGGATTCTCCACCAGATGCGGGTCGCAGAGCAGGAAGCCGGACACATCGGTCCAGTTCTCATACAGATCCGCATGTACGGCACGCGCCACGATCGAACCGGTGATATCGGAGCCGCCGCGGGAAAATGTCTTGATGCTCCCGTCCGGCATCGCCCCATAAAAGCCGGGGATCACGGCTGTCTCCAGCCCTTCCAGCCGCGCTTTCATAACATCGTTGGTCCTCTCCGGCTCAAAGACACCGTCCTCATCAAAGCAGACTACTTCTGCCGCATCCACAAACGGAAATCCCAGATACGCGGACATCACCTTACCGTTCAGATATTCACCGCGGGAAGCCGCGTAATCGCTGCCCGCCTGCGCTTCAAACTGTTTTTTGATCTCATCAAATTCTTCCGAAAGATCCAGTTCCAGACCAAGGCCGTCAATAATCTCCTGATACCTGGCCGCGATCGCCGCAATCTTTCCGCTGATGTCCTGCCGTCCGGCTGCGTGATAGCAGTCGTAAAGCATATCTGTCACTTTCGTATCACCCGAATAACGCTTGCCGGGAGCAGAGGGCACCACATAGCGGCGCTCTTTCTCCGCATGAATAATCGCCCCAACCTTGCGGAACTGCTCCGCACTCGCCAGGGAGCTCCCGCCAAACTTTACTACCTTTTTCATTGTAAAAAATCCTCTTTCCTTTTGCGCCGACCGCAAGGCTGCAAAGCAGCCATTCCATATGCGGTCATGCGCTTTGAATTATAATAAACGACGCAAGTCGTTTTACTTTGTACCTGACGTAAGATAGCTTAATCTGCTATTCCCTGCGCTTCAGTGAGCATCATTTTATAGGCCGACCGCCGGCGATCACATCACTCATCCCGTAATACCCGGCCGGTTTCCCCGCAAGGAATGCCGCTGCCTGCACGGCGCCCTTCGCAAAAATACTTCTTGAATAAGCCGTGTGCTTAATCTCGATCACTTCATCAAGTCCCGCGAAGATCACCTCGTGCTCACCCACAATCGTACCTCCGCGCACCGCGCTGATGCCGATCTCGGATTTCTCACGGCGCTTTTTTTCCTGACTGCGGTCAAAGGTGTATTCATACGCACCGTCCATCGCCTCATTGATGCTGTCAGCGAGCGCAATCGCTGTTCCGCTCGGCGCGTCCAGCTTGCGGTTGTGATGCTTCTCGACAATCTCCACATCAAATCCCGCGGGGGCGAGCACCTTCACAGCATCCTTCAAAAGAGACTGGATCAGATTGATGCCAAGCGACATATTCGCCGATTTTAAGATCGCCACCTTTTTCGATGCGGCCGTAATCTGCTCCAGCTGCTCCTCACTGTAGCCTGTCGTACAGAGCACCGCCGGAACCTGCTTTTCCACACAATAAGCAAGCAGACCGTCCAGCGCCTTTACAGAGGAAAAATCAATCACCACGTCCGCAGCCACATCACAGTCCGTGGGCGAAGAAAATACCGGATAAGTGGTTTTCCCCGAATCTACTACGTCAAAGCCTGCCACGATCTCCATACCGTCCTGCTCCGTGACGATCTCCGTCACGACCTGACCCATATGCCCGCAGCAGCCGCTCATAATTATTCTTACCATTCTAATATTCCTCTCCTGCCAAAGCCTGTGGAAAAATAAAGCAATCCGTGAATCATCCTACAAAAGTCCATACTCTTTCATTGCCTTCTCCAGGCGTGCCGCATTGGCGTCTTCCATCTCAAACAGCGGCGCACGAAGCGGGCCGACCTCCATGCCCATCAGGTTCAGCGCTTTCTTGACCGGAATCGGGTTTACCTCGCAGAAAAGCGCCTCTACAAGATCGATCGCTTTCAACTGCAGCTCGCAGCTTTTCTTTACATCGCCTTCAAAGAACGCCTGCGTGATCTCGTGCGTCTGACGCGGCGCGATATTGGAAAGTACTGAAATCACACCGATGCCGCCGAGCGCCATGATCGGGACGATCTCCGCGTCATTTCCGGAGTACAGATCCACCTGTCCGTCAGCCAGGCTCATCAGCTTCGCAATCTGCTCAATATTCGCGGACGCCTCTTTTACCGCCACGATATTTTCCACATTTTTAGCCAGCCAGACGACCGTCTCCGGCAGGATGTTGCAGCCGGTGCGGCTCGGCACATTGTAAAGAATGATCGGCAGCGATACCGATGCCGCGATCTTCGAATAATGCTTCTTCAATCCGTTCTGAGTCGCCTTGTTGTAATACGGGCTCACCAGAAGCAGTCCGTCTACGCCCATCTTCTCCGCCTCTTTGGAAAGATAAATGGCGGTCTCCGTTGAATTCGAGCCGGTGCCCGCGATGACAGGAATCCGCTTCGCCGTCTTCTCGACCACATAACGGATCACATCCAGATGCTCCTCATGAGAAAGTGTGGAAGATTCCCCGGTCGTACCACAGACAATGATCGCGTCCGTGCCTCCCGCGATCTGCATCTCCACCAGCTCGCCCATCTTCTCATAATTGACTGTGCCGTCCTCATGCATCGGCGTCACAATCGCCACTCCCGCTCCCTTAAAAATAGCCATATCGCATCCTCCTTTTAAATATTCCTTACGCATCCTTGCTTCTATCAATCGAGCTGGGGGCGGCTTGTCGGCTCCTGCTCGCCGCGCGAGGTGCGGACAGCGCAGCTGCCATATTCCTTTCGCACCTCTGCGCATACATAAGGGACTGGCGAGCAGTCCCAAAGAATACGAATCATTCCCGGGATAGCTCTCCATCGCCTCGCGATGACAGTCATACGGTTCTTCACCGCATGCCCAGAAAGACAGTCTCAGATCTCCGCCTTTCTTCGGCGTGTTCCCCTTTCCACAGCCCTCACCCGCGTCTGACCGCGTCCGGCTGTCTACTGATGAATCACGCAACCTCTATCCTTTTGAACACCGAACCGCTCTTTAACTGATATAAAGTATGTTTCCCGCGGCTCCATGTCTCTGTTGTTTTCCTACTATAACACTCATGGAAAATCCTGTCAATCTGTCTTTTCATTCAAAGGCCGCACCCGCGTCAGTCTGTTACGAAACGTGTTCTGGCGCAGCCTGACAGCAAGTGTCAGGCTCGCCGTGAATAGTAACGTCAGTCTTTCACACTTAAGATCTGCAGCGCCGCGTAGGCCGCCTCCAGATACGGATTCTCTGCTTTTGCGAATTCACCCGCGTCAGAAAGCTCTGTCAGCTTCGGATCGATCGGCATCTTACCGGCAACGAGGATCCCCATCTCATCGGCAACCTCCTGAATCTTGCTCTTTCCGAACACCGGAATCTCTTTTCCACAGTCCGGACAAACCAGATAACTGTAATTCTCGATCAGACCGAGCACCGGAATATGCATCTCCTCCGCCATTTTATACGCTTTTTTCACGATCATCTTCACCAGATCCTGCGGCGACGTCACGACAAAAATGCCGTCTACCGGCAAGGACTGGAAAACTGTCAGCGGTACATCGCCGGTTCCCGGAGGCATATCCACAAGCAGGTAATCCAGCTCACCCCAGATGACGTCATGCCAGAACTGCTTCACCAGGCCGGCCAGAATCGGGCCTCTCCAGATCACCGGGTCCTCCGGATTCGGCAGCAGCAGGTTGATCGACATCACCTTGATATCGTTGTCCGTCAGCCTCGGGAGAATCCCTTCTTCACTCGCCTCCGCAAGTCCCGTCAGTCCGTACATCCGCGGAATCGACGGTCCCGTAATATCCGCGTCCATGATACCGACGCGGTAGCCCTTCGACGCAAGCAGGTTGGCCAGCGACGCGGTCACCATGGATTTCCCCACGCCGCCCTTTCCGCTGACGACCCCGATCACGTGTTTAATATCCGAATACGCATTCATCTCTTCCAGCATGCTCTGCGGCTGTCCGCTGTTCGCGCTCGGGCAGCCCTCACAGCTCTCCCTGTCGCAGCTGGATGCGCTGCTGCATGTACTACTATCCGCCATTTTTCGTTCCTCCTGATCATTCTTCATTCCGGTCACTCTTCACACCGGCCGTTGCTTTCGTCCCGGCCATTTCAGCCGCAACAATCATTTGCTTATTTTATGCCTGTCCTTTTCTTTTGTAAAGGGTATTTCAGAAATTCGCACCGTCTTCTTCGAGCAGCCGCCGCAAATACCGGGCCACCACCCGCGCAAAGCCGGATGTACTGCGGATGTAGGTGAAATCCTTTCCGAAGATCCGTTTCTCCGCTGCCAGATCCTTTTCCAGGCCGGTAAACACGCCCAGCACGCAGACGCCCTGACTGCGCAGTTTCCGCACCTCATACGCAGTATCCTGCACCGCGTAGTCGCCGCAGTATGTGCGGGGATTGCGGCTGTTCGGGCGATTGACGATGATGTCATTCGGCCGGCCATCGCTTAATATGATCAGAATCTTGCCTTCCTCCTGCCGCTGAAGCAAGGAATCCCCCACCGCACGGATCGCCAGGCCGTCCCGGTTGTTCGAAGAACCCACAAGGTTCTGCAGCTTCCGGTTCGCCTCCCGCGGATCGTCGTACCCACGGAATCTCTGCAGCACCGTATAATCCCAGAAGGTGCAAAATCCGGTGATCTGCAGGGGAATCTTATTGATGGAAAGCGCCTCCGCCAGAATATAGGCCTGCAGTGCCACTTCGCTCTGCCGATCCCGCTGCGACCCGCTCGCGTCAATCAGGATATCTACTGCGAAATCGGAATTGTTGCGCCGCAGATTTTTCTCAAACAACCGTCCCGGCGTCTCCTTGCGGCCGACCTGCCACAGTCGTCCGGGAACGATCGTCCCCGCGTAAGCAGCCTGCCGCTCCGGCTCGCTCCTGCGGTTCAGGGAGCGGCGCAGTTCGTCGCCAAGCTGCTCCACATTCCGCAGGATCAGGTGATGATTGTTGCGAAAATACACCCGGTTCTTTTCCGCATACCGTCTGGCATTGACATACTGCGCGTTTGAGAGCACCGGATTTTCTAAAATCCCGTCCGTATAGTAAAGGCTGCAGTCGATATGCGCGCCCCTGCAGAGACGGAGATTTTTCTGCTTCTGCTCCTGCTCGCTTAAGTAAGACCTGCCGAAATTCAGTTCCATATAGGAATACATTTTCCGGGCAGCCTCTTCATCGATCACTATTACCCGACGCTTTGCCTTTTTCGGCTGCTGAGGCTTCTCATCCGGTTCTTCGTTGAAAGACGAGACCGCCTGATTCATCTGATCAAAATACTGCTCCAGCACATCCTCAGAAATCTCTTCTTTTAAAAAGTCGCTCCAGTCAAACTCTTTCAGATCCTCCAGCGTCACGGAAAGTACCTGATTCAGGCCCCCGTGTTTCCGCTCAAAGCTGCGGTCGATCAGAGAATTGTAGAGAGCATCGACTGTGCGGATGATATCTGTTGTGGTGACAGCGCCATTCTCCAGTCTCCGAATCAGCTGCACGCTCTCCCGCACCTGCTTTCCGCCGCCTTCGTCCCCATAAAGATACTGTTTTAAAAGCGCGATCTTGATCCGTCCCGGCAGTGTGGCGCTCATCCTGTTGAAAGAATATTCCAGCAGATCTGAAAATGCCCGTTTCCGGAGTTCGGGAACTCCCGGGCGCTCTGCGGCGACGAGCTTCCAGGAAGCCGCGTCCACGCAAAGCTGCGCCAATTCCGTCAGCGATCCCTCATCTGCGCCGCAGTATACCTTTTTGACCAGATACAGGGCAAATTCATTTTTATCATAAAAGCGCGCAAACGCCCCCTGCTTCACCGCGTCATACAGGGATATATATTTTGACCGTTCATACGACTCCAGGTCCGGCTTCGTGTCGAGCGCGTAGTCGCCGCTGACGGTCCACATCAGATTGCGAAGCCGGCTCTCGGCCGCCGCCTGTAAGTCCAGTTCATCGTACATGGAACACATCCCCCGGCGTCCAGCTCTCGGGAATCCTCGTCATCACGATGTCCTCTACCAGCTCCCGTTCAAAGAGGTCAAAGCTCTTATTCACAATCCCCATCCGCACCGCGAGCCGTGGAGATAATCCCGCGCGCACAGTCTTCAGCGCGCCGATCAGGCCGCGCAGGTCGAGCGGCTTCGTCGAAATCTCACTGTTATTCGCCTTGGTCTGCAGATCAAGAAACAGGCCGCAGATCTGCCGCAGTCCCTCCTGCGTAAAATCCGGGAAGGTGTTTGTCAGGATATAATGCAAAGACTCCTCCGTCACCGGAGGCATCTCGATCACCAGAAAGCGTGACACCAGCGCCTCGTTCAGCTCTCTGGTACCCGCGTAACCGTAATTCATCGTCCCGATAAAGCGGGTCGCGTCATGCAGACTGATCTTCTCATAGCCCGGCACATCCAGAATACGGCGGTAATCCAGTGTCGCGTGCAGGACCGAGACCGCGTCATTTTTCGCCATATTGATCTCGTCAAAGATGCCGAAGCCGCCGCTCACCGCGCAGTCATATACCGGACCGGTGCGCAGCTGCACCTCATTATTCCGGAACGTATCCGTCCCGATCAGAGAGCTGCTGTCCATATTCACATGGAAAGAAATGTTCCAGGAAGGTCTCCCGAACACCCACGCCAGATTCTCCGCCAGAAGATTTTTCCCGGTCGCCTTTGAGCCCGTCAGCAGGATATTTTCTCCCTGTAGGAGCGCCGCAGCTGCCATCTCAAAGGTCTCCCGGCCATAGTAAGCCAATGCGGGAGCCGTAATGCGCTCCCGCTGTTTTTCTTCCGCAGGATATTTCATGTGGAATTCCTGTATTGTATCCAGAAGCGCAGAATCTACGCCCTGGTCACACAGTGCCTGAAAGATTCGATCCATTTTATGTCCCTTCCATTCTGTTTATTGAGCCTCTTTCAGCCCGTTAATCCGCACCGTATTCATCCAGAAGCAGAGAGCCGTTGCGGCCGCTGATATGTACCGCAAAGCAGCGCTCCTCTCCCGCTTCATCCGTGAAAGAGATGCCATAAGCAGTCATATCCCCATAGAACGAGATGCCCGCCACAAATACGTCCCCTTCGGAAAGCTCCGGTATCGTATACCGTTCTTCCGCAATCTTCCACTCGCCCTCCTCATCATATTCGAGCAGAGAGAAGGTCACATCCTTCAGCTCTTCATTCGGCCGAAAAGCCAGTGTCGTCTCCGAGTCGTCAGAGACATATTCCAGATAGTCTCCTTCTGCGACAATCTGGTCGCTGGCAAACACCGCCGTAATGGGCTGCTCATTCGTCTCCTCAGATACCGCTTCCGACAGGTCGATCCAGCCTATTCCGGATTTCAGACTGCCCCAGAGAATGCCTTCCGAATCCTCTTGCTCTTCCACGATTGTAAACGTCCCCGCAGAATAAATCGTCCAGACATAACCGTAATCATAGCCGGGACCGTCAAATACCGGCAGATCGTTCCGCGTAATCCGGATGGTATACGGAAGCTCATTGCCAGCTTCCATATCAGAGTCTGCTGTCTTCTCATAATATACCGTATCCTCATCAGTCACCAGAGTATGTCCGTTCTCCTCTCCGTATCCGCCATTAATGAGGATCGAACCGTCCTCGTCCCACTCGATTGTCTCCACTGTCACTTCTTCGCCCTGCAGGACAATGATGTCTCCTGCTTTCATAAGATTGACATCCACCAGATCAAAGAGTTCTGTTTCTTCCTCTGAATCTGTGGCAGCCGGAAGCGGATAGATTACCGTAGCTTCTGTCGTATCCGTCTCTGCATAAGCCGTTTCTCCTGCACAGGTAAAAGATGCAATCATAATGCCAAACATGAAAATCATCCATTTCTTCTTCATTTTCCTCTCCTCCTTTTTCGCAAAATTAATGTTCAGTATCTTATTATGAATCTGCGACCATGTCCCGCACTCTGTGCGGGATGCCATCCCGGCGAGGGAAAAAGTCCATTTAAAATCGCTGCGCGATGGGACTTTTTCCTGTAAAATGTATGTTTTCATACGTACCTCGCAGCGAGTGCGAGGTACTGTCCTTTACGATTACAAAATTTCTTATATACAGTATATCAATTATGGGGATTGTCTGTAAAGAAGAATATCCTTAAGAATTATGAAAAACGTTCGTTGTTTTTTCCCTTCGTATATGGTACCATATAAAAATCAAAGCAGTGATCCGTAAAGAGGAAGTGATACCTGATATGAACAACTACAATCGTATGTGGGATTTTCCCGTTGCTGAAGGGGTTTCCTTTCCTGACGCCAATCGGGTCCACCCACTTATGCAGAAACGTGTCAGCAGGCTCCTTCAGGAATTAACCAAAGACAGTAACATTCAAAAAATCGTATTATTCGGAAGTTCACTCGAATTCCGATGTGACAGCAACAGTGATATCGACCTTTATATTGAAAAGTACGACAGGGAAAAATCTTTCCAGTCTTTCCCCGATTTGGACTGTGAAGTGGATGTGATCACAAATCTGCCTCACGAATCCGGCTTATACAAAGAAATTGACAAAACCGGTCTGCTTTTATTTAAAAGAATGTAACCAATGATGGTGCTGAACAGTAAAGGAGGGCTTTTATGTGTGATATCCGACTGTTTCGCAGTGCGCGAATGGATTATGAAACTGCGCAGATGATCTGGCGGGAACAGACTGTCGACGAGATGATTTTAAATAATGCCGCTTATCATCTGCAGCAGGCCGTAGAGAAAATTTTAAAAGGAGCTCTGGAATGTGTGGGAGTGACAGTCCCTTATTCACATAAAATCAGCAGGCTTGTATCCATGATCACCAACAACGGCGCCAATCTCGTAATAACAGACTGGCTGGATGACCATGCAGAAATGTTGAGCGAATGGGAGACTGAAACACGTTATAACATGGATTTTCTTGTTGAAAAACGCAAACTGGACAAAGCCATGGAAGAAGTCAGAAACTTCATGGAGATAAACGGCATAAAGGATGATCTGCGATCGGAACTTCAGGATTCCAAAAAAAAGGCCCGATTGCTGCAATGCCTTCCGGAAGAGAAAAGGAACTGCTCCGCATTCGAGCTTAACTGCTACTATATTTTATTTAAGAAAAAACTGTAAATCCCATCAAAAGACGAAGAAGGCACCTGCCTAAATCTCCGTAAACGAATACCGCTGCCGGATGCCGGACGCCACGATGTCATATATGATTGTGCCGTCCGGCTGCACGGATTTCTCCCAGGAGACTTCTTTCCCCTTGAATTTATTCTGCAGGAACACCTCGATGTCGGCTATCTCGAGCTCATCGATGAAAACGTCCCGCATCTGGTTGTTCGGGCACTGGTTAAAAATTTCCCATACCGTCTCGTAGCTTTTCATATTCTGCAGTCCTCCATTTTTCCCGCCCGGATCTCCAGAATTTCATCCACGATCCGCGCCGCAGCCTCTTCCTTGCTCATCAGCTCCAGCTCTGTCTCGCCGGCCGCAGAGATCAGCGTGATCACGTTCGTATCGGTGCCGAACCCGGCGCCTTTTACCTTTACATTGTTCGCCGCGATCAGATCCAGATGCTTGCGCTGAAGCTTCTCCCGGGCATGCGCGACCATGTCTTCTGTCTCCATCGCAAAGCCGCAGAGGATCTGGCCCTTTGGCTTATCGGAACCGAGTGCAGCAAGAATGTCCTGCGTCCGCTCAAGCGGCAGATTCAGGTCGTCGTCGCTCTTTTTGATCTTTTGATCCGAGACGGATGCCGGACGGTAATCCGCGACCGCCGCCGCCATGATAACAACATCCTGCTCCCGGGCGCGCTGCGTCACCGCGTCATACATCTCCTGTGCTGACAGAACCAGCACCACTTCCACGCCGGCCGGAGGCGGCAGCTGCGTTTTTCCGGACACCAGCGTTACCGAAGCCCCCCGCTCGCGGCAGACCTTCGCAAGGGCATAGCCCATCTTCCCGCTTGAATGATTAGAGAGAAAGCGCACGGGATCCAGCGCTTCCATCGTCGGTCCCGCCGTCACCAGAACGTGCATCCCTTCCATGTCCTTTTCCCGGGCAATCTCATTACACACATATTCCACGATCCTGTGTTCATCCGGGAATTTTCCTTTTCCCTCATCGCCGCAGGCCAGAAGGCCGCTCTCCGGCTCGATCAGTGTCCAGCCGTACTTCTTCAGAGTCTGCAGGTTGTCCTGCGTCACCGGATTCTCATACATCCGCGTATTCATCGCCGGAGCGATCAGTTTCGGACAGGTGCAGGCCAGAAGCGTCGTCGTCAGCATATCGTCCGCCAGCCCGTGCGCCAGCTTCGCCGCCGTATTCGCACTCGCAGGCGCCACGATCGCCAGATCCGCCCGTTTGGCCAGCTCCACGTGCTCCACATTGAACTGAAAATTCCGGTCAAACGTATCCGTCAGGCACTTATTGCCGGTCAGAGTCTCAAATGTCACCGGCGTGATAAACTGCGCGCCGTTTTTCGTCAGGATCACATGCACGTCCGCATGCTGTTTTTTCAAAAGGCTTGCCAGATTTGCCGCCTTATACGCGGCAATGCTTCCGGTCACACCCAGAATGATTGTTTTGCCTGTAAGCATTGATGCCAGTCCTCCTGCATTGGTTTCCCTGTTCATTCTTCGCCGTTCTAAATCTGGCGGTTTCCCATGCAGTTATTATACATGAATTTGCAGGTAAGTCAAATTCACCAGTTCACAGAAAGGCTGGCATCTTTGCGGCAGTGTGTCAGGACAGGCGGGAAAACCTTTTTTCCAGCAGGCTTAAGAATCCGTACAGCAGTATCGCGATCCCGCACAGGATGACGATTGAGAGGATCACCCAGTCCAGCTTAAAGACCTGGCTTCCATATATGATCAGATAGCCAAGCCCCTGTCTTGCCCCGATGAATTCTCCAATCACGACGCCGACGAGGCAGAGACCGATGTTTACTTTCATAATACTGATCAGCAAAGGCAGCGTCCCAGGCAGGATCACCCGGAAAAGGACGTCCTTTTTGGACCCCTGCAGCGTGTAGATCAGCTTGATCTTATCTGCGTCTATCCCCTCAAAGGCGGTGTACAGGTTCAGGATGGTTCCGAAGATCGCGACCGAGATGCCGGCGACTATGATGGATTTCATGTTTGCGCCGATCCAGACGATCAAAAGCGGTGCAAGCGCGGACTTTGGCAGACTGTTCAGGACAACCAGATAAGGTTCCAAAATTTCGGACAGCGTACTGCTGCACCAGAGCAGGACCGCGACAGCGACGCCAATCACGACGACCAGTGCAAAGCTGAGCAGGGTCTCCGTCAGCGTGATGCCTGTGTGCAGAAAAATACTGCCGTCTGACCACATGCTTTTGAAGGTGCGCAGTACGCGGGAGGGACTGCTGAATATGAAGCCGTCAATCCATCCAAGCTGTACCGCCATCTCCCAGAGCAGAAGAAACAGGACAAACAGCATAATCCGTGCTGCCAGGATCCGGCGGCGGCGCTGTGAGAGTCTGTGCAGATAATCCTGCTGTGAGGCTGAGACCACTCTGCTCTCCTCTTTTGTGTTTGCGCTGTTCTCTTCTTTCGCATTCATCATGCAAGTATCCGTCCTGTTTTTTATGCCTGCGTTCTTTTCACTCATGCGGATTCAACTCCTTCCAGAGTAGATTGAAATAGAGCGGAAACTCCGGCGCATTCCGGCGTTCCAGCGGAGTGAGATTTTTCTGCGCAAATTCCATTTTCAGTACAGAGCGAATGCTCGCCGGTCGTTTTGTCAATACGATCACACGGTCGGACATGCTTACAGCCTCGGACAGATCGTGTGTCACCAGAATGGCGGTCTTCTTTTCTCTTCGCAGGATTGCCGCCACGTCGTCGCATACGGAGAGCCTTGTCTGATAATCGAGTGCGGAAAATGGCTCATCAAGCAGCAAAAGCTCCGGATCCGGCACAAGCGTGCGAATCAGAGCAGCCCTCTGGCGCATTCCTCCGGAAAGCTCGCCTGGCTTCGCATCCCGGAAGCGGCCAAGACCGTAGTCGATCAGCATCTGGTCTGCACGTTTCAGCGACGCAGGATCCTGTTTGTGCTGCAGCTCCAGCCCGAGTGTGATGTTCTGATATATGGTACGCCACTCAAAAAGGTGGTCCTTCTGCAGCATATATCCGATCCCGCTCCCGGTGGAACGATGTTTCGCGTTGGGCC
>JAJQHQ010000072.1:11110-70130 GCA_021199655.1 Lachnospiraceae bacterium | reverse complement strand
TGCACGGCTGGATATGCCCCCTCACATCTGTTCGGCGGCAGCTTGTGCAGCCCATCAAAGAACGCTTCGCGTTGGGCCTGCACGGCTGGATATGCCCCCTCACATCTGTTCGGCGGCAGCTTGTGCAGCCCATGAAAAAACGCTTCGCGTTGGGCCTGCACGGCTGTCCATCCACCAGTATGGAACCGCTTTCCGGTATGAGCAGCCCGGAAATTAAAGAGAGCAGCGTGGACTTGCCACAGCCGCTCGGTCCTATTACAGCAATAAATTCTCCGGGGAACACCTGAAACGAGATATCGGACAAGGCATAAGTTTCGCCGCTTTTGCTGTGGTAGGCATAGCTTACGTGATTCAGTTCAAGCAATGGGGTCACAATTATACCTCCTCATCTTATAAGGTTTGGAATGTTGTAATTCTCAGTGTTTTGAGCAGTTACGCTCTTCCTCTCCCGACCTGCAGCACAAGCCGGGATACCAATAAGATATGCGTTTTCACAAATGCGGGTGAGAATTTTTGCTGTATCGTGTACATTGCCTCTTTATTTCTCGTTAAATGTCACGCACTCCGTCTCCTCGCAGCGGCAGGCCGATACGCCTGCGATATCCACATGGTTTGCGTGGCAGACACAGCTGTCGTTGTATTCACAGGCTCTCGCCTCGCAGCGGATATCCATCGTCCGGTTCGGACGTGCGTCACAGCCGCAGGAATCTTTTGCGGAGTCGCTTCTCTCATGAAAGCTCTCGCAGCAGGTATCCTGACAGACCTTCGCCTGCTCACCTCCTACCTGAATGCCATCCTTACAGCAATACATGGAATCGTTATACATGCAGTTTTTTGCGGAACATACCAATGCCGGCATAATTACTACCTCCTGTCTCGTAAATGATTTCGTAACTGTGAAAGTACTGAACAGTTACAATAGTTCTACAATGGTCAGTATCCGCAATCCTGCCCTGGATTATTCATGAAATGAAAAAACAGCCTGCAGCAGGCTGTTTTTCATTTTATAGATAAAGTATCATCAGTTCGCTCTGATCTCCTGTCTCATAAACCCGATGTAGGAGCATCCGAATGCGACGATCATCTCGGCGATCATGCCGACCAGATGCGGCCACACGAGCAGCAGACTCTGTCCCAGCGACAGATAACTGCTGATGGCGCCGACCAGCTGACTCGTCGTGACGACGTTGACCGCGCGGACGGACGGGTTGAGGATGGTCGATACCGCCTCACTGTAGAGATAATACGGCGAGATGCGGTTCAGGTTGAGCTTAAGCGTGTAGTATTTCACCTGATTGAACATCTGCCCGTAGTAGGTGTTGATCGGATAGACCGCTCCGGCGATGATCTGTGCCAGCAGGCTCATGAAGATCGAGAAGAAGATCCAGAGCGCGATCGTGATCAGCGCGGATGTCGCCGAGTGACGGCAGACCGTGGAGAACAGGATCGCCAATGCCAGCCAGAACGCGATGTAGACCACCGTGAAGATCAGGAAGACGAAGATTCGCAATGCTTCCTCTCCGGTCGGGGTCAGGCCGGTCACCAGCACACCCACTGCTCCGGCCGCGATGCCGATGGTAAAAATGACAATTGCAATGACTGTCGTTCCGGCCAGGAATTTTCCGATGATAATGGAATCACGGTAGATTGGCTGCGCCACCAGACGGTTCAGCGTGTTGGACTGCCGCTCACTGTTGATCGCGTCGAATCCGAGTGCCAGTCCGACGATCGGTCCGAGCAGCGCGATGAACGACATAAATGACGGAATCGAGCTGCCGCTGGAGGTATAAAGCTCCAGGAACAGATAATCGCTCGTCGATTCGGACAGCTCGCTGATCGCGCCGTAAAAGCTGGCGAAGCTCGTGGCGCCGATCAGGATCAGCAGGATAAGAAATCGTCTGCTTCGAAGCTGATCCGCCATCTCTTTGCGGAACAGAGCGGAAAGTCCGGTAAAACCGCTGACTCTTCGGGTACTCTGTCCTTCCCCGCTTTTCCCTGCGCTTCCGGCATCGCCTGATGAGCCGCCGTTACGAAACAGGCTGCTTCTTTTTCCCGCCGAACCTTCTGCGTTTTTTGTTGTTTTTTTCATAACTGCTTCTTTCATCTGCCTGCCCTGCCTTTTCAAAATAAACTCTGTAAATCTCATCCAGATCGCCGCCGCGCTGGTGCAGATGATAAACGGTATAGCCGTTCTCTCCCAGGAAACGCGTCAGTGTCGGACGAATGTCCTTTTTCGAGGTGATCATGAACTTGTCGCCCTCTTTTTCGATTTTCTTTACGCCGTCCTGCTGATAAAGCATACCCAGCAGCTGGTCGTCCAGCGGTTCTACCGACAGCTCCAGCAGATAAGAGCCCTCTTTGCGGATATGCTCCTCCAGTTCTTTCAGAGTGCCCTGGACAATCAGGGTGCCTTCGATGAAGATGCCGACCCGGTCGCAGATCTGCTGCACCTGCTGCAGCTGATGGGACGAGATCAGGATGGTGCGGCCGTCCTCTTCCGCCAGTTCCCGGATCAGGATCAGCAGCTTGCGCATACCTTCCGGGTCGATACCGAGCGTCGGCTCATCCATGATGATGATCTCCGGATCCTTCATCAGCACGTCCGCTACGCCCAGTCTCTGGCGCATACCTCTGGAATAGGTGCCGACCTTCTGATCGCCGGCGTATTCGATATCAACACGCTTCAGGAGCGTTTCGATCCGATCCTCCAGTTCCTGTCCTTCCAGACCGTTTAAGCGGCCGGTAAACCGCAGGTTCTGACGTCCGGTCATGTCTCCGTAAAATCCGGCATTGTCCGGCAGGTAGCCCACGATGGATTTGACTCCCAGCGGATCGCGCGTACAGTTCATCCCTTCGATCGTTGCTGTTCCGCCAGACGGCTCTGTCAGGCCGAGCAGCATCAGGATGGTCGTTGTTTTTCCGGCGCTGTTCGGGCCGAGCAGTCCGAACACTTCGCCTTTTTTAATGGTCAGCGACAGGTCATTGACCGCCACCTTTTTGCCATACCGCTTGGTCAGGTGCTCGGTTTTGATCACCACCTCACCCTTCGCGGCTGTACGTTTCTCGATTTTCGTCCCGGCGGCGTTGTCTTTCTTTTCCGCATTTGCGCCGTTCTCTTTTACGGCTGCATCTGCGCTGTTATTCTTTTTATTTTCCTTTGCGCTTGTATCAGCCATTTTTACCGTCTCCCGAATTTTCTAAAGATTACGCCCAGAATTACGACCAGTACGATGATGATCGCGATCGCGACAAAGCCCCAGGTTGAGGATGTTTTTACCGATACGCGGAACGCTGCCGTGTCTGAGGTTTCATCCGTGCTTACTGTAATATCCGTCTCATAGTCGCCTGTAATAGAATCCTCGCACGGCGTCACGGACGCGGTCACTTCTACGGATGCTCCCGCCTCGATGGTGTCGATCGTGGACTCACTGAAAGTCACATCCCAGTCCGTCGGTGCGGAGGAGGAAAGAGTCACGTTGGTCAGATCCACGTTACCGTTGTTGGTGATGACAAGTGTAACGTTCGACGCCTTATTCTCATACGCGTCAAAGCTCAGCAGGCCGTCAGACGTGGAAAGAGAAATATCATAGGTACCTGTGATGGTAATGTTCAGATCCATGCTCAGGGTCTCGTTCGCGGATGTCGCCGTCACCGGGATCGTATAGTCGCCCTGTTCAACTGTCTCAGGCGGTGTCACAGTGATGGTCAGTCCCTGGCTGCTCTCTGCCTCAACATCGATGCTCGCTACCATGGTAGAGGTGTCGTCGGACGGAACAATCGTTACGGACCATCCGGTCGGTGCGCTCGAGGACAGGCTGTAGGTCTGGTCAGTCGAACGATTGTTGACCAGAGTCGCGTCAAAGGTAAAGGACGTGCCGGTCGCACCTTCCTGCTCCGGATATTCGGATGTAAAGCTGCTCTCACCGCGAACCTCTGCCGCCACATTCAGCGTCAGGATCAACGTTGACTCATCACCGTCTTCCGTGGTTGCCAGAAGCTCTACCTCGTATTCTCCGTCTTCCGCCTCATCCGGGATGGTCAGGGAATAAGACACCAGATCACTGTCGTTCGTCGTGTTCCCCGAAATATGTACAATGGAAACTTCCGTGCTGCTGCCCTTGAAATAACCTTCCCAGTCATCCGGCAGGGATACCGTGGTCAGTGTCACATCATGCCCTTCACCGTCCGGGCTGATGAAATCCAGATCAAAGCTTAATGAATCTCCTGCTGTCGCCGACATTCCCGGATAAGCCGTACTCATCGTAAACTCAGCAGACTTTGCCGTTGCTGCCAATGACACTGTCTCCTCATCGTCCTCCGCCGCGTACACAGCTACGGAAGAAAACAGCAGCGTAGCAGCTACCATTACGGATGCCGCCTTCCAGACACTTTTTCGATTCCAATTCCTTTCGCACTTCATTTTCATGTGCTCCTTTCGTTGTATTGCGCAGTGCGCTATTTTAATAGGAAGCAGCAGTGTTTCCTGCTGCCCACTATTTATAAAGGGTGTTTGAAAGCATCCATCAGATTTAATGCTGCTTTCCGTGCAAATTGTTCTAAAACTTGCCTCAATTCGTCCCTTTTCTCATCAATTTTACGGGGTAACTGTGTCTGGATTTTGACAGTTCTGTGTTTCAGCTGTGTATGAAATGTGAAGAAAATATGGAATAAGAATCGCCAGACGATCAAACGTCTGGCGATGAAAATCTGCTTTATTTTGCTTTACCGCGCTCTGGTCGCGATCTCTTCTTTGACCGCCGCAGTGAAGTCCGCAAGCGTGCTCTGTCCCTTGTCGCCCTCAGAGCGGCTGCGCACGGAGACGAGGCCTTCCTCTTCCTCTTTCGCGCCGACTACCAGCATATACGGGGTCTTCGCAAGCTGCGCCTCACGAATCTTGTAACCGATCTTTTCCGCACGGGTATCAACGTTCGCGCGGATACCTTCCTCACGCAGGGAGGCCTTTACCTGCTCCGCATAGCCGATGAACTTGTCAGAGATTGGCAGGATGCGTACCTGCTCCGGCGACAGCCAGGTCGGGAACGCGCCCGCGAAGTGCTCGATCAGGATGCCGATGAAGCGCTCGATGGAGCCGAACGCCACGCGGTGGATCATGATCGGGCGGTGCTTCTCGCCGTCCGCACCGATGTATTCACATTCAAAGCGCTGCGGCAGCTGGAAGTCAAGCTGGATGGTGCCGCACTGCCAGGTCCTGCCGATGGAGTCCTCTAGATGGAAGTCGATCTTTGGGCCGTAGAACGCGCCGTCGCCCTCGTTGATCACATAGTCAAGGCCAAGCTCGTCCAGCGCGCCGCGCAGACCCTCGGTCGCCATCTCCCAGTCCTCGTCGCTTCCCATGGAATTCTCCGGACGGGTGGACAGCTCTACATGATATTTGAAGCCAAACAGCTGATATACTTCATCGATCAGCTTCACAACGCCCTTGATCTCGCCGCGGATCTGTTCCGGAGTCATGAAGATATGCGCATCGTCCTGTGTGAAGCAGCGCACACGCATCAGGCCGTGCAGCTGGCCGGATTTCTCGTGACGGTGCACGATACCCAGCTCGCCCATGCGCAGCGGCAGGTCGCGGTAGGAACGCGGCTCCGACTTGTACACCAGTACGCCGCCCGGACAGTTCATCGGCTTGATCGCATAATCCTCGTCGTCAATGACTGTGGTATACATATTTTCCTTATAATGATCCCAGTGACCGGAGGTCTCCCAAAGCTGGCGGTTGAGGATGATCGGTGTGGAAATCTCCACATAGCCCGCCTTTGTATGAATCTCTCTCCAGTAATCCAGAAGCGTATTCTTCAAAATCATGCCGTTCGGCAGGAAGAACGGAAATCCCGGACCCTCGTCAGCCATCATGAACAGGCCGAGCTGCTTGCCGAGCTTTCTGTGGTCGCGCTTTTTCGCTTCCTCCATGCGGGTCAGATAAGCGTCCAGATCCGCTTTCTTTGTAAAGGAAGTACCGTAGATACGGGTCAGCATCTTGTTCTTCTCGCTGCCTCTCCAGTACGCACCCGCGATGCTGGTCAGCTTGAATGCTTTCACCGGCTTTGTGCTCATCAGATGCGGTCCGGCACAGAGGTCAACGAACTCTCCCTGCTGGTAAAAGCTGATCTCCGCATCCTCCGGCAGATCCTCGATCAGTTCTACCTTGTACGGTTCATTTTTCTCTTTGAAATACGCGATGGCCTCTTCCCTCGGCTTTGTAAAGCGGATAAGCGGCAGATCCTCTTTCACGATCTTCTTCATCTCCGCCTCGATCTTCTCCAGATCCTCCGGCGTGATCGGATTCTCGCTGTCGATATCATAGTAAAAGCCATCCGCGATGGACGGGCCGATTGCCAGCTTCACATCCGGATACAGACGCTTGATGGCCTGCGCCATGATGTGCGAGGTCGTATGACGGAACGCGCCCGCTCCCGCCGGGCTGTCAAAGGTCAGAATATTCAGCTCACAGTCCGAATCCACGACCGTGCGCAGATCCGCTTCCTCGCCGTTGATCTCAGCGACTGTCGCCACACGCGCCAGGCCTTCGCTGATGTCCTTCGCGATGTCGATGACCGCCATCGGCTGCGCGTATTCTTTTTTCGAACCGTCTTTCAATGTGATTATCATTTTGGGTTGTCCTCCTTGATTCTATATTTTGTCATTTTTGAATGTTGCCGTTTATTGTCATTTGCTGCCAAATCTTCTAAGCTTTCCTAATCTTCTTCCTCGTCTTCCCAGTCTTCGTCATCCTCGAACTCGAGACCGCTCATCGAGTGATCGTCAGAAGCTGAGTGGTCATCCGAAGAATTGTCAATATCCCAGGAATTGTTGCTGAAAAAGCTAAGTCCATTTTTCAGCGGCGACGTCAGCCATCCCAACAGAACGCCGAACAGCAGAACATCCGTCAGAAGCAGGCCCTTTTCCATCGGGCTCCAGTCCGACAGAAAAACTGACTTTAATAATCTGCATTTTTCTTTCATATATCTCTCCTTTCTTCGCATTGCCGGGCAGAATGATTTTACAGAGAAAGCACCTGAATTCCTTAGAGGCCGCATATGCTGTATGCAAAGAAAAAACCCCTGACAGCTCATTCAAACTGCCAGGGGCGATCATACAAATGCCGCGGTTCCACCCTGTTTTTTACTCATTCGACGATAACGGAGTCACCGGACCGGATTGGGGTCACTCAGAGGCAGTCTTCAAATGGTTCCGCATAAGGACTTTCCAGCTGCCGCCCTCTCTCTGGATGCTTCCGCATTTTACTCTTCTCTTCCACGTATTAAAATATGCTGTTTGATCTTTTGCTCTGTCCAGTATAACATTTCAGAACGGATTGTCAACACCTGATTTTTCCCATATATATCCAAGTGGCAGCCACTGCTACTCTTCATACGTTCCGGCGATCATCTCCTGCACCGCCTCACGGTTCACCGTCAGATCCGGCACCAGCACCTGCATGCCGCGGATCGTCTGATTCGTGTAGGAGCCGTCGATCGGGATCCGATACGAACCGAGTTCGTCTAAGTTCATCGCCTGCGCATCATAGAGCAGGGACAGGATCTGGGTCATCGACATATCCGTAGAGATCAGAGAAAGTATATCATCCACCAGCGCGATCTGCGTCGTAATGCCGACGTCTTTATAGGCATTGAAAAGACTGGTGATCACCGCACGCTGACGCTGAGTCCGGCCGAAGTCATTGGCTTCCGTAGCGGTAGAAACATATCTTGTCCGCGCATATAAAAGGGCGAATTCACCATAGACATGATTCGTTCCTTCTGATACAGAATATCCGGCGTTCTGGAAATAGCTCGCCTCGGTCGAGGTCAGAGTAATATCTACGCCACCAAGCAGATCGATCACGTCCTGAAATCCGTCAAAATCGATCTCGACATTATAATCAATGGTAACACCGAAGTTTTTCTCGATCACTTCATCGAGCAGTTCCGCACCGCCAAACTGATAGGACGCATTGATCCGGTTGTCCGAATACCCCGGAATCTGCACATACAAATCACGCATGAAAGAAATCATGTTCACCGAATCTGTGTCCGAATTGATGGAGATCAGGATCATTGAGTCCGAACGCTCTCTGGTACCGGATACCCGCGTATCCTGTCCGATCAGCAGGATGTTCGTGATCCCTTCGCTTTCTTCTGTCTCCTCCAGATCCTCGGCCCATTCAATCTCATCCGGATCAATGCTGTCTTCTCCGGCGTCCTCATCTGTCTCGAATTCTTCGGATTCCGGGTCCAGCAGCTCCACCTCTTCAATCTCGCCGATGCTTCCCATCACATAATTGACCGCAAAGGCAAGGCCGCCGGCCAGGACCAGCAAAACTACAAGAAGAACCCCCGCTCCGATCAGAGCCGCGTGTTTTTTTCTCTTTCCGGAATCTCCTCCGTGTGCCATATCTGTCACTTCCTCTCTTGTCATAGATTCGCTCCTCGAATCTATGACGCAGGCAATGTCCCGATTTTCGCAGAAAATCGAGGACGGCACCGCCGCATCGCCCTCTGGGCGATTCTTCATGCGGTGGCTCTCGTCTCTGTCTCAATCTTCCGTCCCTGTCTTCTTTTTAAGCGCCTCATCTACGATCTGCTCGCAAAGTTCACCAAAAGATATCCCCGCGGCCTCCGCTTCCTGCGGAAGAAGGCTGGTCGGCGTCATACCGGGCAGGGTATTGATCTCAATAAACCAGATCTTCCCATTCTGATCAATGATAAAATCCGCGCGCGCGTAAGTGCGAAGGGAAAGTGCGTGCGCAACGGCAAGCAGCATCTCTCCCATTTCTTTTTCCTCAGACGGAAGGATATCCGCCGGAGTTTTCTCATACGCGAGCCCCTTCTGATATTTGTTCTCGTAATTATAAAATTCTTTATTGACAATGATCTCAATCGACGGAAGTGCACGGTCATTTAAGAATCCCATCTGAATCTCGCGCCCCTCAATATATTGTTCAAACAACAGGCGCCGTCCCAGATTTTCCTTAAGTGCCGCCCGCAGCTCCGGAATTGTCTTCACAATATAGACACCGATAGAAGAACCGCCGTCCGGGATCTTCACAACGACCGGAAGACTCACCTCGCGCACCGCAGCCTCGATTACTGCTTCGTCTGTGATGTCACGCATCTCCCAGGCCGGGACATTCACGCCGGCATCTTTTGCAAGAATTTTGGTCAGGTGCTTATTCATGGCGATGCCGCTGCCCAGATAGTCCGAACCGGTGTAGTGTACACCCATCAGATCGAGTGCAGCCGGAATCCTTCCGTCCTCGCCGCTGCCTCCGTGCAGCGCCAGAAAGACCACGTCCGCCTCGCGGCAGAGCCGCAGGACATTCGGTCCGATCAGACGATTCCTGCACTCCGGATGAGCCGCCTTTAAGGCTTTCAGGTCCGGTACCGCAGTCGAAATGACCTTCCATTCCTCGCAGATTTCCTTCTCAAAAAGCTGCTCGATGTCAGCCTCCTGATCACTGACACCGATATAGGAATCAATGACCGCAACCTGATGCCCCCGCTCGCGAAGCGCACCGGCGATCATCGCGCCGGAGCTTAAAGAGACGTTGCGTTCAGGGCTGTAACCGCCCGCCAGGACGAGAATCTTCATGCTCATTACTCCTTCTGTTATCTAAAACACAATACAAGGTCATATATTTCCAGATGCAGACGGTAGGCAGATTTTTGCAGGGTTTTCGAGCATAGCTTCCCTTGCTTCGCCATTGTCTGAGCGAAGCGAGTTCCAGCGAAGCAAGGGATAATAAGCGGCGCAGAAAACCGCAAAAATCAACGTGGCTGCATCGGAAATATATGGCCGGTATATGATTAGCGATAGATGATATCCTCTCTCGCCGGTCCGTTCGAGACCATCGTGATCGGGAAGCCGAGATGCTTCTCGATGAATTCCACGTAATTGCGGCAGTTCTCCGGAAGCTCTTCGTACTTGCGGATGCCGCGGATATCGCATTTCCAGCCCGGAAGGACCTCCAGTACCGGCTTCGCTTTCTCAAGCTGTACGGTCGTCGGGAAGTCTGTCGTTACCTCGCCGTCAATCTCGTAGCCGACGCAGACCGGTATCTCATCGAGGTAGCCAAGAGCGTCGAGCACCGTAAAAGCGACTTCCGTTGCGCCCTGCATCTGGCAGCCGTATTTCGAGGCCACACAGTCAAACCAGCCCATTCTTCTCGGCCGTCCGGTTGTTGCGCCGTACTCTCCGCCGTCGCCGCCGTGATTGCGCATCCGGTCAGCCTCCTCGCCGAAGATCTCGCTGACAAACGCGCCCGCGCCGACCGCGCTGGAATACGCTTTGCTGACCGCGACAATGCGTTTGATCTCATAGGGCGGCACACCCGCGCCGACTGCTCCGTAGCCCGCGAGAGTGGAGGAAGACGTCACCATCGGATAGATGCCGTGATCCGGATCCTTCAATGTGCCAAGCTGGCCTTCCAGCAGGACTGTCTTGCCGTCTTTCAAAGCCTTTGCAAGAAACGCTCCGGTATCTGCCACCAGCGGCGCGATCGTATCCCGGTATCCATGCAGCTCTTCAAGAAGTGCCTCCGGTGTCAGCGCCGGCTTGTGGTACAGATGCTCAAAAAGAGGATTTTTCAGTTCACAGATACGCTGCACCTTTTCCTGAAGCGTATCTTCATCAAAAAGCTCGCTCACCTGAAAACCGATCTTGGCGAATTTATCCGAATAAAACGGCGCGATGCCGGATTTGGTCGAGCCAAAGGATTTGCCGCCTAAACGCTCCTCCTCGTACTGATCCAGCAGGATGTGATAGGACATCACGACCTGAGCGCGGTTCGATACCAGAATATGCGGCATCGGTACGCCGCGTTCCAGAAGACCTTTGATCTCCTTGTCAAGAAGGGGTATGTTCAGCGCCACCCCGTTGCCGATGATGCTTGTCGTGTGGTCATAAAACACACCGGACGGAAGAGTATGCAGGGCAAATTTGCCATAGTTGTTGATAATGGTATGCCCGGCGTTTGCACCACCCTGAAATCTTACGACAATATCAGCCTCCTGCGCCAGCATATCCGTAATCTTGCCTTTTCCTTCGTCTCCCCAGTTCGCTCCTACGATTGCCTGTACCATAATGGTTTCCTCCTTGTGACTCCCAAAAATCTTCGTAACTGTTCAGTACCTTCTCAGTTACAGATTGTCTTTTATTTATCCGGACCGTATACATTGCCTATTCAGAACAGCAGGCCACAGTCTGTCTTTTCATTTCGATGCTGTTCTGAACTTTTACTACACATTTATCTCAGCTGTGACGCCGAGCAGTTCCTTGTTTTCTTCCAGTATCGGCTGCACGACTGTCTCCACAAATCGCTCTACCTGCTCCTTCGAACGCCCGATATAGCGGGACGGCTCCATGGAACGCTGCAGATCCTCCAGCGACAGGTTGAACGCCGGATCCGCGGCGATCAGCTCCAGCAGGTTGTTGTCTTTTCCTTCTTCCTTCACGGTGCGACCCGCTTCCATCGAGAGCTCACGGATCTTCTCGTGAAGCTCCTGCCGGTCGCCTCCCGCCTTGACCGCATCCATCATGATATTCTCGGTCGCCATGAACGGAAGCTCTGCCATCAGATGCTTTTCAATGACCTTCGGATATACCTTCAGGCCGTCCGTGACGTTCAGGCAGAGATCCAGAATGCCGTCTACCGCAAGGAAACCTTCCGGAATCGAAAGCCGCTTGTTCGCGGAATCGTCCAGAGTCCGCTCAAACCACTGGCAGGATGAAGTCACCGCCGGATTCAGCGCGTCGCAGAGCACATAGCGCGACAAAGAGGCAATGCGCTCCGAACGCATCGGATTGCGCTTATATGCCATCGCGGACGAGCCGATCTGCGTCTTTTCAAACGGCTCCTCCACTTCTTTCAGATGCTGCAGCAGCCGGATGTCGTTCGACATCTTGTGCGCGCTCGCGGCAATCCCCGCAAGGACATTGAGCACTCTCGTATCCGTCTTGCGCGAATAGGTCTGACCGGATACGGCCACACAGGATTGAAAGCCCATTTTTTCCGCGATCATCGGATCGATCTGATCGATCTTCTCCTGATCGCCGTCAAACAGCTCCAGAAAGCTCGCCTGCGTACCGGTCGTTCCCTTGCTCCCAAGCAGCTTCATCGTGGAAAGGACATAATCCAGGTCCTCCAGATCCATCACAAATTCCTGTGCCCAGAGCGTCGCTCTTTTTCCGACCGTCGTCGGCTGCGCCGGCTGAAAATGCGTAAATGCCAGAGTCGGCAGGTCTTCATATTTTTTTGCAAAATCCGCCAGCTGGGCGATGACATTGACCAGCTTTTTCTTCACAAGCTGAAGCGCCTCGGTCATAATGATAATATCCGTGTTGTCTCCCACATAGCAGGAGGTCGCACCGAGATGAATGATCGGCTTCGCTTTCGGACACTGCACGCCGTAAGCATATACATGCGACATGACGTCGTGGCGGACCACCTTCTCCCGTTCCTTCGCCACCTCGTAATTGATGTCGTCCTGATGCGCCTTCATCTCCGCGATCTGCTCATCCGTGATCGGAAGGCCAAGCGCCTGCTCCGTCTCCGCCAGGGCGATCCACAGCCGCCTCCACGTACGGAACTTCTTATCCGGTGAGAAAATATACTGCATCTCCTCGCTCGCGTACCGCTCCGAGAGCGGACTTACATATCTGTCTGTACTCATGATGTTCTCCCTACTTATAAGTGCGTATTGTACTTAAAAACTGTCCAGAGCCCAGGCCACAGGCCCGTTTGCTTCGCAAACTATACGCTGCTTACGCAGCTCCTGCCTGAGGCTGATGGGGCGTCCCGCCCATCCCAAAATGAAAATCCAGTCCTTAGCAGATAAATCTGCACGGCCTGTTTTTTCATTTTGCTGCTGCTCTGGACTTAGTGCACATAGTCTCCTCTGATATCCTCCTGCGGCGGCTCCATCGGGTACTTCCCGGTAAAGCATCCGTTGCAGATCGGCAGTCCTTCCGTAAGCTCCGGAAGCCGGTCCAGCCGAAGATAAGCAAGCGTATCCGCGCCGATGATCTTCCGGATATCCTCGATCTCCCGATTATAAGCGATCAGCTGCTCCCTCGCCGGTACGTCCGTACCAAAATAGCAGGGATATAAAAACGGCGGCGAGCTGACGCGCATATGCACCTCTTTGGCTCCGGCGTCGCGCAGCATGCGCACGATCCGGTCGCTCGTCGTGCCGCGCACGATCGAGTCGTCGATCATGATGACCCGTTTGCCTTCCACCGCGTCGCGCAGCACATTCAGCTTGACGCGCACGCTGGATTCGCGGCTGCTCTGACCGGGCTTGATGAATGTCCGCCCGACATAGCTGTTCTTCATAAAGGCCATCCCGTAGGGGATGCCGGATTCCAGCGAATAGCCCAGCGCAGCGACATTGCCGGACTCCGGTACACCGACCACGAGATCCGCGTCCACCGGCGAATCCTTTGCCAGAAAACGTCCCGCCCGAATACGGGAATCATAAACACTGACGCCGTCCATGCGGCTGTCCGCCCTTCCAAAGTAAATATATTCAAAGACACAGCGCGCGGTCTCGCACTGCCGCTCCGGCGGGAAACACATGCTGCGGTTCGATTCAATGCCGTTCTTCGGCGTGATCGTCACAATCTCGCCGGGCTCCACATCCCTGATGTATTCCGCTCCGATCGTGTCCAGCGCGCAGGTCTCAGAAGCCAGAATATAGGCGTTGTCCCGCTTTCCGATGCAAAGCGGCCGGAATCCATAGGGATCCCGCGCTCCGATCAGCTTGCGCGGAGACATGATAATCAGCGAATACGCGCCTTTCAGCTTCTTCATCGCATTCGCTACCGCTTCTTCTACATTTCTCGCACGCACACGCTCCCGCGCGATGTGGTACGCGATCACTTCCGTATCGATCGTAGTCTGAAAGATCGAACCGCCCAGCTCCAGTTCTCTGCGGAGCTGCGGGGTGTTGATCAGATTACCGTTATGCGCCAGAGCCAGCGTACCTTTGATATAATTAAGCACCAATGGCTGCGCGTTTTCCCGGGTGCTGCCGCCCGCTGTCGAATAGCGGACGTGGCCGACACCGATATCGCCTTTCAGCTGAGCCATATGGTCTGCGGTAAAAACCTCATTTACAAGGCCCATCCCTTTGTGGGAAAGCACCTTTCCTTTCGGTCCATTCGTATCACTGACCGCAATGCCGCAGCTCTCCTGTCCCCGATGCTGCAGGGCAAACAGGCCATAATAGATCGTGGACGCTACATTTTCCCCCGAAAAATCATAAATTCCGAATACGCCGCACTCTTCATGCAGTCCATTATCCGGTTCCATCTGTTCGTGTATCGGTTCTGTCAGATTATGAAGCATCGGTTTCTCCTTTATTCAGAACTGCCGCCTGCAGCCTGTACTGTTATTTTCCGGATTGCCAGCTTTTTTCCATGGTGATTATATCTTTTCCGCAAAGCTAAGTCAACCGCAAATACCGTCAGGTGCGCGTACTTCTGGAATACTGTACTTTGAGCTCTTCGATGGTATCTTCAATCGGAGCTTCTTTGACCCGCTTGGCATACGCCAGAAAGTCCGGAGCCTCACAGAGCTTTGCGTTGTGTTCCTGAATCGACCGGACCAGATATTCATCAGCCTGCAGTTCTTTCAGACGCTTCTGGTATTCTTCTTCGGAAAGGAACAAAGGCAGTGCGCTAATGTACTTCCGGAAGGTTTCCTTTGTCTTCATCAGGCGCCAGGATTCCAGAAAACAGTTCGCTGCCTCCTCAAACCGGAACAGTCCCGCGTAAGCAGCGCCTAGATTATTCCAGATAGCGGCATAAAACTGCGTGCCCAGCTTGCCCGGATTGCGGTTCTTCAGGATCTGACGGTACATCCATACCGCGCGGGCGAACATTTTCTCTTTTACCAGATAATCTCCGCGCAGCTTCTGTTTCATCTCATCGGACTGCACTTCCAGCTTTGCAAGCTCTTCCTGATACACATGCATTTCCTGACTGGTCAGATACCCCGCCTCCCGAAAGATCGGCAGCACAAAAGAAGCCGCGTTTTCTGCCTTCTGCAGCTGCTCATAAAGCTGTCGGTAAAGGCGGTTCAGATGCAGCTCGTCCCGGATCCAGTCGCAGAGCTTTTCATTGATAATGCTCTCATCGATCAGGCAGATGTTGTGATACAGATAAAAGCACAGCTCCTCCAGAGAATAGATCCCGGTCCGGATGTTTTCAATATAATATGGCTGATTCGCCTGCTTCAGCAGGCAAAGATCGTAGCTCATGGCAATCTCCTGTTTTGATATTGTCATTTCCTAAACAGCAGGCCACAGACCGCCTTCTTCGAAGGCTATATGCCGCTTATGCGTCATATGTCTGAGGCTCGCTGGGTCTACGCTACCGCTTCGGTCCGCGCTAAGCGGACGTCCACTGGACGTCCAGCGCCGTCCCGCCCATCCCAAAAGGAAAATCCAGCCCTCGGCAGATAACTCTGCCAGGTCTGACTTTTCCTTTTGCTGCTGTTTTGGACTGTTATTCCGAACTTTAAAAACGGATGTCTCTGCTCCAGCTCATTCCTGAGGATTTGTACAGGCCTCCAAACCCAAGATCCTCAACTTCGACCCGGCAGTGCGTGGGTGAGGTAAAATACACCGTCAGGCGCAGCCTGGTCGCGCGGTCCGGCCTTTTGGGCAGTCCCGGAAGCCGCATGGTGTGTACGGTCGGATCGGTCATCGGATCCATCGGTCTCGAGATCAGCCGGATCTCACGCTCCTTAAGCGGGATAAATTCGCACACATGATGCACCTCGTACCAGTTGACCCCTGCATTCACCAGAGGATAATACGTTTCTTTGCCCCTGACGCGCATCTCCATACCGATGTTCCGTTCCACCATATCAAGTCCGACGTAAATGATGTCTTGGGATGCAAGGATTCCTGCCCGCTCCATGGCGGCATAACACGCGCCCCTGGAATAGAGGTTCATGCCCTGATAGGCGCGCCGACCCGTGCAGAGAAACTGCACAGACCTCGTCGCCCAGCTTTTGTTGAAAAAATCTCCCATCAGATAGCTGACCGATACCGTGCGCCGTTCAAACACTTTCTTAAGGAGTTCAAAAAACAGCCGATCCTTTTCTTTATTCCAGTCCTCTTCTGACCGCCCGGCACGTACTTCTTCCGTCATCGGCTGCCGTGCGATCAGTTCAACCGCAGCGATCGCCGGTTTTTTGGAGCGGTCAATCTGCAGCACATATCCGTTCACATCTCCCGCTTCACAGGTGAACAGCGCTACATCCTGCATCCAGAGCTCTTTTTTCTGATTCACCGTATGATAATAGAAAGAAGATTGATAATCCTGCACATAGATCCGTTTTCGATCCACGCCAAGGCGCTGCAGCGCGCCTACGATCACCTGATTCAAAGCCTCATCAAGCTGCCGCACCGTCACCATCACATGGAGGATCGTGTGATCGGTCAGAAGCTTCAGATCAGCAATGCACAGACGCAGATAGTCTGTCAGAGCATCCTCATCTTCCATCCCGGCCGGAAACGGCTGCAATCCTTCATGGACGCCCAGCGTCTCCGGCTCCTTAAGCGACTGGTGCCACCAGGTCACCTGCGCATATTCCGAATTCAGGTCGATTCCTAAAATCAGTTCATCCTTTGCCTGTATCATAAACCATCACCCGCTGTTATATTACTGTAAACACTTCTTTCGCAAGATATTCAAGCGTCAGCCACGAATCCAGCGTCTCCGAAGCCCTGGACGGATCTTTGTCACGCACAGCTCTGCACATGCGGTTCAGAAGACTGTACATGCCCGAACCGTTTCCTTCCGGATTCGCCTTTAACACCCATTTTTCCAAGCAAATGGATTCCTGCCCATCCGGAGAGGTCTCGATAAATCTGCATTCGATTTCCTCATCCGCAAAAAGAGTGAATTCCCGTACAAAAATGCCTTCAAAGCAATTCGGCACAAGCTCCCGCGTCCAGGCTTCTTCCTCTCCGGTATCTTTCAAAGCCCGATAACGGTATTCAATAAATACCGTATTTTTCGGGTTGCCCGCGTATTCCGCGAATACGTGTCCATCCAGCTGCCAGGGTCTCAAAAGCTCCTCATCAAAGCGCAGATAGAACGCGAACCGCATGCCCTTTGTAATAAATTCCTCCAGTATCTCCTCCGCGTACACGCGCTGCGTCTTTGAGAGGGATACCGCTCTTGCGTAATACTCAAGAAGTGCAAGCCGGCATACTTCTTCCTGTTCCGCAAGGCGGTCCGTTCCGCTGAAACGCCGGTACTCATTTTCAATAAACGCAAAGACCGGTTCAGCAACCGGAAGTCCCTGTACAAAGTATTCATAAGACTTCAGGTTCACATACGCCCTGCAGAGCTTTTTGCGTCCCAGCTTCTTCCGATAGGATTCAAAAATGGGCTCCGAGCCTTCTGTACCCTGTCTTGTAAAAAGCATCATCATAAGGATCTTTTCTTCGATCAGCATCGTGTCCAGCCCGAATTCGCAGGCCGCACTCCATACCAGCTTCATGCTCTCAACTGAGCCTTCGTAATAAAGAAGAAGATAGCGCAGCAGCTTATCATCGTATTTTCCTTTTTCAAAACACTGGTGGCAGAGGGAGAGGAGCATCGCGTTCTCCTCAAATTCCAGCTCAAGCACCATACGGCTGCAGATGCGCACCAGCTGCAGCAGAGGGATCTCTTCCGCGCCATACCGGTTCAGCATTTCAAACGCCTCGGTGCAGCGGCTTTCCTCCGCGAGCAGTGTGATCAGAGCCGTCTTGTCGACCTGCATATAGTCGTCAAAGGAGATCCGGTCAAGAAAATCCGGAAGCGTATCATCCATCGGATGCTCCATATACCAGGCAAGCACCTGTTTCCTTAAGAGCTCACGGAAATCGTCCGAAATCCCGGCAAGCTCACAGCCTTCCTTAAAAAACGGAAGCAGCCGTTCATCCATCACCTGATCTCTGAAGCATTCCGAAGTCAGATAAATGACCAGATTCGGATCATCCGGCACCTTTTTCGCACACCAGGCCAAGAGCCTTTCATCCTCCGCTATACGACGAATGCGGCAGTTTTCCCCGGCTGCATAGCGCTGTCCCTTTTCGTCTGTCAGAAATACCGCGCTGTCCGGATCGCAGATCCGGATCTGGCCTTTTCCATCCGAAAGACCGGCAGTGATTTCCTGTGTCATCCGACTGGAGTGCAGGATGATCTGCCGCGCTTTGGCTGCCTGATTCTGACGGGGGGACGTTCCCATCAGCAGGTCACAGGACACCTCACAGGTAAGCAGCAGCCGGATCATCTTTTTCGCAAGCGGCCCCGTGATCATGGGTTCTTTCAGAAAATCAATATAGAGTGCTGCCAGATCATCCGTGATATGTTCCTGCTCGATCTGCTCCGCCACAAAACGTTCCATTGCAGGACGGTGGTTGAGCCAGGTCTGCGGATCGCTTTTGCGCGCGTCCGCGATACTGCGGTAGAGCGCCGCCCGTTTGCGGTAATCCAGCGAGGTATCATATGGAAAATACATACGGATGATCTGCGGAAGCTTCTGAAATTCTGTGCAGTCCATGCTCTGCATATAAGCCTCATATAGCCCGTTCAGGCGCAGTCCGCTTTCCACACCGAGGGCATACCATCGAAAATAAACCGGATCCGTCTTCTGTCCTTTTAACAGAATCTGGCAGATCGCTTTCAGCAGATCCTCTGACGGATAGATCTGATAACCGTTTGCAAGGACAGCAAAAAGCCGCCGGTCGTAATCCGTCTGATGCATGGTAAGGTTCGCGACCTGACGGAGGATCTCCGCCGTCATCACCTTTTCCTGATCCGCGAAACGCAGCAGATGCAGTTCGAATTCTCCCAGATGGCGCAAAAGGAAAGGATTGCCTCGAAGCGCCTGATAGGCCTCCACATACATGATCCTGCTGCGGCAGCCGCGCCGGAACTGTTCCGCGACCGCTTCAAAGCGTGCGTCCGGGTCATTTAAATATTTTTCCTGAAGATACAAAAGGATCCACATAAGCGGCCAGCTCGAACTGTTGCGGTAAAACTGTGCGGTCACTTCCTCCTCTACCCGATCCACGTAAGACGCCTCACGGTAGATGAAGGTGGAAATATAGAGATAAAAGCAGTAGCGCTCCGGAGTGTCAAGCCGCCCCTTTTGCGTCTCGATCTGTTCCAGAAGCTTTGCAGCCCTGTGCTTTTTGTCGTCGGCAAAGTACAGCTGCACCAGAAAAAGATCCGCGAACGGATCGTCCCCGCCTGCTCTTTTGTAGCTGTTGACCACGCTGACCGAACGCTCGACCCAGGTCTCCAGATCCATCTTTTTCAGCCGGAAATCGATGTAATTATTCTCCAGCTTTTTGGTCATGATCTTTCGAATATGTGACTGACGGCCGCCCGCTCTTCCGGGCTTTTTCGCGCACAGGCACACCTGCAGGCTCTGTCTGCCCGCATTAAGAGTGATCCGCGCGTAATTGTTGCCTGCATGCATCAGATTCGCATCCAGGATCAGATGCAGGTCAAAACTGCTGCCCGCAAAGTCTTCCGTCGTAAAAAATCTTCTCTCCGGGCGCACAAAAAGAGCATCAGCTTCCACGGAAATCTCCTGAAATCCCCACGTGCTCCTGTGAAGGTGCAGTGTCTCGCGCACCGGCTCCCGGATCACACCGCGGCGCCATTCATAAACATCTCCGTCTCCCGTGGCATACGCTGCCTGCAGCTTTTCTTCTTCGGCTGCAGCCGCAAAGCTCTGCATTCCATCATCAGGTCCGTCGATCGTCAGAGTGACTGCGTCTTTAAGCCCGGCGCCGATCAGAAACTCTTCCATCGCGTGCAGCATAAGCACGGGGCGGTTTGCCGCACCACTCTCCTGACTACTGCCTGATGCCGGATATGTCGCTCCTTCATAGAGAGCCACCAGCCCGGGCGTATCGTTCAGAAGATCCCGGAATTCCTGCGTCCAGAACGCCCTGCAGGCCGTCTGGGCATCCGTCCGTGCAAGGTCTGCAAATCCTTCCAGATCAGAAAACGGCAGCTCCC
Source organism: Lachnospiraceae bacterium (assembly GCA_021199655.1). Lineage (GTDB taxonomy): Bacteria > Bacillota > Clostridia > Lachnospirales > Lachnospiraceae > Choladousia. The sequence continues at coordinate 50,075 of JAJQHQ010000072.1, read as the reverse complement.
GGCCGACAGACCCTGCCGCAATACTGACCGTATACGGGATCTCATACTCCCCGCAGTCACTGCAGAGAATGATCTTTCCGGCGCTCATCGCCCCCAGCTTCAGCCCGCTGCAGTCAAACTGGTAATGGATCTCATTGGAAACGCCATGAAATTCCACCGGTTCGCAGATCATCCGCGCGTCAGACGGATAAAGAAATCCATGTACTCTCTGCCCGGCCGCGCCTTCCACAAAAAACTTCCCATGAAGCACTTCCTGCAGTGCACCCTTGAGGGTAAGCTCCTCCGGCCGGATCGTGATCTTCCCCTGTTCATATTCAAATATTCCGTTCAATAATTGTTCAATCCGTCTTTTCAATCTTCCCCACCTGTCAGTGATCTCGTAGCTGTTCCGTACCTTCACAGTTACGAGATGTTTTTTACTGCCGGCCTCCCGTGAGACGGCATCCCCATTTATGAAGCCAGTATATCACAAAGATACAGCTACTTCCACATCATTTTTTTGAATTCAGTGATAAAAACAGCGTACGGAATGTCCGCCCCGATATCATGCCTTATATATATAGTAAACAACGTAAGTTGTTTTCCCGGTTGTATTTACGGAAAAAATGGAAATGAAAAAGCTCCGCACGACAATGCATTTGCATCATCTGCGAAGCTTTCCAGATAGTCCCTAGGGGAATCGAACCCCTGTTTCCGCCGTGAGAGGGCGGCGTCTTAACCGCTTGACCAAGGAACCGTGCTTGGATAATATAACACGGCTCCCAGGAAATTGCAAGCACTTTTTGAAAAAAATTTTTGAACATTCCCATCAGCCTCAGCATCCGCCGCAGACACGTTGATTTTTGCGGTTTTCTTGCGCCGCTTATTATCCCTTGCTTCGCTGAAACTCGCTACGCTCAAACAATGGCGAAGCAAAGGAAGCTATGCTCGAAAACCCTGCAAAAATCTGCCTACCGTCAGCTTGCGGATGCTTGAGGCTATATATTAAATGTATACAGACCTGCATATTTTCTATTGAAATAATCCAATAGTGGCTGTGCAGACAGTTCCTTCCCGCAGACGCGCTGCAGTACCTCGGCGGAGGTATAGCGGCTTCCGTAGCGGTGAATTTTTTCGTTCAGCCATGCCGTGATCTCGCTGATACGCCCTTCCTCGAGAATCGTGTCGACACTGCCTTTTTCCTTTTCCAATGCCTCCAGGAACATACCGTCGTACATCGAACCGAGCAGGTAGGACGGAAAGTAGCCGAAAGAACCGTCCGACCAGTGCATATCCTGCAGGATGCCCTCGCCGTCGTTCTTGGGACGGATGCCGAGCAGCTCTTCCATCTTGTCATTCCAGAGCTGCGGGAGCTCATCAACCGGCGTGTTGTCACGGAAAATGGCTTTTTCCATTTCATAACGCAGGATGATGTGCAGGCAGTAGGTCACCTCGTCAGCCTCGGTGCGGATCATGCTCGGGTGGACATCGTTGATCGCACGGCAGAAGGTATCGAGCGGGATCTCTTTAAACTGCGGCAACAGCTCGCCAAGCTTATCATAGATCGGCACCCAGAAGCTTATGCGGCGGCCGAGAATATTCTCATAGAAGCGGGACTGGCTCTCATGAAGCCCCATCATGTTCACCTGCTCCAGCGCGGTATCCTCATAGGCCGGATCGATGTTCTGACCGAAGATCGCGTGTCCGCCCTCATGGATCGCGCTGAACATGGCGCTGATCGGGTCTTTTTCATTGTAATGATTGGTCACGCGGACATCCCCGATGCAAAGGTCGGTGGTAAAGGGGTGCTCACTTTCGGCAGTCGCTCCCGCGTCCTTATTGAAGCCAATATAGGATAACAGCATGTCCTGCACCTTTTTCTGTGCCTGAATATCATAGGTGCCCTTTATAGCGGAAAGATCCGGCCGTCCGCTCTCTTCAATCTTTTTCAGCAATGGCAGCAGACCTTCTTTGAGCTCGTCAAACACGCGGTCGATGGTCGCGCTGTCCATCCCTTCTTCGTACATATCAAGGAGCACTTCGTATGGATCCTCATCCGGCTCCATATACTGTACGTACTCCTTTGTCATGGAGATCACCTTTTCCAGATGCGGCGCAAACAGAGAAAAATCCGCGGCGCGCTTTGCCTTCTCCCAGGCTCTTTCCGAGCGTGTCTTTACCTCGGTATATGCGGAGTAAAATTCCTCGGGTATGCGTTTGAAGCGCTCATAATCGCGCAGATAGCGTTTCACCGTCAGCTGCATCGTCTCGTCAAGCGCGTCAAACTGTTCCGCCGCAGCCGCGCAACGCAAAGCGTTCTCTGAATCGCGGCTGCAATCTGCCGCCGAAGCGCAGCGAGGGGGCACTTCCATCTCACTTAAGGTATGAAGCATTTTCCCATACTCATCCGCGGTAGAAAGCCGAAACGCTTCCGTCGAAAAATAATTGATGGCATTCGTCCGCGCCTCAACGCCTTTCTCCGGCGCCAGTGTGGACAGATCCCAGTAGAGGAGCGTCAGAACATGGTCGTACTGACGCATTTTGTGCAGGTATTCTTTGAATTGATCCAGTGTGTTGTTCATAGTAACCTTCCTTTCGCCGCCGGATTGCGGCATGTGTTTTCTGTTGTTCCGAGAATTCAGAAAAAAACAGATTGAAGTTCTTCGCAGGAGTCGCATTTACCGGTTAGTTTATTCAGAAAAACACGTTTTATGTAACCATCAACAGGCAGAGCCGCAACTGTTTCATACGATTGGCCAGACACCTAAGACAAGAATGCCCCCGTCAGCTTCTGCAGGCAGTAGAGATACGTCCGTTTCTTTACCTCGCCCGCCGTCACGACGGAGGCGGTGGCGTACTCGGTTCCGTCGACCAGATAATGCACAAATCCGACCTGTTCTCCGGCCGTTACCGGCGCTTCCAGGGTCTGAAGCTGTTCGACGCGGATCTCCACCCGGTCGTCCGCGCTCATAAGAACCTCCGAATGCGGGCTTCCCTCATACGGTTCTTCGACCGTGGTCGCCACGCTTTCAAGCTGGCCGTTTGTCACCGGAATATCCGTGGTCGTAATTTCCGCATCTGTGATGTCGCGCGGCTCAAATTCAGACAGTCCGTAATTCATCAGTTTTTTTGTATCCACCCATTTATAGCCCTTGTTGGCTGGCCAGCCGCAGGCAAGCAGCGCCACGATCAGCAGCTTTCCGTCCCTTTGCAGGGCTCCGACATAGCAGTATCCGGCTTTGGAGGTAAATCCGGTCTTGCCGGAGAGCGCCCCGTCCATCAGATTCAGAAACGCGTTGTGATTTGTACAGCTGTAGCTGCGTGTCCCGGACAGGTTGGTAAAGGTATATGAGGCAGTCCGGGTCACGGTCAGGAAAGCATCCTTTTGCGGTGACCCGGTAAGGCAGTAACGCATGACCAGAGCCAGATCCCGCGCAGTCGTGTGGTGTTCCCCGTTCTCATCCTCCGCGTCAAGGCCGTTCGGCGTGATGTAATAGGTCTGCGTGCATCCGATCTCTACAGCTTTCGCATTCATCATTTCCGCAAAGCCTTCGACGCTGCCTCCGACCGTCTCCGCAATGCAGACCGCCGTATCATTGTGCGACTCAAGCATCAGGGAATACAGCAGATCCTGCAGATAAAATTCATCGCCTGTTACCAGTCCAAGCTTTACTTCGGGCTGCGCGGAAGCGTTCGAGGATACCGTACAGATCGCATCTTCAGCAGGTTCGTTCTCTTCTGCATTCTCACTGTTCCCGGAGTTCTCACTGTTCCCGGAGTGCGCGGCCTCTTCCATCCATTCCAGGGCAAGGATGCAGGTCATGATCTTTGTTGTGCTCGCCATCGGCAGCGGCGTGTCCCCGTCTTTGTCATAAAGAACGCGTCCGCTGTTCCCATCCATGAGGACCGCGCTTGCTGCATAGAGTTCCAGCGGTTCCGATCCGGAGACACTGGCGTTCTCCGCCATGATCGCCCCCGGTAAAACCGCCGCAGGAAAAGCTTCCGCGGCCGCTGCAGCAAACGCGTTTAGGAAAAAACTCACGGCCAAAGTTCCCGCCAGAAGCAGCGCGGTCTGCTTTCTCAGCTTTGGCTTTGTGCATCGGACTGTGGCTGTGAAAGGACGCTTCTTTTCTATCATATATAAAATCCCCGCCCGCATATCATTATCTTCATTCTATGCTATGCGGCGGGGATTCATACCATACAGTCCGACAGCTTCACAGCTGCATTCACCAGCAGCGGATCGCTGATCGTTTTGTTTTAATAGCTGATCACCTTTGTCTTATTCGGAATATTATTGTAAATCCACTTTGCATTGGCAAGTGAGAGCCGCACACAGCCGTGGGAGGCATTCGTCCCCAGTCCGGATTCCACGACTTTTGTCATGCTGCCCGGCGAATACAGGATGGAATGGAACAGGTAGTTCCCATAAAACTGTGTGTAATACCAGCAGGTATAGGTGCTCGTGCCGAACGATTTCCCTCTGCCGGTAATCGTATACGATCCTTTCACGGTCGGGGAAGACGCTTTGCCTGTCGAGCAGGTCCAGTAATATTTCAAGGTCCAGCTGCCCTTCTTGCCGGTGAAGATCCCGACCTTATTTGTCGAGGAATTCACCAGGATCAGGTATTTCGTACTGCTGGAATAGGACTGCGCCTTTTTGACCATCGCCGCCGCGTATTTATCCGTCTTCGTCGTCCGGCGGCCTTTGCTGTTCACATATCCGTAGCCCTTTGAGCTGGAGCCGGTCACACAGCTGGTCTGCATAACACCGTTCTTGTTCGCGTAATAATAGTATTGTCCAACCTTGAACCAGCAGCTGGTCTTCAGCCGGTAATTCGAACCGAAGTAGTATTTCTTATTGCTGATCGTCACCCAGCCCTTCTGTGCTCTGCCGTTCGAATCAAAATAATACTTATAGCTGCCGACTTTTTTCAGACCGGTCAGTGCCGGGCTTGTCGTCACACCGTCCACTACCGTACCGGATTTAAAATAATACTTATAACTGCCGATCGTCTGCCAGCCCGAAAGCATCACGCCATTCGAATTAAAATAATACCGGGAGCCGCTGACCTTTGCCAGACCGGTCAGAGCCGAACCTTCCGGAAGCGTGGAGGAAGAAGGGATAAAATAGTAGGTATTCCCTTCGATCGTCTGCCAGCCCGTCTGCATGACGCCTTCTGTATTAAAATAATACCAGTATCCGTCAATCTGCATCAGTCCGACCGCCGCCGAACCGATCGGCGTACTGCCTGAACTTCTTGCAAAATAATACGTATCTCCGCTCGCCGTCGTCACCCAGCCGACCAGCTGCGTACCATCCACGGTACCGTACAGATATCCGTCCGCATCCGTGGTCCATGTGATCTCCCCTGATACTTCCGTCCGGGAGCTGTCCGCCGCGAATGTGGTAAGGCTGCCAAGTCCCATCATAAGACTAAAAAGCATCAGCATCGTGAAAAATAAAAGCAGTTTTTTCTTCATGAATTCTCTCCCCTTTAAATCTTCGATCTTAAAATGTCTCTTACAAAACTGATTTATTTTACCATTATTTTGAAATACTGTCCACATCTCAGAGAATTTTAAGATTTCCTTAGGAAATCTGTCTGCGGATGTCCGGAGGTATCAGATATTCATTTTTCCCAGAACTCTCCCATCTTCTCCCCAACATTTTTCAGGGTACAGACCCCCGGGCGCCCCCACTCGACCGGAAACATGCTTCGGTAGCGGGCCGTGGCAAATCGTTCGTCGAGAAGAAGGATGACGCCGCGGTCCGACTCCGTGCGGATCACACGTCCGGCGGACTGGAGCACACGGTTCATACCCGGACAGAGGTAGGCATAGAAAAAGCCGTCCTCTCCCCGTTCGTCATAAAAATTTTTGAGGATCTCCCGCTCCGTGCAGACCTGCGGCAGTCCTGCACCCACAATGACCGCACCGATCAGGCGGTCCTCCCGCAGGTCAATGCCTTCTCCGAAAATGCCGCCCATCACGCAGAATCCGGCAAGGCCCTGCGGATGCGGAGCTTCAAATTTTTCAAGAAACGCTTCCCGCTCCTTCTCACTCATCCGGTTCATCTGCCGAACCGTCTCCACAGATTCTCCCGTCTCCATACAGATGGAGTCAAACTGATCGGCCACATCGTCCATCATCTGATAAGAGGAAAAAAATATCATATAATTTCCGGGCTTCGAGCGTACGGTTCGCAGGATGTATTCCGCCATTTTGCGGTATTCCTGCGGCGACCGGTTCTTATAGCGGCTGCTTGTGTCCGCACCGATCAGCACAAGGCGGTTGGCCGGGTCAAAGACAGGCTGCGCGTAGATCGCGTAATCGTCTTTCGCAGTGCTCAAAAGACTTTTGTAGTAGTTGATCGGCAGAAAAGTCGCGGAAAAAAAGATCGTGCTGATGCCTTTGTCCAGACATTCCTGCAGATTCTCCGAAATGTCCACGCAGTACAGGCGAAGCAGAGTCCGTCCATCCGCGGATTGCTCCATATAGGCCACATAACTATCATTGAAGCGGTCGCAGGTATCAAGGAAACGCTGCGCCTGAAAATAAAGCTCCAGCGTCTTCGTGTTCAGCTCCGCGTCCGGTGAATCCTCCAGAAACATCTCGATCAGGCCGCAGAGGTTCATCAGGGTGACCGGAAATGTACCGAGACCGCCGTTTTCCGACCCGGATTTTAAGATACTCACACGCTGTCCCTGCCGCATTTGGCACTCTTCCTCTTCCGGCTCCCGTTTTTTCTCCGCAAACCACCTGCTGCAGCGGCCAAGCGCCCTGGCGACAGACCGCGCCAGGCGGATGAATTCCTCCGGCTGGTGCCTGCGGGATATTCCCTGCGTTTCGAGGGAGAAAGCTTCCGTTTCCCCCGTTCTTTCCGCAGCCTCAAATGCCTGATACTCTTTCTTCAATGCCAGAAAATCTTCTTTATACAGAGAGGCGGAAAACATTTCACGTCCGCGGTCGACCAGATTGTGCGCCTCGTCGATCAGAAACAGATACTCTCCCTTCACACCCTCGCCAAAGAAACGTTTCAGCCGGGCGCGCGGGTCAAAAATATAATTGTAATCACAGATCACGGCGTCCGTCCAGAGCGCCGTGTCAAGCCCCATCTCAAACGGGCAGACCTGCCATTTCTTCGCCTGCTCCTCCAGAACCGGTCGGTTCAGCTCCTCTTTTTCCGTAAGCAGCTCATACACCGCGTCATTGACCCGGTCATAATGTCCTTTTGCGTAGGGACAGGCATCCGGATTGCACTCGGTCTCCTCCATAAAGCAGATCTTTTCTTTCGCGGTCAGCGTGACAGTTTTCATATGCAGCCCATGCTCGCGCAAAATGCTGAATGATTCTTCCGCCACCGTCCGTGTAATCGTCTTGGCTGTCGCATAAAAAATACGATCCGCCTTGCCTTCCCCGATGGCTTTTACCGCCGGAAACACTGTGGAAAGAGTCTTTCCCGTCCCGGTCGGCGCCTGGATGAACAGCTTCTTCCGGCGGAGGATCGTACGATAGACGGAGGAAGCGACTTCCTTCTGCCCGGGTCTCCAGGGATAGGGAAACTCCAGAGAGCGGATGGAATCCTGCCGGATGATTTTCCAGTCCATCTCCAGCTGTGCCCATTTGCGGTACTGCCCTGCCACATCCATAAAAAAGTTTTCCAGTTCCCTTATCTCATAAATCTGGCGGAACCTGCGGATCTGAAGCTTCTCCTGATCTGAACGGGACTTCGCCTCAGAGCCCCGGCGATTGGATGCCTCCTTATCCGAGCCCAGAGTGCAGTATGTCATCTGCACACCCATATGGGAAAGCTCATGCTGTATCCCGTAGATGTACGCGTAACATTTTGCCTGTGCCAGATGTAAGGGATATGGGCGCTCCAGGCTCATCACATCCCGGTAGATTCCCTTAATCTCATCGATGTAGGTAATCTCAGCCATCTCCGGATCCTGGTCAGACACATCCGGCAGACAAAACCCCGCTATCCGCCCGGATTCAGACACAATCGAGCAGGGAGATTTTCTCTCTGCTCGCCGCGCGGGCTGCGTCCGGTGACAGCCGGAAAAATTCCTTTCGCAGCCCTGCGCACAAAAAAGCTCCGGCTCACACGGAGCATATGCTGCCTGTTTTCTTCCGGCGGCGGAACCGTTTTTCCTGTTCTGATGTAATAAATTCCGGGGTGTCTCAGCGAAGATTCCGTCCGCACGTCCGTCCACAGTCAGGACCAGGATCTGCTTCCCGGCTTCGGAAAGGGGCGCTTCCTCATTCCGGTCTGCCAAAGGATCAGTCTCCCACCTCACATCAATGGAGAGCGGCACCTCAGCCTGATAGCCGCTGCCCATCTCTTTCTGGATTTTTCTGTGGATGCGGCTGCCTTCCTGCATTGCTTCTTTATCGCCGAAGGAACTTCTTCGATTGTCGATATCGCCTGCCCGGAGAATAAATTCTACGAGATTGCGGACGGAGATCCGCACCTTTTGTATCTCTTCCATAACAGATTCCCGTGCGGCTCACTCAGCTGCGTACTCAGTAAACACACGCTCCAGATCCGGATCTTCCCCTTCGCAAAGAACCTCCAGGTCTTTAGTGAGATCCAGACTCATCACGCCCATAATGGATTTGGCGTCAATCCTGGTCTCGCCATTCAGAATATCTACGTCAAAGCTGCATCGATCCGCCGTCTGCACAAACTCGCGCAAATCTTCTACAGTCTTTAACCGAATCTTTCTTGTCTTCATGATTCTTCCCCCCTGCGGTCGAGCAGAAAGCGGCCTGTCCCGGCTCCTGCTCGTATGCACGGGCTGCATCCGGCGTTTTTCCCGTCCGAAGGGCAAGAATGCCATGCGGCGAACACCAGCCGGAAAACTCTTTACGCAGCCCTGCGCATAAGAAACCGCGGCGAAGCAGACACCCTCCCCCTGCTCCGTCGCGGCCAATACGCTTTCAATTCAAAAAGTCTTTCAGTCTCTTGCTTCTCGATGGATGGCGCAGCTTGCGCAAAGCCTTCGCCTCTATCTGCCGGATACGTTCACGGGTGACATTAAATTCTTTGCCAACCTCTTCCAGTGTCCTCGCCCGGCCATCCTCCAGGCCAAAACGCAGCTTGATCACCTGCCGTTCACGGTCTGTCAGGGATTCCAGAGCTGTCGAAAGCTCTTCCCGCAGCATGGAAAATGCCGCCGAGTCTGCCGGTGAAAGTGCGGTATCATCTTCAATAAAATCGCCGAGATGCGAATCATCCTCCTCGCCAATCGGAGTGTCCAGAGATACCGGATCCCTGGAAATCTTCAGCACCTCACGCACACGGCTGACCGGTACGCCGAGACGGTCGGCCACTTCCTCAGGCGTCGGCTCACGTCCAAGCTCCTGCAGAAGCGTGCGCGTCATACGCAGCGTCTTGTTGATCGTCTCGACCATATGTACCGGCACACGGATCGTACGTCCCGTATCCGCGATGCCGCGCGTGATCGCCTGACGGATCCACCAGGTCGCATATGTACTGAACTTATAGCCCTTGGTATAGTCAAATTTATCTACGGCCTTCATCAGGCCCATATTGCCCTCCTGAATCAAATCCAGGAACGGCATACCTCTACCGACATACTTTTTGGCAATGCTCACTACGAGACGGAGATTCGCTTCGGTCAGTTTTTTCTTGGCTTCTTCATCGCCCTGCTCTACTCTTTTGGCCAGCTCAATCTCTTCTTCCCCCGTAAGAAGGGGAACATTGCCGATCTCTTTTAAGTACATGCGGACCGGGTCCTCTGTACTGACGCCCTCCAGCACATCTACATCGTTTAAGTTCTCGACTTCCTCATGATCAGCCATGAGCATGTCGTCATCGGGCTCCAACAGGATGTCGTCCGCATTGTCATCCGGGAGTTCCGGCGCCTCATCAGGAGATTTCCCCTGTACAACATCAATGTGGTTCTTTTCCATGTAATCAAGGATCACATCGATCTTGCTTTCGGTAAGCTCAATCCCCGGAAACGCGTTCATGATCTCATCATACATGAGCGTGTTTTTTCTCGTTGCGGCAAGTGCTTTCAGGTTCTCAAGTGCTTTCAGAAATTGTTCCTGTGCTTCGTTCATAAACAATCTCCTTTCGCCTTTTACAATACCATTTTTGTCAATTCGTGTCAATAAAATGCGAAAATTCGCACAACAATTCTACACAAAAGACGTCCTTTTGTCTATTGTAAAATAACGGAAAATCTTATGTTCAAGCGTTCCGCAGCGAGATCACCGGTCCGCCGGTGTGCTCAATATATTCTCTTGTGATCTGAACGGTGCCGATGGAATCATCCTTGGGGATCTCATACATAATGTCCAGCATGAATTCCTCGATAATGGCCCGCAGCGCACGCGCACCGGTCTTCTTTTTGATTGCCTGTTCCGCGATCGCCTCCAGCGCTCCGTCGTCAAAGGTAAGCTCCACCTCGTCGAGAGCGAGCAGCTTCTGATACTGCCGGATGATCGCGTTGCGCGGCTCCTTTAAAATACGCACCAGCATGTCCTTTGTCAGCGCCTGCATCGGACAGATGATCGGAAGACGGCCGAGGAATTCCGGGATCATGCCGAACTGGCGCAGATCCTCCACCTCTACTTTCATGAGCAGGTCCGGGTCTTCATCGTATTTATCCTTCAGATCGGAAAAGAAACCGATCGCGGCCTGTTTGTTCAGCCGTTCCTTAATGATCTCCTCCAGACCGGGAAATGCGCCGCCGCAGATAAAGAGGATATTGCTGGTGTCCACGGTCGCCATCGGCACCATCGCATTCTTGCTCGCTGAGCCGACCGGTACTTCCACCTCGCTGCCTTCGAGCAGCTTCAGCATGCCCTGCTGCACCGCCTCGCCGCTGACATCCCGCTGGTGAGCGTTCTTCTTGCGTGCGATCTTGTCAATCTCGTCGATAAAAATGATTCCCTGCTCCGCGCGGGCAACATCATTGTCCGCAGCGGCCAGAAGCCTCGTGACCACGCTTTCGATATCGTCGCCGATGTACCCCGCCTCGGTCAGCGAAGTCGCGTCCGCGATCGCAAGCGGCACATCCAGAAGGCGCGCCAGCGTCTTCACCAGATAGGTCTTGCCGCAGCCAGTAGGTCCGAGCAGCAGCATATTGGATTTCTCGATCTCAATGTCGTCAAAGATCACGGAGGAACGTTCAGAAAGATCAACATCCGACAGAACATTGCCTTCCTCTTCCTTCTTCTCCTTATCTTCTCTCCGCTTCTGCTGTTCCTGATAGTCAGCAATTCTCTTATAATGATTGTATACAGCCACGGAGATCACTTTTTTCGCATGATCCTGCCCCACCACATATTCGTCCAGACTCTCTTTGATCTTGTGCGGAGCCGGAATGTGGGCGATATCCAGCTCTTTTACCGGCTGTTTTTCTTTCGGCTTTTTCTTGATCTGCTGCTGTGAGCGCGGCATGCCGAGATTACCGAAAATATCTCCGAGATTGATCAGGCTGATAGACGGAATGCGGAAATTCTTATGCCCGGATTCATTCGATGTCTTTTCATCATCGGTATCCTCAACGTTCTCCGCTTCCGCCCCTTCTTCGCCGGTATCGGCCGTGAATACTACTTCTGCCGCATCATCGGTCTGCGCCGTCTCATTCCGGTCCTTTGCCGCCTGACCGTTCTCAGAAGCAGAGCCGCCTGAGGATTCTTCCGGACTCTTTCCCTGCGCCGGATTAAAGCCCGGGGGCGTGATCTTCGCAAACTGCTCCGCGAGCTTTTTCGCATCCTCCTGCGTCATCCCGGTCGCCTGCATCGTATCAAACGCTTTCTGAATGCAATCCCGGCAGACGCAGATGCCGCCGGGAATCTCTATCATCTTTCCTGCCGTGCCTTCGGTGCGCCCGCAAAGCATGCAGTATTTTTCATATCCGTTTTTATCGTCCATATTGCTGCTCATTTTTCTCCTTTGTGGAAACTGTTCCGTACCTGTAACTGTTCCGTATCTTCACAGCGTTCCTCTCTGTTCGCCTGTGATTTCGATATCGCAACCGTTCCGTACCTTCACAGCTGCCTTTTTGTGTTCTCCTGTAGTTTTGTTACCTCATAAATGGTCTTGCGTTGTCAAACGGACCGGACTCTGCCCCATATCCGGAACTGTCCGCCTCCGGCTGCTGCGCAAAGGTCACACTCAGCGTCTTCGAAGAATAGGATCCTTTGTCTGACCGCAGGATCTCTGCTTCCACGGTCTCACCCGCGCGATAGTATTCCAGCAGATCCTCAAAACCGCTCGCGGATGAAACCGTGACGCCGTCCAGGCTGCTGATAATATCCCCGCTTAACATCCCGGCGTCTTCCGCCGGAGAACCGCTCACCACGTAGGTGACATAGACGCCGTTCGGAATGTCATACAGGCTTCTTGCCTCTGTGGAAATATCCTGTGTGTACACGCCGAGATAGCCCCGCTCATCTTCCTCCACCCGCTCCCGGGTCTGACGCTCCATCAGAGCGGAAAGCACCGGCTTCGCATCGTCGATCGGGATCGCGTAACCCATACCCTCTATGCCGGAAGCGGATACCTTTGCGGAGTTGATGCCGATCACTTCCCCGTCGGCATTCAAAAGTGCTCCGCCTGAGTTGCCCGCATTGATCGCGGCGTCCGTCTGAATGTAAGATCTGGTCACTCCGTCAATCTCAATCGAACGGTCCAGTGCGCTGATGATCCCAAGCGTCACGCTCTGTCCGTATCCGAGTGCGTTGCCGATCGCGATCGCCGGCTCGCCGATCACCAGTTCTTCCGAAGAACCCAGTGTCGCGCTCTCAATCTGCTCCATGACCGTTTCCGGAATCTTTTCCAGCTCTACGGCGATCACCGCAAGATCATATTCCTCATCGCTTCCCTTCGCAGAAGCCTCGATGATCGCGTCTCCGCCGTCCTCTTCCGCTACGGAAAAACAGACCGTCAGCGTTGACGCACCTTCAATCACATGATAATTCGTAGCGATCAGAAGCTCCGTATCATTTTGTCCAATGATGATGCCGGATCCCGTGCTTTCCGTCTCCATCTCTATCGTACCGCTGAACATATATGTGACTTCCTGCACGGATTTATTTGTGATCGCCACCACGGTCGGCATTGCTTTTTTCACAACCGCGACGACGTCAACCTCACTCTCCGCAGCATTGCTCCCCGCCGCGGTGTTTTCGCTGTCAGTCCCGTCCCCGGCATTCCCGTTTTCTGCCGCGGTATTCTCCTCCAGAGTCCCATCAGAGTCTGCCGCCCGGGCTTCATCGCCGTCTGCACCGGTATTCTCATCATCCAAAGTACCCGTCTGCGTCTCATCTTCCTGCAGCAGAACCGTCACCGGATCCGGGAGCCGTCCCGTTTGCTTCAGGCCCATATATATCCCCACGCCAGCTGCCACCAGAGTCAGAAGCAGCAGCATGAAAAGAGGTGTATTGTGATTTCCATTCTTCCGATATCTGTCATCCATCAAGGCATCCCCCCAAGGATCAGCATTTTTATGCCAGAGCTTCGGAGTTCAGTCTAACAGAGAAATGTGTCGAAACAGTGTTCAAATATCATCCCTGCTGTCCCAGTAATCTTTATTCAGCGAACAGGCCCGCACCATTTTCGCGGACAGATTCCGGTAATTTTTCCCGAGACGGTAGCCGAGGTACTTGCATCCGCTCTGCCAGATCAGGGGGAACAGAAGCCAGGGTTTTCCTTTTTTTATCAGATGTTCCGCCGTCTTCTGGATCAGACGGACACCTTCGCTCTCGGAACTGGCAGCAGAAAAAATTTCCGGATGCTCGGCCTGAGAAACCCCCAGATCAAAGTTCCTGTGGAACTGCGTCATCCCGCTGTAATTGTGTGAATGGATCACCTCCGCGTCCGCGCAGTAGGCCACTGCTCTTCCCCCCTGGATCAGTTTTCCGGCAAAAATCATATCTTCATTGAATATCGTGTGCCGTTCAAACCCCCCGAACTCTTCGTACGCACTTCGCCGATACATCGCACAGACATTGGAACAGAACGCGGTCTTGATCCCCAGTACATTCAGATCCTCCGCTGTCTTGATGCGGCTCTGCGGCGGATAATTGAAGCTTCTCGTATAACGTTCCAGAAGCCCGCAGTCCCGCCGAGGCAGCTGCCGCGCGTACGAAACGCACACCTGCGGATTGTCGAAGGGGCGCAGCAGACATTCGATCAGATGGCTGTTCTCGGGCATGGCGTCCTGCGTCATAAAAAGGATCCAGTCGCCATCCAGCATTTGGGCTGCCATGTGCCGGGTTCCGCCGTGATCAAACTCTGCCTTGCGGATATGCCGGACCGAAATAGTGGTTTGAGGGGGCGTTTCCAGAGCAGCCGCGCAACGCACAGCGTTCTCCTGATCGCGGCTGCGATCTGCCGCCGAAGTGCAGCGAGGGGGCGCTTCCAGCCCCTCCAGCAGACTCTCATCAAACAGTTCCTTTTCCGTATTGATCAGCAGGATCTGCCGGGGCGGTCTGGTCTGACGCATCAGCTTTAGCAGCACTTCCCGAAATTGTGCATCCGGCTTATAGGTCGGAATCACCACATCGATGGTCGGGTTCATAAATCCTCCTTTAGTATACCCCTGTCACGGAGGAAATATAGTCGCTGATCTCCTGTACAGTCGAGGAAACCGTATAATCCGTATCGTCATACAGCAGCTCATGCAGCTCCACTACATTGCTCGCAAGTGTCTGCGGGATCACACAGTCCGCGGAGGAGATGGTCGCTGTCGTGTTCTCGAAGGGGAAGCCCTGCGAATCAGCAATATTGTATTTTGAAATGCCGGTCGCCAGCGAGATCAGTTCCGTATTGCTAAGGCTCGTATAAACATATGGAAGCATATTATTGACAACAGAGATCAGGCTTGTAATTCCCTGCTGCTGCGCTTTCAAAAAAATCTGAGTCAGGACTGTCCTCTGACGCTCCGTCCTCTTATAATCCCATCCTGTCGTATAACGGATCCGGCAGTAAGCCATTGCCTGAATACCGGTCAGTGTCTGAGTACCCGAAGATGTCACTTCCGTATAGGAACGCCCGGTCACTTCGGATGTCTCCACCAGATACGCGTTCAGCCAGTAGACCTCCTCATCGTCCAGCGTCACCTCGACGCCGCCAAGCTCATCCACTACCTCAATCACAGCCTCAAAATCTACCGTCACGTAGTCCTCAATATCAAGGTCCAGATTCTTATTCAGCATATTGACCGCAAGATCCGCACCGCCGTTGGCATAGGCTTCCGTCGCCTTGCGGTACGAGCCATCCGTATTATCCAGATACGTGTCACGGTATACAGACACCAGCTTGATATCGCCGGACTTTTTGTTGATGCTCGCAATGATGATCGTATCGCTTCGGGTACCGCTCTCCAGCTCGCCTTCACGGGAATCCACGCCGAAGATCGCGATATTCCGGTATCCTTCTTCTGCCACACCGCTGTTGATCAGGATATCCGACAGCTTCTGCCGGTCAAGCTGACCTAACACTCCCGCGCCAAGGCCCACGATCGCTGCAAGCAGAATGAGCAGGATGACCGGAATCCATAAAAGCTTTCTTTTTTTCTTTTTCTTCTTCGTCATCGCTCCCTGACGGCTCCTTTCCTGCGGGTTCCCCCCGGTTCCGCCGTAATACGCATCCCCGTAATTTCCCTGAAAGTTGTCCTGCTGGTTATAATAGTTTCCCTGCTGCCCATACTGCGGACCATAATAACTCGGCCCGTTCTGTTCATTCTGCTGCTGCCCGTAGTACGAACCGCCATTCGGATCGTACCCCTGCTGCCCGTAATACGGATTGCCGTCAGAATCGTACCCCTGCTGCCCGTAATACGGATTGCCGTTTGAATCATACCCCTGCCGGCCGCTGCCGCGGCTTCCGTTTGTATCCTTTGCCAAGATAATGCTCCCCTTTCTTTTTCTTCACTTATGTGCGGCATCATGATACCGGAAAATGCCCGGTATCAGTACTGCTCAGTACGCGTTTTTATTTACAAAGCCCCGAAATACCGTCATGATCAGAATCTTGAAATCAAGGCTCATGGTCCAGTTCTCAATATAATACAGGTCATAATCAATTCTCTTCCGTATGGAGGTATTGCCCCGGTAGCCGTGCACCTGCGCCCAGCCGGTCATGCCCGGCCGCACCTGATGCTTGACCATATAACGCGGAATCTCTTCACGGAATTTTTCGACAAATTGCGGGCGTTCCGGACGCGGTCCGATCAGAGACATGTCCCCTTTCAGAACATTAAAAAACTGCGGCATCTCATCGATGCTGGTGCGCCGGATAAATTTCCCGACAGGAGTCACCCTCGGATCATTTCTCGTCGTCCAGCCCTTCTGTTCCTCTTCCTCGGTCTGCTGCTCCATCGAGCGGAATTTGTACATCCGAAACGGTTTATTATGGCGTCCGACTCTCTCCTGAGAAAAAATCAGCGGTCCTTTGGATGTCGTCTTGATCAGAATTGCCGTCACCAGCATGACCGGAGAAAATAAAATGATACAGAAAATGGAGCCGACGATATCGACCAGCCGCTTCATTGCAGAGTTAAAGGTATTAGAAAGCGGGACATGCCGGATGTTGATCACCGGAAGTCCCAGAATATCCTCCGTATAGGGTTTTGTCGGGATAATGTTGCTGTAGTCCGGAATAAATTTAATGTGCACACCGGATTTCTCACACATCGCGACGATGCGCTCCAGCTTGTAATACTCGCTTAAGCCTACCGTGATCGCGATCTCATCGGGCGTATGGTTTTTCAGAAGCTCCGTCAGGCTGTTGATCGGGCCAAGGACCTCTATCCCTTTATACCGTGTGCCCGGCTTTGTGTCGTCGCTTAAGATTCCCAGAACATGATAGTCCCACTGCGGGTTCGCCACAATGCGGTCAATGTACTGTTCCGCAGCATGGCTGTAGCCCACGAGAAGAATGTGCCTCTGGTTCAGTCCGAGCCTGCGGGCGCGCATCAGTATCAGCCGGATGAGGTTGCGCTCCAGGATCGTCAGCGTCACATTCAGCACCAGAAAGACCCCAAGCAGCAACCGCGAAGCGTCCATCTGACGAATCACATACAGCACGGCCATCAGAAGCAGGCCGCCCACCGCGTTGGCCTTTAAGATGTTGCTTCCTTCCCGGCGCCTGCCCTGAAGACGATTCGGCTCATAGAGGCTGAAAGCATAATAGAGCACCAAAAAAACAGGCACGATCGCGACAAGTGCCATAATATAGAATTCACGCGGCAATACGCCGATCCCGCCCCTTCTGGTGGTCGCGATCATGACATACCATCCTGTCAGATAAGAAAAGATGATCACGGCCGCATCGATCACAACCTGGAGACGGTTGAAATATTTTTCATTTTCCTTCAAAAAACTGCCTCCCCTGCCAGGTGCCGTCCCGCGTTCAGAAATCCACAAACCTGCGGAACAGATTCACCCACAGCGAGAGCTGTATCCGAATATACGCCCCGCTGTTCTTCCACTGAAATCTTACCTTTTTCTCCCGGTGACAACAGGATAAGCCCTCTATAAGCCCCGAAACATACTCCCTTAAAAATCCCTTTGCCGCAAAAAACACCATTTTTATCAGAAATCCGGGCAGCAGAAGCGGCAAATTGAGAATAATCTGCGCCCACGGCATATTTTTATAGATCAGATAAATATTATTTCTCGAAGAATACCGGACCTTAAACGCGTTGTAAGCCGAACCGCTCGTCGCGCTGCCGACATGGCGGACGACCGCTTTCGGCGCGTAATAATTGCGGTAACCGGCAATCCTCGCCCGGTACCCGATGTCCGCATCCTCCAGATACGCAAAATGTGTCTCATCAAACAGGCCGATCTCGTCAAACACGTCCCGTTGGTAGATCGCGGCGGCCGCGCAGGGCGAAAAAATCTCGCGTTCCCGGTCATAATCCGCGGCAGGCTTTCCTTTCCCAAGCGCGAACGCCCAGCCGAGCGCACAGTAATAATCGCCGGCGTTGTCCATGCGGTCCGGCATATCCATCTGCACCATCTTCGCCGCACAGGAAAAAGGTGTCGATAAAGCGGCGCTGGAATGCATTTCCATGGCACGCACCAGCTCTTCGACAAAAGTCTCCTCACAGACCGTGTCATTGTTCAGAAGGATCACATACGGCGTCACGGAAAGGCGAATTCCTTCATTGACTGCCGCGCAAAAGCCCTGATTGGTGTCAAACCGGCGCACCGTCACCTGCGGATAGTGCAGCCTTACAAACTCCACACTTTCATCCTGTGACCCGTTATCGATCAGGATCACCGAAAAATCCCTTCTGGTCTGCCGCGTCAGCGAATCCAGACACGGACCCAGATAGCGCATCCCGTTCAGGTTTGGTATCACAACTGTAGCAATCTGCATATCATCAAGCTCCCGTGGAACTATCCCTGCCGCCAGGCCTTTGGCGAAGGGACGCTTCCATCCGCGTCAGGATGCGTCATTTCGCAGAGAATAATTCCATTTGGTCAGGGAAAGGTTCCTGTTGTAATAGGGATCTCCCTCTTTCAGAATCCGGATCCAGCGGGTCCTCATATATTCCAGCTCGTGCTGGAAACGTCTGGCCTTTTCCTCAGTATCTTCCGCTCCCCGCGTCTTTGATTCATAGTGATACAGCTCCGCATAGGGATCGTAGACCACCAGGTATCCGGCCTCTCTTACCTTCAGGCAAAAATCCACATCATTAAACGCTACGGCAAGCTTTTCCTCAAAACCGCCCGCCGCGTCATAAGCCTCCCGGCGGATCATCATGCAGGCTGCCGTCACGGCGCTTAAGTCCTGCTGCAGGGATTCCCGGTGCATATATCCGGTATGTCCGCGCTTCAGACCGACAAGAATATTCCCCGCCACGCCGCTCACACCGCCGATGCCGATCACGATTCCGGCGTGCTGTGTGGTGTCGTCCGGATAATACAGCCTTGCCCCCACCGCACCCGTGCCCGGGCGCATACAGTGGCCGAGAAGCTCCGTCATCCAGTCCGGCGAGATCACTTCCATGTCATTGTTCATGCAGAGAATGTAATCCCCCTTCGCATGACGGATCCCGAAGTTGTTGATCGCTGAATAGTTAAATCCGGTTTGCTTCTCATAATATACAACATGAACACCGTTTCGTCCATCTATTTCTTTATAATAATCAAAAATTTCCCCTGTTTCGCTGTTATTCTCGACAATGATGATCTCATAATTTTTCCATGTCGTCTTCTCAAAAATGGATGTAAGACACAGTTTCAGAGTATCTGTCTCATCCTTGTTCGGAATGACGATAGATACCAGCGGATTCCCTTCCACTTCGTATTTCACACGGTAGCAGCCGAAATCCTTTTTGCGGGAGACCTCCCCTTTCAGGCCGCAGCGTTCCAGATGTGCCGCAACCGCGCGCACACCGGCCTCATAGGCATACTCCTTGCTCGTCGGATTATCCGCCGTAGACTTTGCCGAGACCCTCCAGTGGTAGAGAATGCGCGGAATATGGCAGATGCCGTCCGCTTTTTCCGTGCACCGCAGGATGAAATCATGATCCTGCGCCCCGTCGTACCGGCTGTCAAAGCCGCCGACCTTCTCATAAAGTGCACGGGAAAATACCAGGAAATGACAGATATAGTTGTTTGAGCGAAGCAGGTCGGGAGAATAATCCGGCTTCAGGTTCGGCTGAAAATGGTGAATCTGCTCTGACCGCGCAGCGCCGTCCTGTGAACCGTTCGTAGAAATGGACACTTCCACCTTATCCTCATCCGTATAAAGCAGTTCCGGACGTCCGTGCCCCGCTGCTCCGTTGGCGATCTCGACACTTTGCTTCATGCCGACAGCCGCTCCTGCGCCTCTGCCGCTGCTCTGCCTGCCGATGCTGTTCTGTCCGCTAACGCTGTTCTGTCCGCTGCCGCTCTCTTTTCTGCCACGTTCGATTGCGTCCGCCACCTCATAGAGCGCGTCCGGAGCGAGCAGGTCGTCGTGGTCGAGCAGACCGATATAATCGCCTTTTGCCATCTCAATGGCTGCGTTCGTGTTTCCGGCAATCCCGCGGTTCACCGGCAGTGTCTGCACGCGGATGCGGTCGTCGTCTTCATACCGCGCAAGCGCCACCGCGAGCGCCGCGTCCTCCGGGCTGCCGTTAGCCAGGCAAAGCTCCCAGTAAGGATAGGACTGCGCTTTCACCGACTCGATCATCTGCTCCAGAAAAACAGGCGGTGTGCGAAAAAGCGGCACCGCAATACTGATGAGCAGTGGATCCTTCCACTTTCTCTGTCTTTGTCTTTTGAGTTCTTCCTCACTCGCACGGTGCTTCTCATACCATGGCTCATAAGGCACCTCGTCCGGCTCCACACGATCGGACAGGCGGATAAAAAACTCCTTCACGCCAAAATGGCGCAGGTACTTCAGGCCCTTGCTGATGTTGTAGAAATTCAGTTTTTTTATAAATCGGATCAATGTACCCAATCGGAATGTCCTCCCGTTGTACCATAGCCAGCCATGATCGCAGCTGCGGTTTATAGTCCGTAATTGCCACGTACCTTCACAGTTATTCCCGTTCTGCTTCAAATGACCGTTTCTCTATATAAAAATCCGCGCGGTCAAGGGAAAAATACGGACTGTAATATGGGTCGCCTGCCCGGATCACGTCCGCCCATTTTTCTTTAAAGAGAGCCGCCTCCTGCGCGAAGCGCTTCTTTCTCTCTTCGCTCTCTTCATATCCTCTGGAACGGGATTCATAGTGATACAGCTCGCTAAAGGGCGTAAACACGTTCAGATAGCCTTTTTCACGCGCTTTCAGACAGAGATCCACATCATTATAGGCCACGGCGAAGCGCTCATCCATGCCGCCGAGTTCCTCATAAATGCTCTTTTTGATCAACATGCAGGCGCCGGTCACGGCGGAGACATCCTGTGCGTAGCACAGCCTCCCCATATAGCCGACCGCTTCCCGGTCAAAGCCATAATGGCTGTGCCCGGCCGCACGGTCCGCGCCAAGGCCGATCACGATACCGGCGTGCTGCACCGTATCGTCGCCGTAATAAAGCTTTGCTCCCACACAGGCCACATCCGGGCGCTGCCCGTACATCAGCAGCTCTTCCATCCACGAGGGAGTGATAACTTCCGTATCATTGTTTAAAAGCAGCAGATACTTCCCCGAAGCCTCCTTCGCGGCAAAATTCATGAGTTCCGCGAAATTGAAAGATCCCGACGTCTCGCCGGATGAATGATCGGGCGAAGTGTTTTCCTGACCGGCATTGCCGGTTTCTTTCCCGCACTGCTCTGACAATGTTTCATAAGAAAGCACGCGAACCCGCTCTTCCTTTTCAAGCTCGCGGTAGAGCGAAAATATCTCCTCCGAAACGCTGTTATTTTCGATGATCAGGAGTTCATAACGCTCGTAAGTCGATTTCTCAAGGATCGAGCGCACGCAGGTGCGCAGGTCGTCCGCATGATCCTTATTTGGTATGAGGATTGAAATCTTTGGGGCGTCCCCAATGCCCGGCTCTGCACAAAGCGCGTAGCGAATCCGGAAGATTGCCGGAAACGCGTCCGTCGGCGTCACCTCCGCATCAATGCAGCCTCTTTTCAGATGGGCCTCCACAGCCCGCCTCGCCGCGTCGGCGGCATAGGGCTTGGCACTGATATCCGATGCCACGGAAGCCGGATGGGAGCGCCAGAAATAAAGAATTTTCCGCACATGAAACACATTTTGGGCCTGTTCAGTCAGGCGCAGGATGAGATCAAAGTCCTGACTGCCGTCATACTCGGAGCGGAAACCGCCCGTTTTCTTCAGCAGCTCCGCCGAAAACACGGAAAAATGACAGATGTAATTGTTCGCCCGCAGGTTGTCAATGGCAAAATCCGGCTTGCAGTGCCTGTGGCTGACGTCAAACACATTGCCGTCCAGGAACGCCGCCTCATCCGTATAGACATAGTCCGCGTCATGTTCACAGACAGCCTTCATTGCTTCATACAGCGCCGAGGGATGCAGGAAGTCATCATGATCGAGCAGACCGATATAATTTCCCGCGGCCATGTCAAGGCCGGCGTTGGTGTTCCCGGAAATGCCGAGATTTTTCTCCAGCTTTTTGTACCGGATCCGCGAATCCGCCGCGCAGGCGTTCTCGCAGATCGTCCGCACAGCGCCGTGTGCATTTCCGCTACTATGCGCACCGCTGCCCACACCATCGTTGTCGCTGCCATGCGCTCCGCCGCCCGCACCATCGCTGCCGCTGCCATGTGCACCGCCGTCCGCGTCGTCACTGCCGTCCGCCAGGATCAGCTCCCAGTTCTCATACGACTGCAGGCGCACGGATTCGATCATCTCTTTTAAGAAATCTTCCGGCGTATTGTACAGCGGCACTACGATGCTGACCAGAATGTCACGTGGAAATATGGTAGTCCGCTGTCTTTGAAATTCCTCCGGCGGGCAGAGGATGGCCGCTGTCTTTTGAGGAGATTTCTTCCGGAAGCAGTGCCGCTCCCCTTTCCGAAATGAGTTCAGGCGCCTGCTCCACCGCTCCGTGAACGCATTTTGGGCAAGCAGGTTTTTCAGCGATTCTTTGAATTCTGACTTTTTATTCTTTGATTGCATTGTTGGATTCTTCATTTTGTTATCTATACTTCACCAGTTTTGCAAATTTCCAACTCATCTTTGCATTTCTTTCAGGGATTTTTTCAGCTTCCGGGCCGCGCGGCGAAGCAGGGATGCGTTTCCTCTGTCCCCAAATCCCAGTCTGGCCGCATCCGCCGGCGGGATTTCCCCGGCTGCCATCACCGCTCTCATATCGACGGCAGGCTTCCCCATCACCGGATAGAGTTCATGGATTGGAACATGCGTGCCGTTGATATACTGCTGAAAGTGAATCTCCATCTGCCGGAAGGTCTGCTCATCCGCTTTGGAAAGCTGCAGATACTCCCTGTCTTTGAGCACATGCCTGCTTTGGGCCGTCTCGAAATAATAATGCAGCATCCGGTAAATAAGAAATTCCGTGGGCACCGGAAAATCAAAGGTCCACTCATAATCGATCAGCGTCCACGCAGCATCGGCATTCACAAGAATGTTCCCCAGCACCATATCAATATCGCTGACGCCGCCCGCATGCATCGTTCCCGTAAACTCTGCCGGTCCGAATACCTCGGTGAACGCCTCCGTCATCTGAAACGGCCGGTCTGCATTTTTCTCCCGGATCAGCGCGATCAGCTCACGGATCACGGCTTCTGTCTGTTCATATCGGCCGGTCTCGATCCCTTCGTCCGCGATCTCCTCCAGTGTTCTGCCGCTCACAAACGGACTTTCTACAGCAACCGCGCAACGCGGTGCTGAACGTCCAGTGGACGTTCGTTTAGCACCGACCGAAACGGAGTGTAGAGCGTTCTTCAAATCGCGACTATCCCCTGCCGCACTCTCAATTTCCACGCAGGGACAGACGGTAAGCTTTGAGCCCGCGTACTGTCTGCGCAGCGCTTCTCCCTTTTGGGGCAGGCTGCGGATATGTCCGACACTCTCCGGAAACGCGGCTTCCTTGCGGATGGCGCACTTTCCATTCTCCTTACGTATCTCCGTACAGATGGAAAATTCCCGCGCCCGGTCGTTGGAATATTTTTTATAAATTACCGGGTTGTCTTCCGCAGCAGCCTTGCAGCGCAAAGCGTTCTCCGAATCGCGGCTTGCCGCCCGGCTCCGGTCAGAGGGCGTCTCCTTCCCGATCTCCAGCAGATAGGAATTGGAAAAAAACGGAAACATTCCTTCCCGTATCACATTGTCAAACGCTTTTTTCTCATCAAAAAGGAGCATCCGTTCCCGGTCAAAATTGCGCAGGTTCATCGTCAGTTCACCGGTCTTTGGCAGACGTTCGTCAGAAAAAACCTGAAACGGGAGTTTATAATCCGGATAGGGATAATAGAACTTTACATTCTCAAGCCCGGCCTCGGCGCACATTCTCTCCAGCTCTTTTCCGGAAAAAGTCTTCACGCCTTCGGTCGTCGTATAGCCCTCAATACTCTCAAAATATTTGCCAAAATGGTCTTCCTGACAGCCGGCAAAATATTTCATGCCGAAGCGGTTCTCGATCGCCATCACGATCTTCCCGCCGGGCGCCAGATGATCTTTGATGATACGCAGAAACTCCACATAAGGATTCTCCGCTTTGATATAAGATGCCCCGTATTCAAAGACGCCGATCAGCGTAATGCAGTCATACTGCCCCAGACGTTTCTCAATATCCTGAAAATTGCCGACCAGAATCTCGATGTTGTCCCGTTCCCGGTTCCGGTACGCATTGATCCGGCTTCTTTGTCTGGACAGATCGACACAGGTAACGCTTCCCGCCTGTTTTGAAAGCGCACCTGTGACAGCGCCGCAGCCGGAGCCGATTTCCAGCACCTTCGCATCCGGTCTAAGGGAGATTCCCCCGACAATATTCTGCCGGATGTGAGACAGATGATACAGGACTGCCCAGTCCTTCTCCTCGCGAATGATGCGGTCAAGCTCCTCTTCCGAATGGTTCTTTACAAGTTCAAGCAGCTTCTCCTCGATCTCGCCGTCACTGTAGAGGTCTTCTCCCGGATAGAAGTCCAGATTCAGTTTTACCTTACCGATCTTTTCTGACGTCATATCCAATGCTCCTCATTATTTCTTATACAAACCTCAACCGTCTGCTTCCGTATCTGCAGATATCCGTTCCCTCTCGACCGTAATTTCGGAGTTCATATCATAAAAGCCGACCGTATTTTTCGCGGACACGACTACCAGGCCGCACACGTCATACAGCCGGTGGTAAACGACAAAATCACAGCCGTCGTAGCCGGTCAGTCCGAAGGAGATCAGATACTCCCCGCCCTGCAGGTCCGCCCTCTGCGTAAAGGAAACGACATCCACGTCTCCCTTTTTGGGGGGCTGGATCGCGGTCCTCTCATACATGGTATTGGTACCGGTAATCTCGGTCCCGCGCGTATCCTTGATCGTATAAGCGAAAATCGGGTCAATGATCGCCTCATTGTACCGGGCCCGCACCTTCAGGGTAAAGGTGGAGCCTTTCTCGATCGTCGTCGTCGGCAGGCCATTCTCATCCAGCACCATAAACCCGAGCATCTCCGCGCGGCGGTCGCCGTATTCCAGGGCGTTCGCGTTCATATCCTGCATCCCCAGCCAATGCGGCTGCCCGTCTTCCCCGCTGCCGGTATTCTGCAGCGAAGTCGTCTGCTCCGTCCCCGGCCCCTGATGCACAAGAAGCTGCTTGTACAGATCGATCATCTCTTTTGAAGAGCCGATGCCTGCGACATTTCCGTGATCCAGCAGTACCACGCGGTCGCAGTATTTGCTGACACTGCCCAGGTCATGGCTTACAAACAGGATCGTCTTGCCCGCCTTTTTAAAATCCTCAAACTTCCGATAACATTTTGCCTGGAAAAAGACATCCCCGACCGAGAGCGCCTCGTCCACGATCAGAATCTCCGGATCCACATTGATTGCCACGGCAAAAGCCAACCGTACAAACATACCGCTGGAATAGGTACGGACCGGCTGGTTCGCAAATTCCCCGATGTCTGCAAATTCCAGAATTGCCGGAAGCCGTTCTTCGATCTCTTTGTCGGTAAGACCGGCGATCGTGCCCTGCAGGTAGACATTTTCGATGCCGGTGTATTCCTTATTAAACCCGGCTCCCAGCTCCAGCAGCGCTGAAATCCGTCCGTTCACCATCACCTTGCCGCTCGTTGGGCTCGAGATGCCAGTGATGATCTTCAGGATCGTCGATTTGCCGGCGCCGTTCGTGCCGATGATGCCGATGGTCTCACCCTTTTCCACGGTAAAGCTCACATCCCTAAGCGCATAGTGTTCGCGGTAGCATTTTTTCCGCGCCAGCCCCAGTGTGTCAAACAACCGGTCGGTGATCTTATCATATAGCCTGTATATTTTTGTTACATGATCCAAACAGATCGCAGTCTGATTATCCAAAATGTTCTCCTTATATCCCATATACCTGTGTCATACTGTAAAAGCCAGACAGTTCCGTGCCGCGCACTCTTACAGCACGTCCGCAAACAGTGCGCGCATCTTGCGGAAAAACCACAGCCCGACCACCAGTATGAGAATGGTCACGCACCAGAAATACAGCGTCCACAGCGGCCGCTGCCAGAACCAGTTGTGATAAATGAACGCATCCCGGTATCCGGCGACCGCGTAATAGACCGGGTTCAGCTTCAGCACTTTCGCGAGCAGCGGATAATTCACCAGCCGTTCTTCCGCCACCCACATGATCGGCGTCATCCATACCCCGACCTGCAGGATGATGTTGATGACCTGCGTCAGGTCACGGACAAAGACCGCAGCAGCGCTGGTCATATAGACCAGCCCCAGTGTGAGCACACACAGTCCAAACGAATAATAGATCAGCTGCAGATAATAGATTGTCGGATAATGCCCGTAAAAACAATAGAGCACGATGATAAAAACAACAAAAAACAGATGCACGAACAGGGCGGATACCATCTTCACGATCGGCAGCACGCTGATGTTGAACACTACCTTTTTCACCAGATAATCGTAATCGATCAGGGAATTCGTCCCACCGTTCCACGCGTCCTGAAAAAAGAACCAGGGCACGATGCCGGCTACCAGATAAAGCAAAAACGGCACCGGAAGGCTGGTGTCGGAGGACCGGAATCCCACTTCAAACACAAACCAGTAGACCAGAACCGTGATCACAGGCTGTACAAACGCCCAAACAAAACCAAAATAGGAGCCGGCGAATTTTTTCCGGAAATCATTCTTCGCAAGCTTTAAAATCATGCGACGGCTGTGAACCACATCCGTCGCCAGTGTCAGTATGTCTCTCATAAAATCAAGTCCTCTGTCATCGTAACTGTTCAGTACCTTCGCAGTTACGGGAAACGATGTCTCCGCTTCAGCATCCTTTTGTACAACAATATTCGGAAAGCGTCCCCCAGCAGCGGTCTTTCTCCGTCATGATCAGCTCCGTCTCTCCGGAGATCGGCCATGCTACGTTAATCTCAGGATCGTCATAGCGGATCCCGCCCTCGTCATCCGGGTGATAGAAATCCGTGCATTTGTAGGTGAATTCCGCATAATCGGAAAGCACCAGAAAGCCATGCGCAAAATTCTTCGGGATAAAGATCTGCTTTTTATTCTCCGCGGAGAGCTCCGCGCCAAACCATTTTCCAAATGTCGGCGAGCCTTCCCGAAGATCCACTGCCACGTCAAATACGGCGCCGCTTACCACGCGCACCAGCTTGTCCTGCGGGAACTGCTTCTGAAAGTGAAGCCCGCGCAGCACGCCTTTCCTGGAAGCGGACTGATTGTCCTGCACAAAGATCCGGTCAATGCCCGCCTGCTTAAAATCATTATAATTGTAAGTCTCCATGAAATACCCGCGCGCGTCGCCGAACACAGCCGGCGTGATGACTTTCAGCCCCTCGATCTCGACTCCATCGGATCCGTAAGCCATGCAGGTCTCCACTGTCAGCTTTCCTGCTGTCGTCTTACTCAATTTCGAACTCCTCTGTTTTCGTAACTGTTCAGTACTTTCACAGTTACCTGTTTTCTATATTATATCAGGGAACAGCTGCCTCAGCGGTTCCTGTACATATAATATATCTTCTCATACGGTCTTCGCAGCAAGTGCGAGGACCTGCTCTAAGCAGTTACATACATTTCACTATAATATTTCTGGTAATCGCCGCTGGTCACGTTCGCCATCCAGTCCTCATGCTCAAAGAACCAGCGGATCGTAAGACGGATGCCGTCCTCAAACTTTGTCTCCGGCTCCCAGCCGACCTCGGCGCGGATCTTGTCCGGCGCGATCGCATAGCGGCGGTCATGCCCCTTGCGGTCGGTCACATACGTGATCAGATCCTCATTGATGTGCGCTTTTCTCGGATCCTCATCCGGCAGCATCTCCCGCAGCGTATCCAGAATGATGTGAATGATCTGGATGTTCTGCTTTTCGTTATGTCCGCCAATATTGTAGGTCTCAAACAGGCGGCCCTTCTCCTGCACCATGTCGATGCCCTTCGCATGATCCTCAACGTAAAGCCAGTCACGGACATTTTTGCCGTCGCCGTACACCGGAAGAGGCTTGCCCTGCAGCGCATTGTTGATGATCAGCGGAATCAGCTTTTCCGGAAACTGATACGGACCGTAGTTGTTGCTGCAGTTCGTGATATTCGCCGGAAAATGATATGTATCCATATAAGCCTTCACCAGCATATCAGAAGACGCCTTGCTCGCGGAATACGGGCTGTGCGGCGCATACGGGGTCGTCTCGTAAAAATATTCGCCTTCCTTTTCCAGAGATCCATATACCTCATCGGTCGAAACATGGAGAAATTTCTTATCCTCTTTAAACGAACCGTCCGGAAGCTCCCACGCCGCTTTCGCCGCATTCAGCATCACCAGCGTGCCAAGTACATTCGTCTTTACAAACACCTCCGGGTCGCGGATGCTCCGGTCTACATGACTCTCCGCCGCAAAATGCACGACGCGGTCAATGTCATTTTCTTCAAAAATGCGGTTGATTGCCGCCGAATCGCAGATATCCGCGCGGATAAAGGTGTAGTTCGCGCGGTTCTCCACATCGCGCAGGTTCTCCAGGTTCCCCGCGTAGGTCAGCTTGTCTACGTTGATGATGCGGATCGCATCGTCGTATTTGCGAAACATGTAGTGAATGTAGTTAGAGCCGATAAATCCGGCTCCTCCTGTTACAAGGTATGTTCTCATACGTTCCTCCGTCTGTATTTTTATCATCTGCGGCTGCATCTGTTGAGAAGAGTTCCTTCCGTCCCGG
The DNA here is from genome assembly GCA_021199655.1 of Lachnospiraceae bacterium. Taxonomy (GTDB): domain Bacteria; phylum Bacillota; class Clostridia; order Lachnospirales; family Lachnospiraceae; genus Choladousia. Next base: position 21,305 of record JAJQHQ010000072.1, on the reverse strand, counting down.
CAAATCGCCTTGCTCAGCTAATCGTCCTGCTCAGCTAATCGCCCTGAGCCATATCACTTAATAATTCGTTCCTTCGTTCTCCGAGACCGCCCCTTCAGAGCCGGAATCTGAATCTGAGCTGTCAGAGCTGCTCGTGTACTCCGAGCTCATCGTCCCCGCGTATTCGGAGAGCTCCGCCACCGTATCCGGACGCAGCGCGTCCCAGACATCGCTCACATTGAACAGATCCGAAAGCAGATCCGCATTGTAATACATGCGGTAGCCGTCAATATCCCTGCGGCCCATGCGCATGGACGTGCCATTGAACTGCACCCAGTACTGCGTTGAATCCACACAACAGAAGATATTGTAGCCCTGCTCTTTCAGGTAAATATAGTATTCATTGCTCTCGGAATATTCGGTCCAGTCACTGATATCCGCACCAAAGGCGAAAATAATGATATCCGTATCTCCGACAATCGTCTCAACGTTGTTCTTCCAGCGCTCCGTATCCGTCTGCAGGCCTTCCAGCCCCTTGGCGATCGGGTCGATATGCCCCCAGGTATGACTCGCGAATTCCCATCCGTCCGCTTTCATCGCATCCGCAACTGCCGTAGCGGCATCCACCTCAGCCTGCCATGCTTCCTCATCAAAGTCCGGATTCTCCTCCAGATACGCTTTCTGCCAGCTGGTCAGCCGGTCTTCATCCCGCGTCAGGTAGACCTCATCTGTCCGGTAGCCCAAAATGCCCTCATAGCCGGTCAGGGCAATCGTTCCCTTGTGCCCATGATAGGTAAAATCCGGATGCAGATCCACAAACGTGTCGATCCACGGGATCAGATCGTAGTCCCCGACCGAGACCGTTCCGTCGTCCTCAATGTATTCCGCCTTGACGTCTCCGTTCTCATCGAGAACCAGCCGCGAAGCAAAGCCGTCTCCATCCATATAATGATAATAGCAGACATCATCCTGTGATAGCACGAACGGCGTCTTCCCTTCCGGAAGCAGGATCTCCTTGCGCGTCACCGTGCCGTCCCCATTCACCTCGCACATGTCGTGCATGCTGACCATCACATAGCCCTCGTCATACATCGTCTGCATGATCGCTGAAAACTCATCCATGGTCACCATGTACTGGTTGTATCCCTCAGCATAAAGATCTCCGTCAAAGGCCTTCGACGCATCCCAGATGATCAGGTGGAAAAAAATGTGCGTCACTTCTTCCGGGGACCAGGAAACACAGTCCGCCTTCGTCTTCTCATAGCTGGTCGCCGCCTGCTGCAGCAGCTCGCTGGTCTCATAATACTCCGAGGCCTGCACACACTCGATCGCGCCGTCATAATCGTACATGGCTGCCAGATTCTCCGCCTCCATCAGCACCGCGTCGATCTCGCTCTCTTCTGCCGTGGATGTTCCGTCTCCGGCGTCCGTATCGCTGCCGTCAGCGGCAGCATCCGCATCCTCTCCGGAAGCGTCCTGCGTACCTTCACTTAATTCCTCTGATGCCGTACCTGTTCCATCGGCCGTTTCCGACAAAATCACACCGGTATCCGAAGTCTCATCCACTGACGAATTCCCCTGTTCACGGGTCGTCAGCTTTACGATCTCCGGAACCGCCACTTCCTTCACAAGCAGGGCCAGCATGACAACGATCGCCAGTACAAGCACGGAAATGACACATTTCATAATCAGCTCATGCTTCCGTCTCTTCGAGCGTCGCTCATTCGGGTTAAACTCACGGTCTCCCATCACTTCCTCCTCCGTCTGTATCCGTATCCGTTTATTATGCACGCAGCCGCGTCAGAAAATCAATGGCTCTGCCACTCGCGGCTGGCGCGGGCAGGCAGGAGTTCATTTGGCCGCCTCCTGCTCGGTTTATTCATGTCTTCAGACAGGTCAGCCATCCAGGCCCACCAGTGTCGTCCCATCGCCGACGGTCGAATCCGAGGAGTTTCCCGCTTCACCGGTGCCAGCCGAATCCGAGGAGCTCCCCTCTTCATCGGTGCCAGCTGCGTCCGACGTGCTTCCGTCTTCACCGGAGTCTGCCGAATCCGAAGAGTTTCCATCTTCACCGGAGTCCGCCAAATCCGCTGACGTCACATCACTGCCTTCTGTCTCGCCGGACTGCTCCGTCTCCTCCGATGCTTCGCTGAGCTGTTCCGTCTCTTTCGTCAGCTCAGTCTCCTGCGAAGACTGATTCATGCGCTGCGACCCGGTCTCCACAGATGCGTGCCCCAGCACGATCTCGTACACGATCGCAACGACCAGTATCACGACCAGAATGCCCAAAAGCGCCCACAGCCTGCGCATCTTCGCTTCCGTCTCGATCTCCTTGCGCCTGCGGCCCTGTTCCGCAGCCAGATGTTCCTTCGGCTTTGTACCGATAGGCTCCGCACGCCTGCTGCGCCGGTCGCCTGTCGGAGTACTGCCGGAATTATTATCCTTGTTATCCGAACTCCCGGTTCCCGCTGAAGCTCTGCGTGTCGTTGTACCATTCGATGTCCGATCGGATGTCCTGTCGGTTGTTGTGGTTGTCCTGTTTCTTATCGATTCGTCCGGCTCTCCCGTATAAATCTTCGCCCGTCCGAGCGTTTTCTTCTCTTCGTCCATATCTGATTATCCCCGTTTTCTCCCCTGATGCTGATTCTTTAACTGTCCACCCTGCCATTCAATCAAGTCCTTAGTATAGCATGACATTTCCGAGGTTTCAACTTTTCTATCTTATTTTTTCTCTAAAGTTTCCCTTCATTCTCCGTAAGAAATGCGTAAACCGCCGTTTTTGACACTTTTTTGGTTAAATCACTTTTTCAGCTAAAGTAAGAAGCGCCCGATCTGATTTTCTCAAATCGGGCACTTCTGCCGGTCATTTACCTGCCCGGCCTGTAACTGTTCAATACCTTAGCAATTATCCCGGTTCCATTTTATCAGGTACCGGATCTGCGTCTTCGCCGCCTGTACGTTCCGCCCGCAAGCAGTGCTCCCGCTGCGCTTATCAGCAGCATCATATACGGCAGGACTGGCGTCTCATCGCCGGTTTGCGGAGAATCGCCTTCTGTCTGAGAGGTTTCGGTCTCCTGCGAGTCCCCGGGCGTATCATCATCTCTGGTCTTATCTACGACTATTCCATCCTCCGGATCCTCAGGCGTCACCTCACCGTCCTGATTGTCTTCCAGATCATATTCCGCGATTGCACTTGCAGAGGCTTCATTTACCACCTCGCCCGCAAGCACATCCGCCTCGGTCACCACATGGGAGACGGTAAATACCACGGACTCTCCGGGAGCAAGGGAATCGGCTGTCCAGGCGTTGTCCCCGCTGTTGCCGGTCAGTTCATCTTCCACCACCAGATCCGTGATCGTCAGATTGCCCACGTTTGTCACGGTGATCTGATACGTGATCTCCTCGCCGAGCGCGTAGGCTTCCCCATCCGCCGGCGTGCTGGTCGTCTCTTTTACCACCGTCATCATTACATTCGGGTCCTGCGTCGGGTCTTCGGTAATGGCTTCACCCGGATCCTCCTGCGGCACCGGGGTCGTATCCTCCCCGGAATCACCCGTGACATCACCGGAAGGAATCGAGCCGGAGGCTGTCGCCTCATTCACCACGCTTCCCGCCAGAATATCCGCCTCCGTCACAGTATAGGATGTGGTAAACACTACGGATTCTCCCGGTGCAAGGGAATCCACCTTCCACGCATTGTCTCCGCTGTTGCCGGTCAGCGCGTCCTCTACCACAATATCGGTGATCGTCGTATTTCCAAGATTGTACAGTGTCAGCTTATAAGTGATCACTTCGCCGAGTGCGTACGCCTCTCCGTCCGCCGGTGTGCTGGTCGTCTCCTTTACCAGCAGCAGCGCCGGTACGTCCTCGACCTCGGTCGGCACCGTGTCGGTCGGCGCATCCGGGTCGTCCTCGTCGCCGACTGTCACCGTGTTCACCAGAGCGTTATCCGTCACGCCGACCGAGTAGACCGCCGTGAGGACGACCGTCTCACCTGCCGCGAGCGTCACGGTCTTCGCGTCCGCGTCATAGGTGCCGTCTCCCGCTGTCTGGCTAAGAGCCAGATCAACCGTTTCGCCATCCACTGTAAATGTGTCGGTCACAGGCTTCGTGATCGTCACATTTCCGGTGTTCGCGATTGTAATCGTATAGGTCAGGGTGTCCCCCACCACTGCCTTCTGCAGGCCGGTCGTCTGGTCGATTTCGCCGGTCATGCCGGTGACAGTCTTATCAACTGTCCAAGCCGGATTATAGATTTCAATCGTATCATCCGCTGTCTGCGTGGGTTCCCCACCTACCTGTACCGTAGCAGAATTCGTAATTTGCGGATCGAATGCTCCGCTGCTTAGCGCATCCTCAGTAACCACGACAGTCACTGTCACACTGCCAACGGTGAACGGAGCTACATCCTCAATCGTCCATGTAACAGTCTGACCGTTTACAGCCGCTTTCGGATCAGAGCTTACATATTGTAAGCCGGTCGGCAATACATCCGTGATGACCACATCCGCCTTCTTATTCGTATTGTTTGTATAAGTAATGGTATAGGTAAACTGCGTCCCCACTGTCACCATCTGCGCTTCGCCATCAGCCGTCTCCACTGTCACGACAGCGGCGTCATTGGTTTTCTGCGGTTCTGCCAGATTCTCCGAATCCTTCACATTCACCAGTACGGCCTTATAACCATCCGTACCATCTGAATTTACAGATGCAGTTACAGTTGTAGTTTCTGCCGTAAATCCAGCAACAGCTGTCTCTTCTGTCACGCTATACATCCAGGTATTCCCGTTGCCGTCCGTCAGCGGAAGATTCTCAAACGTATACTCCCAGCTGTCCGCTGTCAGTAAAGCGGCAGCCGAATAGCTGCCCGTCAGCATCAGATTGCCGCTTCCGGTAACAGACGATGCCACACCAAGAAGAGTCACTTCAATCTCCTCATCTGTCGGTATCAAATCCGCCTCAAGTGGGTTTCCATCGCCGTCCACCCAGTTCTTTGTGACCTTTACGCTCGTGGTTGCAGGCTTATTGATTGCTGTGAAAGCAACGGTTCCATTTTCTGTCAGTGTTGCTGTATTACCGGTTGACCCGGAGGTACTGCCTACATCCGTCCGGCTCGTTATGCTTACCTCATAATGATAAATATTTCCGTTGGAGGACGTCTCCGTCACCGTATAGCTGCCAACCGGAAGCATCGTGTGAACGGTAACAGTCTCACCATGCTTTACTCCTGTAATCGTGAACGTATCGTCGCTGTTCACCTGTGCGGTCTTTGTACTGCCGGAACCAATCTGATAAGTCACGACAGCCCCTGAATATTGCAACAGCTTATACAAGTCATCCGGGCCTGTTACAGTGAAATCAAACGTATCCTCCGCCATCTCATCCGTCACAGTTCCGCTCTCCGGCGTGATGATCTTGGTGATCGTAAAGCCATCGGACGCGCCGAAACTGATCACCGGATCGGTGACGATATCTGTCTGTGGAGGCAGATCCTCATCATGTGGATTCTTCGCATTGGCAATAACTACATTGGTCACGCTGCCTGCAGCCACATCCGTTTCTGTCACGACATAGGAAAGAGATACCGAGTATTCTTCTCCCGGCTCTAATACTCCGACGGATATCGCATTGTCGCCGGATGCCCCGACCAGTTCATCCGTCAAAGTGACGTCATGAATGGTCACATTTCCGGTATTCGTTACCGTGACTGTATATTGTATTTCCTCACCTGTCACATATCCTTCCGGATGGGCGGAGGTGCTTACCGTTTCCTTATCCACAGTAAAAGAAGGCTCCTCATCGGGCGCGGTGTTGACGAAATGGTACACTGTATAGCCGTCCGTGTCCGTCTCCGTGGTATATGTGCCCGTGTAATCCGCATACAGACTGCTGTAATCGGCACTGTAGCTCTCCTCGACTGAATAGGTATACGGATAGCCTTGGCTGTCAAATTTATCCAGCCCGGTGATGGTATAAGCAGAACCATCCCATGTCACGGTATACTCATCAGCGGATACCAGCGTTGGCGTCAGGTTCGTACCGGCACTCGTGCGATACACAAGCAGCGTCAGTTCTTCCGCGTTGTTATGCTCTGTCTGTGTCGGCTCGATCCAGGTCTTGGTGCCGGTCAGGGTCACCATTTCCTGTATGATCGTATTGGTAATCGCAAACGGATCCTTCTCATCATAAGCCGTAGTATAGCCTTCTACTGCCGTCTCAACGACCTTCCACGTCATCTCTTCGCCGGTCACAGAATACTGCGGCAGATTCACGATGGTCCAGGTATCTTTATTGGAGGTTCCCCAGGAAAACGTGTATTCCTTTTCTGTATATTCCGTCCAGCTGTCCCCCGCGTCTGTTGAATAATACAGAGTAAGCTCCACTTCTTGCGGATTGTCATGCTCCGTCTCGCCATCTACCCAGGTCTTAGTGCCGGAAATGGTGACCGTTCCGCGCTCGAAAATGTTGCGGATGACGATATCATTGACACCGTCCCCATCCGTGTCTTCTGTTCCATTGGAAGTGACGGTAAGCTTCAGCGTACCATTCTGGTTATCCTCCACTTTTACATAAATAAGCTTTTCTCTGGTCGTTGTATCATAAGTCATACCATTCGCAGTGCCGACAACCTCTGCCACACGATAGGTATATGTCTCCCCGATAGCAGCCTGTGTATAGGAGATATTGCCAAAGCGGATCGAACCATCCGCCGCATTGGAGGCCACGACGTATCTAGTACCCTCAGAAACACCATACGTATCATCTGCATCCGCAGTCACCTCACCTGTCGGCAGCGGTGCGCCCTCGCTTACCGCTTCGAGCAGGAAGGTAAATTCCCCATCGACAAGCGTCCTGCCGGAAAGTTTCTTCGAAGCAGTCAGTTCTGTCGTTGTTTCTGCAATATAACTGTTTGTAAACGCAATCGGTGTTGTATTATTTGCGCTGATATAATCGGCGATGTAATCCGACCAGCCGTCATTTACAGCAGTCTTATAAGATACGCCAGTCACCCTCAGCGCATTGCCACTTGCATTGACGCCCACGGTCACCTTCACATAATACTCCAGGCCGCCGACATCGTATGTCATGCCATTATATGTCCAGCTGCCGTCACTGTTCTCTACGGCATCTGCCGGAACATTTTCCGTTACCTTATAATAATAGTCTCCTGCCGCCGTGTACGTAAAGCCATGACTGAAATCTCCGCTCTCCGTATTATACGCTGTCACGGTAGTTCCTTCCGTCACCGCAAAGGTGTCATCCGTATATTCCTGAATGGCAACGGAAAACTCCCCTCTGGTCAGCTTACGCCCGAGCAGAGTTTTGCTCATCATCAAAGTAAAGGTGGTATCATTCGGGTCGTAGGTATTTGTGAAGAAGGCTGCTATATACCCATGGCTGTCCGTCGTCATCATTTCCTTCTGATCCGCGGTACCATAATCCGTGTAAATCGCATAACTCGCGGCCAGTGAACCATAGGATGCGCTGGCAGGATCTTCATCAAGCGTCACCGATATCACCAGAGTATAATGTGTATCATCATAATCAATACCGGCCGCTTGCGTACTTTCCTCATAAATCTCGTATATATAGGTTCCTGTCTCTGTATAGAAGAAAGCATCCTCATAACCAGGCTCATAGGCCCATGTCACGTTTCCGACGCCATCCTCACTGTTCGTCGCCGTCACCGTCGTAGTCCCTTTCGCGACCGTCGTTCCCTCAGATTTAATAATGTAGGAGAATGTCTGCTCGATCGACGCATCAACCGAGAGTGCATCCGTGCTGAAGGTCTTGATCACCGCCGGGAATGCCGACATATCCACGCCAAGAGAAACAGATTCGATCGTATTGGTAAGCGCGATGGAGACCGTTGGATTCGTTCCATCCAGATAGACATAACGGTAGCTATTCGCCCAACGCTTATTTGTCGTGTCATACCATCTGTAAACATCACCCTCATCCGCGGCACCTGTGATCTGCACTGCCGAACTATAGTAATACTCCGCATTACCGGGCGTCCACTCGCTGATTGACCAGTAATAGCCCAGAGGCAAGCCGGTAAATTTATAGCTGTCTCCGGCAGATATCGTATAGGTATAAACAATATCCTCACCATCCGTATCCTTCGCTCTTGTATAGGTATAGCCGCCCTGACCGTCCTCGGAACGGGTATAGGCATACAGCGCGATGGTAAACCGATCCTTAAGGTCGGCCGCCGCAACCGTCTTTCCATCCGGATCCAGCACCGTCTTGCTCACAGTGACATCGACCGTCTGCAATGTATTTGTGATCGTGAATCTGGTATTATTCGCAGGCGTAATGGTCGCATACGTAATACCAGCTGCCGTCACCGAGCCAATTGCCCCATTCGACGTCACATTCATCGAATAGTATTGGCTGCTTAAATCCGTCTCTGTGATCGCGTATGAGATCGCACAGCCATTTGCGTCATACATCGGCACATCCGCCAGTGAGATTGTCCAGCCATTGGAATCTGCCCCTGTATCCCAGACGGCGGTAGTCGTAATCGCACCCGAAGTATTCAGCGAATACGTGGTGTTTCCGCCGTCCGTGACCGCCGTAACCGGCGTCAGAGTCACCTGGAAACTCGTTCCGTCATTCAACGGACGCGTACCATACTTATCGCTGAAATCCTCCCACTTCTTTGTAATATAAATGCGTGCTTCACCGGTGATGGTGTTGGTAATGACAGCTTCCGCCGTATCGTCAGCTTCCACCGTATAAACGCCAGCGCCATCTCCCGAATAGGTTGTTATCCAGCTGTATCCACCGGTCGTGCGTGACTCAACCACCATATAGTCTCCGACCGGAATGTCCGACAGGGTGAGCGTCTGGCCATCCGTGATCGTATACTGCACATAATAGTCTGTAGTTCCGGCAGCAGCGTCCGCAACTGCAGTAACAGCACTTTCCTGCGAAGCAGCAGCAGAACCATCCTTATTAGTAACAGAAGCCGTAATCATTGCTTCCTGCGCGACTTTTGCAAATTCTTCGCTGTAAACCTGCACGGTAAACGTCGACCCGCTCGTATTGGTATCCGGCGAAACTACAGTCTTCGTGACAGCCAGACCACCGGTATTCAGCATATTGGTAATCTGATACGTATCCGTGCCATCCTGGGCTGTCCCGTACGTTATCGTATAATCATCCAGAACCGTCATCTCCACGGCCGACCATGTCACCGCATAAACGATCCCCTCCGCTTTTCTATATGCAGGCAGGCCAGTAAATGTCGTACTCCAGCTGTTGGTGTCCGAAAGCTCCACCTCATCCCCATAGAGCACAGTAACCACCTGATCCTCTGCACAGTTCTCTCCGGGCACAGTATACGTATACTGCAGCTTCACCGACACTTTCTCCGGACGAAGGCCATATTTGTCCTCCTCATCCTCCCATACTTTTTTCACAGACAGGCTGGTGGTATCCAGAGTGTTGGTAATGTTAACCGCTATGGCAATGATGGTATTCGTCCCCACTTCCTGCAGACTGGTGGCCGTACCGATCGCCATGGCTCCGCTCGGATCCTCGTATTGATACGTATAGGTATACTCATACGAAGCCGTATAGCCCGTAACAGGCTCTTCCTCCACAGTATAATTACGCGCATTATTCAGAGACAGGCCGGTGAAAGCACCTGTCCAGGTATTCGATGCATCCAAAGTCGCGGAAACATCCGATCCTGAGGGATCCTGCACATTGTTCCCGCCGCTTTGCAGATTTACCGTCACTTCCGATGGCCGCAGATCCGAATAGATTGTGTCATCCCAGGTCTTGGTGACGTTCAGGGTGATCTGATCCACCGTATTTTCTACGGTATTGGTAGTAATCCCGTTTACAGTTGCATAGTTGCTAATCGTTCTGGCTCCATTTGTCGGCACAGTAACCACCTTTACAATTACTGTAACGGCAATGGTAGCACCAGGATCCAGACTGCCCATAATCCAGGTTAATGTGGTTTTATCTTTCTTTGGGTCTGCTGTATTCCCATCTACAGTTGAAGATATATACTCCACATTTGAATCCAGATAATCTATGATTGTAACCGTATTGATCACTGAGCTTGTGGTATTTGTATAGGCAATCGTATAAGTCAGTTCATCACCGACTGCTACGGATGTATCTCCCCCTACATTTACTGCTTTGCTCGGGTTGACGATCTTGTTTGTGAAGTCCGCATTTGTGACATTATGGGTCG
>JAJQHQ010000072.1:0-11010 GCA_021199655.1 Lachnospiraceae bacterium | reverse complement strand
ATCAGCTGATCATTGTCGTCATACATCGGCACGTTTGTGATCGTATACGTCCACTCATTCGTCCCGGCTGTATAGTTCCACTGGATGTAATAATCGCCATCCGGGTTAGTACTCTGGGGCGTGATCGGAGTCGTGCTGTTCCCTGCATAAAGGCTCAGCGTCAGGCTCAACGGGCGCAGTCCTCCCGCATTGTCATAGTCCTCCCACGTCTTGCTTCCGCTGATTGTGATCGTATTTTTATAAACATTCGTGAACGAAGCTGTATTTTCGTTCCCTGTAACAGTAACATTCTCATCTGCTACAATCGTTATTGTTTCTTCATCTGTGTCCGAATTAGCAGCAGTAGTATCCAGACTATACCCATAGCTGGAAAGACAATCTGCCCAAGACTCAGTAACAGTATAGACATCATCAGGTTTTAAACCACTAACTTCATAAGTATAAACACCTGTAGTCTTATCACAATCGAAATCACTCAGATACACTGTTTCAGATGTCCCGCCATCCAGTGTATATGTAAAATACAGACTTGCCTTTAAAGCATCAAGTGCATCCGTATCACTGCTGTCTATCCCTTCGATTGTCTTTTCAATCACCAGAGTACCCACTTCCAGCTGAATTACAGGCATCGGATAATCTACATCATTTGCGGCTGCTGCCGTATGTGCTTCCCCATTATAGGTATATTCCAGTGATGAATCTGCGTTCGTATATAAGCCATCCTGTCCGGATGAAATATATTCACTTGCAGATAGCGTCGGATCGTCTGTACCATCATCTCCCGTATCTGTATAACCACTATTTTTCTGATAATTCTCATATGCTTTGTCTGATACCTTTACAGTCGCCGTCACTGAATAAGTCCAGCCGTCTTCCAACTCATAATCATCCGGAAAATACAGTTTGAACGACTTGTTTGCTTCATCATAAGCAGCTGTTAAGGTGATTGAATCGGTTCCATCCGTAAAAGTCACACTTCCAATCCCTGATGCTACAGGAGTTCCGCTCTCATCTGTCACTGTTATCTTAAGCTCGACAACATCTTGAGCATTTGCCACGATGTCTACATTCTCACTCAGTACATCCGTCACAGTCACACCAGAAAACGCATAGGATGTAATGAGCGCCTGAATAGCATCAAAGGCGTTCGTTAAAGAGTAACTGTCTGTCCCGGCATAAAACGCAGTCGTTACTCCGGTTGCCGCTGAACTGTTCAAGTTCTCAAGCTTTGTATAATTGGAAGTAGGTCCGACGCCCACTGAAATGAAATAATTCATACTCATGGACGCCAACTGTGACTGTGCAGCGCTCATAGCATTCGCGTTATAACCGCTGCCACTCCCGGTCGTATTTCCATTTTCATCATAATAATAGCCAGCTTCACCATCTGATAGAAATACAACAACAGTAATCGCTCCGGATCTGGCCGAGTTTAACAGCGTTGCCGCATTTCTAAGTCCGGCCTGATAATTCGTCCCGCCAGATGCACTGCTGGGCAGACCGCCTGTCAAAGAAGAGGCACTGGAAGTCCAGGACACTTTCGTTGTCGCATCGTTATACGTTCCGTCGCCCGAACTTCCGCTGAATGTCACCAATGCATAACGTACGTCTAAACTGGAATTGTCGGCAAGACTGTTCGTCAATGTCGTAATCGCGGAATTCGCATAGTCCAGTCTTCTGCTTCCAGTAGAAGCGTTACTATCGTCGCTCATAGTGTACTTCATACTTCCCGACACATCCAGCACATAGATGATATCTACCATTTGTTTTGATGTCGTCGTAGCAACATCTCCTGTAACCGTCAGAGTCAGATCATAGGTACCGTTCCCATTATCCGAGACATACTTGCTGTAGGCAGGCGTAATCTCTGCGGCCGAGCCGCCACCGGTGCCGCCGCCGCTGCTTGCTGAAAACACCAGATAAATTGCATTACTGCCTACAGAGGTACCGCTTGTGCTATTGTCAGGCGTAGATGAAGCGGAACTGTACCGCCAACCTCTGTTTGATCCGCTTGAATTATATTTTATATATGTAACCGTATTCGTTCCGTTATAGCTGCCTAAATGTGCATCTACATACGTATATCCCTCTGTCTCCGCCTGACTGATATATTCGGCCGCAGCAGTCTCGATGTCCGTCCAGCTGGTAGAAGTAATATTTGTACTGCCAAGAGAAACTGTACTGGCATCCGGAATAGCATTTCCGCCTTCATCCACCAGATAAATGGTCAGCGCATTGCTATTGTTATACGTCAGCGTAAAATACGAAAAGCTGTCCACCGTGAACTCCATGCTCACGCTGCCGTCCTCATCTGTCTCTATAGTTCCTTCTGCCTTTTCTCCGGCATCCGCGACCGCCTCCGCCACCAGACCGTTGTCTGTCTCCGCGAGATGCTGCATGGTCAGAGAATCAGCGTCTACATCCTCATCCAGAAGTGTCGACTCCACTTCAATCTTAAGATCAACAGTTCCCTGCTCCGGCTCAATCTCAGTGCCGTCCGCAGCCTGAAAGCTGATATCAAGCGCGATAAATCCGTCATACTCAATCTCATTTTCTTTAAGAGCTGCCTCCGCTTCGCTGTACATGGCAGCCGTCTCATCCTTATCTTTCTCCAGAAGGGTCACGATCATGGAGACTCCCTCCGGGAGCACCCCGGCTTCTGCCGACGCACTCACAGTGATACCCTCATTCAGCTTAACCTCAAATGACGCAGCCGGGTATTCCGCCTCCGTCATTTCCGTTTCTGTTTCGCTCTCGGGCTCTGTTTCAGTACTGTTTTCGCTTTCTGATTCTGACTCCTTATCTCCTGCTATATTTTCTGTCTCAGCTTCTGAAGAAACTGTCGTGGAATCCATACTTGTTTCCGTCTGTGTCTCTGACCCGACAGCCGATTCTGTCTCCATCTCTGATACGGTCTCTGAAGCAGCCGTACTGTCAGTCTCCGCTTCGTTCCCGTTCTCCGTACCTTCTGTCTGCGTATTGCTTTCTGTCTGCGTATTGCTTTCTGATTGTGGTGCATTGTCTGTCTGTGCAACCGCCTGCGTCTCGCTCTCCGTCTTCGTCTGCGCCGTGGTCTCTGTCTGCGCGGCAGACTCCGTCCCGCTCTTCGTCTCAGTATCGGTCTTTGTCTCAGCCTGCCCCCCCCGTCGGCTCATTTTCCTCTATCGCGGTCAGCACTTCCGTCTCTGAAGCTGTGCCGTCCTCTGCCAATGCAGCTAAATCCGTCTGCTGAAAGATCAATGCAAAAACCAGCAGCATGGCAAGTAAACGATGACGTCCCGTGATTTTTCCATTCATAATCTTTTTACCTCCCCGGCTTTCAAAAAGTCTAAATATGTCTTTCCTTCTTATCTGTTCAGCATCTTCACAGTTACATTCGTCATTTTATTGTAGCAGATTTATCTTCCGCTGATGATGCCATTCGTGCAATAAAACCTGCCATTCGTGCAATCGGGCTCTATTCTTCAAACAATTATAACCCGTCATTTCAAATGAGACAAGTGCAAGCTTATAATAAATGTAATTCTATCACGCTAATCCTAAAAGGACAAGATAAATATTACGTTTTTTTACAAAATAATTACTATTTTCTTTCGTTTGTTTTAATTTCAGCAATAAAAAATAACACCCTTCATTCCGCAAGTTCTCGGAAATAAGGGTGTTCTTTCATTACCTGTAATATGTTCAGTAATCGTTTCTCAGATTATACATTCTGCACGGTCTCGATCCTGCAGTGATGATCTTTTTGCTTTTTGTCGTAACCGATCCCCACCAGCAGGATTCGTCCGGTATGGCGTTTTCTCTCGGCCATCTTTCCCTGAAATTTCAGCATATACTTTCGGTCTTTGATCTGGATGATCGCCGCCTCCGGCGTGTCGTCCACTTTCAGCTCGAGAATAATCCCAGGATCTCCAGTTCTTTCCGGATAGAAGATAAAATCCGTATATCCTTCTCCTGCCTTATTCTCTCTTTCCACATAATAAGTATCACGCGCCGCCAGGTAGACAAGATTCACGATCGCGGTCAGCTCCGTCTCATCGTTGTAATCTAAAAGAGGCGTTTCCGTATCATGCGCAAATTGTAATATTTCCTCCATCGTCTTCGTGTCGCCCTTCAATGTAGCACGCAGCATCCGGTCGGACTCCATTGCCAGACGGTTAATATAACCCAGATTTTCCCGTTCCCGGATGGTTTTTGCAAACTCATCCATCAGCTCCCGGTTCGGGATATGAACCTTGCTATCTTCATAATTCAGAAAGCCATAGACCACCATCGCGGAGAGAATCTCGTTGCGCGTGGTCAGGTTCATCGATGTGGCCGCAAATTCTTCCACTCTTGCCGGCACCGCTTCCCCGGCTACCATAAGCGCCACGTCTTTTTTTACATCGGCACGGTCATTCATGATGTACGTGGATATTTCCATATACTGCCCCGATGATGTCCAGTAGCTCGCCAGACAGTTATTGGAAAGGGCTTTTACAACTGAACGGGGATTGTACAGTCTCACTCCGCCCGCTGTATGATAACCGTCATACCAGATCCTCAGCTCTTCTCTTGTGACAGCCGGAAAAGCTGTCCTTTTCAGATACCGGTCATACAGCATGTCAACTTCTTCTTCCGTAAAGCCAAAATACTCACTGAATTTGGGCTGCACTGCCATCGTATACTCATCAAAATTATTGATCGTTGAGCCGCTTGAATACTTTGCGATTGGAAGCACACCCGTCATATAGCTTAGCGCGACATACCCCGTATCCTTCGTCAAAGCCGCAAGCCAGTTGATAAAGCCTTTTCTGTCCTCATTCGTGGTATAGGACTTGTGGAAGATACAGTCCCATTCATCCAATATCAGGATGAATTTTTCCTGTGTATCCGCATAGATCAGCCCCAGAAAATCTGCCAGAGAAAGCCCTTCCCAGTAATCTGTATCCGGAAAGCTTTTTCTTAAATCGCGGATCAAAAATGCCTCTATGCTGTTTATAAATTCATCATAGCTTTTACTTACATTAGCAGGTTTGATAAAATTTAAATAAATCACATTATACTGATTCATATACTCCCGATAGTCAAACTGTTCCTCGACGGCCAATGCCTCAGCCGGACTTTTTTCAGAAGCCTGCGCTATCTTCAGAGAATCAAAAATACAGCTGCTGTCGAAGCCCTTACTGAAGAAAGCCCCGACCATCGCAGCCATCACCGACTTGCCGAAGCGTCTCGGTCGGGTGATACAGATATGGTTATTTCCCTCTTCCACTAATGGGATCAGCACTTTCAACATGGCTGTTTTATCTACAAAGTAAGGTTTTTTGGCCTCACTTTCATAAAGAGAGTACATCTGGTTACTGTTAAGATAGTATCCCATTCCTGCTTCACCTCCGTTATCTGAAATTTCTCATTTTTCGTTGGACTCTGCGGATGGAGTCCGTCCGTTTCGCTTTTTTGTTTATTCTAGCATGCAAAATCACAAATTACAAGAGTCCACACATTTTTCTTCCGTCTCTTATTCCGAAAGCATGACACTGCACCGTTATTACACAGCACATCCGCGCCAGGCACCCGTTTTTCTTGGTCTTTGCCACTTTACGAAATCCTTTTCCAATGATATACTTTTTTCTATGAAAAAAAGGAAAGGGAGCGTACCTATGGCTGAACCGGTTTCACTTTATAAGCTGATCGTCCTGTATATGCTGGACAAGACGGATTTTCCGCTGACAAAGGCACAGATTTCGGACTTTATCCTGGAGAAGGGCTATACCAATTATTTTACGCTGCAGTCGGTGTTTGCCGATCTGGAGGAGGGGCAGATGGTGCGTGTTGAGGCTGTGCGCAACTGTTCCTATTATTCGATCACGGAGGCGGGTGCCGAGGCTCTGAAATATTTCCATGCCCGCATCGCGTCGTCCATCCGCGAGGAGATCGACCAGTACATGCAGGAAAATAAGATCCAGATGCACGATGAGGTCTCGGTACTTGCGGATTATTATAAAAATACGACCGGCGACTATTCCGTGCGCTGCGTGGTGAAGGATAAGTATTCCAACCCCATCGATCTGACCATCACGGTTCCGAATGAGGAGCACGCGAAAAAAGCATGCCGCAGCTGGCGGGAGCACAGCCAGAATATTTACCAGTTTATTCTGAAGGAGCTGCTGTAAATTTCACGTGTTCTGAAGAAACTGCTGTAAATTTAACGTATTCTACAGGCCCGCAGCATGAGGGAACGCGCGCTGTTCCGCTCATGAGCCGAAAAAGAATAACTGTGAAGGTACCGAGCAGTTACGAATACAGGAACGTAATGGGACCAGGTGCAGGGAAAGGTAAGTGGCATTATGAGGATTCTGCTGGCAGAGGATGAGCGGGACTTAAACCGCATCATTACGAAAAAACTGACCTCGGAAGGGTACAGCGTTGATGGCTGTTTTGACGGCAGGGAGGCGCTGGATTTTCTCACCAGCGCGGAATATGACGCGGCCGTCCTCGACATTATGATGCCGGGCATGGATGGCCTGTCTGTGCTGCGCACTCTCCGCGGGGCAGGCAACACGACGCCTGTGCTCTTTCTGACCGCCCGTGATTCCATTGCTGACCGCGTAAAGGGGCTTGATCTGGGCGCGAACGACTACCTGGTCAAGCCATTTTCATTCGAAGAGCTGTTGGCCCGCATCCGCGCCATGATCCGTACCGCACACGGCAGCGCCCGCAATGAGCTCGTCGTCGGGGATCTTGTGATGGACTGCGCGCTCGGGCGCGTGACACGCGGCAGTCAGGAGATCGTGCTTTCCGCCAAAGAATACGCTTTGCTGGAATACCTGATGCTGAACGCGAATCTGGTGCTTTCCCGCGAGAAGATCGAGAACCATATCTGGAATTTTGATTACGAGGGCGGCACCAATGTCGTTGACGTCTACATCAGCTATCTGCGGTGGAAAATTGACGACGGGCACGAAGACAAGCTGATCCATACGGTCCGCGGCCGCGGGTATGTGCTGCGGGCGGATTCTCCAGCTTCACGCTGACGCCTCTGCTATCTGACTGTATATCTGCTGTCCGTATATCTGGTGTCCGGTTTTTCATTGTCCGTGAAAGGAGCGCCCTTCCATGAAAAAGCTTTCCATCCGCGCAAAGATCACCCTCTGGTTTTCCGCGATCCTGATCGTGAACGTGGCGCTCACTTTTTTTGTCATTTTGTCGGTCAGCAGGCAGACCATTCAAAAGACCATCCGCGACACTCTGATCTCCGCTGTGGAAGACAACGTGGATGAAGTCGAATATTACTCCTCTCCGGATTCCCTTCTGACCGGTCAGGATATTGATTATTACGTCCGCTATCAGGACGGCTATATCGAGATTGACGATGATTTTCTTGACGAGGTGAACGGCATCTACACCGCTCTGTATCAGTCGGACGGCACGCTTATCTACGGTGAAAACCCGATTGCCGCTTACACCTCTTCCCTCTCTTTTCTGGATTCCGAAGTACAGCGTGTTACGGTGAATGGCACGCTCTATTACGTATTTGACCGTAAGCTTTCATCGGATGCGTCCGACGAAGCTGACGATTCTGATGGAACTGGCGGTTCTGGCGGCTCTGACAGTTCGGACGCCTCTGACAGTTCCGATGCCTCTGACAGTTCCGACGCCTCTGACAGTTCCGACGCTCTTGACGGGCTCTGGCTGCGCGGCATCGTATCTGAGGAACAGGGGGATGTTGAGATGTCGGCGATCTCCCGCACATCCCTGATCCTGCTGCCGGGGCTTGTGCTGCTCGCCATCATTGGAGGCTGGGTCATCGCCCGCCGCGCACTCGCTCCCATTGGGGATATCTCGGACACTGCTGCCCGCATCCGGCAGGGCGATGATCTGAAGGAGCGCATTGAGCTCGGCGAAGGGAAGGATGAGCTGCACCGGCTCGCGGAGCAGTTCAACGAAATGTTCACGCGGCTGGAGGATTCTTTTCAGGAACAGCAGCAGTTCGTCTCGGATGCCTCTCATGAGCTCCGTACTCCCGTCGCAGTCATCCGCGCCCAGTGCGAACTGGTCCTCGATGAAGAACACAGTACCCCCGAGGAATACCGGGAAGCGCTGGAAACGATTGCCCGTCAGAGTAAAAAGATGAACCGCATGATCAGCGACATGCTGGATGTCACCCGTCTGAAGCTGCAGCCCGAACGTTACACAAAAGAAGACCTCGACCTCTCTGAACTGGTGATAAATGTCTGTCAGGATATGGCGCTGATCCGTGAAAACGGCATCACACTTACCTGCAGCGCCGAACCGGAACTTCATCTTTCGGGCAACCGGGAACTTCTGACCCGTCTTCTCACCAATCTGATCAGCAACGCCTACCGTTACGGAAATCCGGACGGGCATATTTACGTGAGTCTTGGAGCCGCAGATACTCGAACTGAAAATCATCTTCCTGCGGCCGGTACCGATTCACACACAGAAAATACTCAGAAAGTTATTCAAAACGCCTCCACAATCCTCCTTACCGTGCAGGACGACGGCATCGGCATCCCGGAAGAAGACCTGCCGAACATTTTCCGCCGCTTCTATCAGGCAGACGCATCCCGCTCCAAAGAAGGCAGCGGGCTTGGGCTTGCCATGGTAAAGGAAATCGCTGCCATTCACAACGGAGCCGTTTCGGCAGAAAGCAGTCCCGGAGACGGGAGTACGTTTACGGTGGAATTCTTCTAATGTAATTTTAATGAGACTCTAATGTTCCTCTAATCTTTGCCTGTTATATTGTAATCACAAAATAACTATCCAATACAGTAAACAAAAAGGAGGACAACACCATGAAGAACAATACACAGAATTTATTCAGGGTCACCCGGAAATCCATATTCTCAATCGTTTGCACGTTCACCCTGCTTGCTGCTTCCGGCTCCGGCATCGCATATGCTGCGGAAAGCGCTTCGGAAACAGTCTCCGAAAGCTCCACCGGTTCTGTCATCGGCTCTGAGGCCGCACAGAATTTTGCTTTCGCGGACGCGGGCGTTGACCCGGTATCGGCGACAGCTGTTTACACAGAATACGATTATGAAGACGGACAGTTTGTCTATGAAGTGGAGTTTACCGCGGACGGTACGGAGTATGACTATCAGATACAGGCTTACACCGGCAGCGTACTGAAAAAGTCCGTGGAATACACTTCGCTGATCGCGTCCCTGTATACGGCTGCAGACTCCGGCACTGCGCTCTCACTGGAGGAAGCCAAAGCGCTTGCGCAAAACGAAGCGGAACTTCTGGAAAAAGAAGCAGAAGATACAGCAAATACAGAAAACGATGCCGCGGAAAGCACAGCAGAGGGCGCATCTGAAAGTGCAGCGGATGACAGCACCGCAGAAGACGTATTCACTGTCACATTCACAAAGGAAAAACTCGACAATGACGACGGACTTTCCGTATATGACATTGAGTTCTACACAGATACCGCAGAGTATGAATACGAAATCAGCGCAGTCAGCGGAGAGATCTTAAGCTTCTCCATGGAGCTGACGCAAAGCACTCTTTCCGGAGCAGCCAGCGCAGCAGCTAATACCACAGGTGCCGACAATTCAGTCGGCACCTCCGGGGCCGCCGGCTCTGGCAGCACAACAAATGTCTCCGGCGATGCAGCAGGCACCACCTCCGGCACTTCAAGCGGCACCACCTGCATCAGCCTGGACGACGCAAAAACGATCGCCCTTGAAAAAGCCGGGGTTTCCACATCTGATGTGACGTTCAAGAAGGCAAAACTGGATAAGGAAGACGGCATGATGGTCTACGAGGTCGAGTTTTATCAGGGACAAATGGAATACGAATGCACGATCAACGCTTCCACCGGCGCCATCATCGAATTCGAGAGCGAATGGGATGACTGATGTGGACAAAACACTGGCGCCTGTGCTAAAATCAGCAGAAAAGCGCAGCAGAAAGGAAGTACATCGAAATGAGTTCTATTGTGATACCAGACAATTATCACTCCTGCCTCAGCAGCTATGAGACGCAGGAGGCGATCGGTATGATCAAAAACCTGATGCAGAACAAGCTCTGTATGGCATTGAAGCTGAAACGCGTGACCGCGCCATTGTTCGTGGATCCCGCCTCCGGCCTGAACGACGATCTGAACGGCGTGGAACGTCCGGTCTCTTTTGAGATCCCAGACGCGCAGATGGAGGCACAGGTCGTACATTCCCTCGCGAAATGGAAGCGAATGGCGCTCTACCGCTACGATTTTCATGTGGGCAACGGTCTCCTCTGCGATATGAACGCGATCCGGCGAGACGAGGAGCTTGACAATCTCCACTCCGCCTATGTCGATCAATGGGACTGGGAAAAGATCATCACCGCCGAAGACCGGAATTTTGATTATCTGAAAATGGTCGTAAAACGTATCGTGGAATCCATCTGCAACACGCTGGACGAGATCAAATACCGCTATGAGCAGCTTGACACAGAATTGTGCCGCGATATCTCTTTCATCACCTCCCAGGAGCTGGAGGCTCTCTATCCGGATCTTACCCCGAAGGAACGGGAAAACGCCTATGCCAGAGAGAAAAAGACCATCTTCATCATGCAGATCGGCGACCTGCTGAAGTCCGGACAGCGCCACGACGGCCGTGCACCGGACTACGATGACTGGAAGCTGAACGGCGACCTGATCTTCTGGCATGAGCCGCTGCAGTGCGCTCTGGAAGTCTCCTCCATGGGTATCCGCGTAGATTCGAAATCTCTGGATGAGCAACTCACCAAAGCAGGCTGTGATGAGAGAAGAAAGCTTCCGTTCCACCAGATGCTTCTTAATAACCAGCTTCCGCTGACCATTGGCGGCGGCATCGGCCAGTCCAGGATCTGTATGCTTCTGCTGCAGAAAGCACACATCGGAGAGGTTCAGGCCGGTATCTGGGATGAAGAAACGCTCCATGCCTGCCAGGACGCCGGCATTCCCATTCTGTAAAATATGCGTTTTCATTCGTAACTGTTCAGTACCTTCACAGTTACGGGAAAAAGTCCATTTAAAATCGC
>JAJQHQ010000065.1:12994-20829 GCA_021199655.1 Lachnospiraceae bacterium | reverse complement strand
CTCTTTTAGAATCTTTTCAAGGTTGTCTCACTGTTCAGTTATCAAGGTGCTTCTTTTCTAAGCTGTTGTCCTGCTTCGTATTTAGCGGAGCAACTCTGATAGTATATCGCGAGTTCTTTGTTTTGTCAACAACTTTTTTCAAATTTTTCAAATTTTTTCGAATGCATATTTAATTCAATCTTTTTAATTTGAAAAACCTGTAAACGGAGAAGGAGGGATTTGAACCCTCGCGCCGCGTTAACGACCTACACCCTTAGCAGGGGCGCCTCTTCAGCCTCTTGAGTACTTCTCCAAACACTGAATTATTCTATATTATATTTAATTTCTATTTATTGGGCCAGTCTGCTTAACGCCTGCTGTATTAAAACGTTTCGCCGACAGCGCTTTATTATTATACCCACGTACCTTTTCTTTGTCAACCACTATTTTCGTTTCTTTTGAGATTTTTTCATTTTTCAGATTAATCTGATTTTCAGTATAACAACAGGAAAGGTTTTTGAATTACGGGAACCATTCAGGACAGCAGCTCGTAACTGTGGAAGTACCGAGCAGTCACGAATACAGAAAGCGGGGAACCGCAACAACGATTCCCCGCAGCAATATCCTTACTTTCGGTCGAACAAACAGAATTAGTTCGTGATCGTAAGCTCTGTATCCTTATCAAATACATGAATCTTGGATACATCGATAGCGAATTTTGCTGTGTCGCCAGTACGTACGGTTGTACGCGGATTTACTCTTGCGGTGAAGTTTGCGCCTTCCAGCGTGAAGTACAGATATACCTCAGCACCAAGAAGCTCGTATACTTCGATCTTTGCTTCCAATACAGCGCCGTTCGCCTTCGCGATCGCATCCTCATCATCAGACAGATGCTCCGGACGAATACCCATAACTACAGTCTTGCCATTGTAGCCGGTCAGCTTCTCTGCCTTCTCAGCCGGAAGCTTAATCGATGTGCTGCCAACTCTCAGGGATACATCGTTGCCCTTTACTTCTACAACTGCGTCTACCATGTTCATCTGCGGGGATCCGATGAATCCTGCAACGAACAGGTTGCCCGGCTTGTTGTACAGGTTCTGCGGGCTGTCTACCTGCTGCATAACGCCGTCCTTCATAACGACGATTCTGGTACCAAGCGTCATAGCCTCGGTCTGGTCATGTGTTACGTAGATGATCGTAGCGCCCAGTCTCTGATGCAGTTTGGAGATCTCAGTTCTCATCTGTACACGAAGCTTTGCATCCAGGTTGGACAGCGGCTCGTCCATCAGGAATACCTTCGGGTTACGAACGATAGCACGTCCCATAGCAACACGCTGTCTCTGACCACCGGAAAGAGCCTTCGGCTTACGGTCAAGGAGCTTCTCCAGGTCAAGGATCTTGGCAGCTTCCGTTACCATCTTCTTGATCTCATCCTTCGGTACTTTTCTCAGCTTAAGGCTGAATGCCATGTTGTCATATACGGTCATGTGCGGATACAGAGCGTAGCTCTGGAATACCATTGCGATATCTCTGTCCTTCGGCTCTACATCATTCACAACTCTGTCGCCGATCTTCAGCTCACCGGCTGTGATCTCTTCCAGACCTGCGATCATACGAAGGGTCGTGGACTTTCCGCATCCGGACGGGCCTACGAAGATGATGAACTCTTTATCTTCGATTTCCAGATTGAAGTCTTTTACTGCTTCAAATCCGTTCGGATAGGTTTTGTTGATATGGGATAAGCTTAAACTTGCCATTTTAGAATCCTCCCTGATTCAATTTGTTTTGCCGGACACAGCCCCTGCCCGCCCGACTTTTATAATGACAACAGTATACTAAATCTCGCTTTTTTTACCATACCACAACTGTACAAACTTTTCTCAAGCTTGTTGTGGGTTCTGCTTATAATCTTTTTCGGTTTTTTTTAAATTGAGCATTTTGCCGAAATTATTTGAATTTTATGTACAGAATGACGAACGCTTGCAAAACACACGTATTTTTTGTATACTGGATTTGTCTGGCAGGATATTTCGTATTGGGAATACAGACCCGTACTTTTATGAATTATCATAACTGTGAAGATACTGAACAGTTACAAATCATCGGCATTTCCGATCCTGTCGGTTGAGATTGTTTCGGAGGTAAAAAGCATGAACTATATTGTACTGGATCTGGAGTGGAATCAATGTCCGACCGGCAAGGCGCAGGAGGTGCCGTCGCTCCCGTTTGAAATTCTGGAGATTGGTGCTGTCCGCCTGAACGCCGAGCACCGGATCGTGGACCGCTTCCGTGAAATTGTAAAGCCGCAGGTCTATCCTTCCCTGCACTTTCGGACAAGAGAGATTGTGGCTTTGCGCTCCATGGATTTTGCCGGCGCCAGAAGCTTCCCTGAAGTCGCAGCTTCCTTTTTGAAATGGTGTCGCGGCGAGAAATGCGCACTCTCCGATGCGAATACCTCCGATACCACAATATCCGGCGCAGATAACACAGCTGCTGATACCGAATGCTCCGCATCACTCGAACCTCCGGAATTCTGTACCTGGGGACCCGCTGACCTCACGGAGCTGCAGAGAAATCTTTCTTATTATAATATGGAAGCCGGATTTCCGTTTCCCCTGATGTATTATGATATTCAGAAAATATTCAGTATCGTCTACGAAGACCGTAAATCGCGGAAGTCACTGGAATACGCCGTGGATTTTCTGAATCTGCCGAAGGATATTCCCTTTCACTCTGCCTTAAGCGACGCCATTTACGCCTCCATGGTCATGCAGAAGCTGACCGAACAGCAGGTGCGTGACAATTCCTCTGTTGACTATTTTCGCACGCCCCGCACACGGAGTCAGGAAATCTACCTTCATTACAGTACTTACGATAAATTTGTTTCCAGGCCTTTTGCATCGGCAAATCAGGCAATGAAGGATGCTGTGGTCACTTCTACCCGCTGTCCTGCCTGCGGCAAAACCGCTCAGAAAAAAATACGCTGGTTCTCAGCGGGCGGCCACAATCAGTTCGCGCTGGCCTGGTGTCCGGAGCACGGATACCTGAAAGGCAAAATCCGCCTGCGGCAGAATCGGGATGGAAAGACCTACGCGGTCAAAACCCTGAAGCCGATTTCTGAGGAAGACGCATACCAGATTTATGAGAAAAAAGAAGTCCTCAAGGTGAAGCGAAGGCTGCACCGCCAGTTTCAAAAAGAGGGAGCGGAGACCCGCGAGTGGCAAAGCCACTAACTTCCTTTCGTGGCCGTGCGCATAAAAAGGAACTGCGCGGATTCGAACATGTGATCCAACCGCAGTTCCTTTTTCATATACAATATATAACGCAGCTCACATGATCCGGCGGGCGTCCCCCTCAGATCACAATTATTTTGTCTGCTTGAAGTTCTCGACCAGATCTTCCATCTCCTTGAGAAGGCAGTCCACCTTGCCGTAGTAAGCATCATTATTCAGCGGATTGTCCATCTCCTCGCCGATCTCTGAAAGAAGATTCTGAAGAGCCTCGATCCTCTTCTTGCCATTGCCGTTCTTGTACAGAAGATAACGGCTGCGTTCATTCTCTTCCGGAGTCATCTTGCGCAGATAGACTTCCACGTTCGGCTTTTCACCGATGTAACGATATGTGATGGAAGGCGACGCATGGTTCAGCAGGTTCTGAAGATAGTAAATATCGCCTGTCGACTTGTAATAACGCCAGGCAAATGTCTTACGCATCGTCTGTGCGCCAATCGACGCCAGTCCCATGCTCTTGCCGGCACTCTTCAGTGCCCGGTAAGCCTGCTCTCTCGAGAGCGGCTGCGGGGAGCTGGCATGTCCCAGGATCAGATAGGCATCCGGATCCTTACCTTCCGTATAATTCATAATTATTTCCTGCAGCTCTTTCGGTATCTGGAAAGTCCGCTTGATATTCTTTGTCCCAATGCTGGCTTCAATGCTCTCTTTTCCACGGATATCCTTATTCTTAAACTTCAGGATCTCCTGCAGCTGAAGCCCCGTGCCTACGCCGATCTCAAACATGATATAATACTTATCATCCATCTCGCGCAGCTTTGCCTTAAATTTTTCCAATGTTTCTTCGTCTTTGATTGGTGCTACCCAGTTCATTCTTTATCCATCCCTTCTTTAAAATAATAATTATTTATACCCTTATCTGTGCTCCGATGAAATGCGCTCCTGACGTTCCCGTTCCAGCTCGTCGATCAGCCGCTCCGTCTCGTGTGCTTTCCACTCCATCTCTTCAGCTTCCCGCGCGGCTTTCTCTGCTTCCGCCGCGGCAAGTGCTTCCTGTTCTTTCCGGAGCCGCTCCTGCTCCATCACTTCCCTCAGTTCTGCCTCAATCTCTGCTGTCGTCATCCGTTCAATCTCTTCTTCTCTCCTCTTCCGTTCCTCCTCCTCCAATCTTCTTCTGCGCCGGATTCGTGCATCAGCTGTAGCCCGGAAAATCAATACAACAACAAGTACAACAAGGATCACAAGCAGCACGGCTCCCCCGATCAGTATGACCATAAAATGCTGCTCTGCGTAATCCGCAAGAAACTGATATCCTTCCTTCAATAAACCTGTTGTCTGGCTCAATACTTCATCCAGTCCTTCAATCTGGATGTTTCCTTCGGAAACGGAACTCTCCGTCTCGGCAACATCCGTCCCCAGACTGTATCTGGTCTGAACCGGAACAAATAATGTATTTAATTTACCAGTCGCCGTCCCGACCGGCTGTCCATTGTATTCATATGCAAATGATCTCGTGCTGCCATTTGTCTCAATAACGGTATACGTAACATCTTCTGCCAAAGCATCCTTCGGCAGTGTAATATGCACACTGAAGTTCTCAAGAGGTACCCTTTCCCATACCGGCGAAAGAAGTTTTGAGACAGTACCGAGATAATCCAGATGCATTATATCATAAAAAGAGGATTTTGAACTGATATTATCATAATTTTTTGCATAAAAATTTTCGAACCCATATTCCATGATTTCTGTGGATTCTGCATAAGCCTTACCTGCCCCGTTCACTCTCAGAAGCACACAGACCAGATCCATACCGTCCTTGCTTCCATACGTCACAAGTGTATTCAGGCACTGGGATGTATAACCGGTCTTGCCGCCGACACACCAGCTCTGATAATATTCCGAATCCGCCTGCGTCATTTTGTGATGATTCAGGAATGAACGGTCTTCTCCGGATAAATTTGTCTCCGGGATAATATACTCCGTCGCGCCGACGATCTCCCGGAACGTCTCATTCTCATAAGCGGCCTGTGCAATCAGTGCCATGTCATACGCACAGGTATAGTGGTCGTCGCTATAAAGCCCGTGCGGATTGGAAAAATGCGTGTTTACACAGCCAAGCTCCTCCGCCTTTTCATTCATCATATTAGCAAATGCGCTGACACTTCCGGCGATATATTCTGCCACGCCGTTTGCAATATCATTTGCAGAGGCAAGCATAATTCCGTAGGCGCAGTCGCGCAGCGTCATTTCTTCTCCCGGCTGGATGCCGAGGTGCGTACTGCCTTCTTCGATGTCATAGACTACCTCTGTAAAGGTGATCGTATCATCAAGGTCGCAGTTCTCGATCAGGAGCAGCGTTGTCATGATCTTGGTGATGCTGGCCGGATACTGTTTTTCCGTCGCCTGCTTGCTGTAGAGGATTGTCCCCGAATCCATATCCATGACGATCGCGGAAGCCGCCTCAATCTGCGGCCCCTGTGGCCAGCCCTCAATCTCGTTCGACTCGATCGTATAGTAATAGGATTCCGGTATCTCTGTTTCCGTCTGCGAAGTCTCCTGCTCACCATCCTCCTCGGCATAAACTGTCGCGGACGACATAAAAAAAGCCGCAAACGGCGTCAGGATCAGCAGGCAGAGTGCCAGCATACCTGCGGTCACTGATTTCCAGAATTTCATTTTGCCTCCTAAAGACAGACTGTCTTACTAATACAGTCTGTTTATTATTTCCTGTTCCGCAGCATTCTTTGCACCAGGATCAGGAATCACTATTTTAAATAACGATATTAGGTTTCCATTGAGTGAAAATGATGTTACTCAAAATGTTTATCTTTAGTATAGGGGAAAGTTCTGAAAAATGCAAGCCCCCGAGGCAAAAATATTCCCTGCGCGGCCGAAGGAAAGCCGGGATCCACGGGCAACAGATCTGTCAAAAATCCATGCCCGACCGTGCGTATAAGAAAAAAGGAGAACCGCTTTTTCAAACGGTTCCCCGATATATTATTTATATTTCATATAATAATTCAGGACAATACTTCGCATTCCTGTGAAACACTGAACAGTTACTGTTTTATCTGTAGTATACCGAATTCCAGCGAAGCTCGTTCTTAAAGTTCCGAATGTTGGTGTCTTTGTCAATCACGACAGTCTCAATACCCATTGCTGCGCCCCAGTCAACCATCTGATCCACCGTCAGATCATAGGAGAATGCAGTGTGGTGAGCGCCGCCCGCGAGAATCCATGCCTCTGCGCCGGTCGCCAGATCCGGCTGCGGTGTCCAGAACGCGGTCGCTACCGGAAGCTTCGGCATCGGCTTCTCGGTCTTCTTGCAGTCTACTGCGTTTATGATCAGGCGGAAACGGTTGCCGAGATCGATCAGGGATGTCGCCACGCCCGGTCCCTCTTTCGCGGTAAAGACGAGGCGCGCCGGGTCTTCTCTGTCTCCCATTGAAAGCGGATTGACCTTGATGCTGATCGGGCCGTCCGCAATAGACGGGCAAACCTCCAGCATATGCGCTTCCAGAATCCCTTCCTTGCCCGGAATAAGATTATAAGTATAGTCCTCCATAAAGGATGTACCCTTTGCGTTCGGCGTATTCTGCGTCATGATCTTCATCAGACGAACCATCGCCGCGGTCTTCCAGTCGCCCTCGCCGCCGAAACCGTAGCCTTTCTCCATCAGTCTCTGAATTGCAAGGCCCGGCAGCTGCTTTAACGCACCGAGATCTCCAAAATGTGTCACGATTGCCTGATAATCCTTTTCCTCCAGAAAACGCTCCAGACCGAGCTCAATCTGTGCCTGCACTGCCACATGCTTTCTGAATTCAGCTTCATCTCTGCCTTCCAGAAGAATCACATATTTGTCATAATATTCTTCTACGAGAGCGTTCGTATCCGCCTCTGATACGGCAGCAACTGCTTCCGCAACCTCATTTACCGGATAAGCGTCGATCTCCCAGCCGAATTTGATCTGCGCCTCAACCTTGTCGCCTTCTGTAACGGCTACGTTCCTCATATTGTCCGCCATGCGCATCACACGGATATGGCTGCTCTCCATGATACCGATCGCCGTGCGCATCCAGGAAGCGATCTTCTCCTGTACCGCCCTGTCATTCCAATGTCCCACAATAATCTTGCGCTCAATCCCCATCCTGGTAACAATGTGTCCGTATTCGCGGTCGCCGTGAGCAGACTGATTCTCATTCATAAAGTCCATATCGATGGTATCGTACGGTATCTCTTCGTTGAACTGAGTATGCAGATGAAGGAGCGGCTTACGGAACTCCTGCAGTCCGAGTATCCATGATTTTGCCGGTGAAAAGGTGTGCATCCAGGTGATCACACCCGCGCACTCTTCGTCCGCATTTGCCTCGTTGAAAGTCTTACGAATCACCTCATTCGTGATCAGAGTCGGCTTCCATACCACCTCATACGGAAGTACGCCGGATTCATTCAGCTTGCTGACGATGATTTTGGAATGCTCAGCCACCTTTGCGAGGCATTCCTCTCCGTAAAGGTCCTGAGACCCGGTTGCAAACCAGAACTTATAATTTTTTGCCGGTTTCATAGTTTATCTCCTTTCGTTTTTTACAGCTGCTCATTGAGCCTTGTGATTCTCTGCTGCAAGCA
>JAJQHQ010000065.1:0-12894 GCA_021199655.1 Lachnospiraceae bacterium | reverse complement strand
GCGAGAATCCCTTCAGCTCACATTCTTATTCGCAGCATAGCTGCTCATTGAGCCTTGTGATTCTCTGCTGCAAGCAGCGAGAATCCCTTCAGCTCACATTCTTATTCGCAGCATAGCTGCTCATTGAGCCTCGTGATTCTCTGCTGCAAGCAGCGAGAATCCCTTCAGCTCACATTATAACGAATAATTATCGTTACGCAAGAAAAAGTTTCGACCTTTCGATAAATTTACCAAGAGGCTTATTAATCTGCCTCGATACCGTACCGACCAGAATCGCTGCGGCTACTGTCCCTTCTCTCACGCCATATAATCCATGAAGAAACGTAAAAGACAAAATGCAGGCAATCACGACGAGCGTCATATCAAAAATTACCTTGAATCGGGCTGATCGCCCACACCGCAAAGTCTGTCAGATATCCGAAAACAATCGCTACCACCAGCTGCAAAAGCTGTATCAGTTCATACTGTTTTCTGAGAATTACTATCTGCAAAAAAATAAATACACAATGCATGAGTATCGTGATATTTCCTACCGTCAAAGGAACAAAAAGACTCATGACATAAGGGACACTGGAAATCGGGGATGTTCCCAGCCCGGCCTTAATGGAAAAAGCCACGCCAAAAGCCATAATAAAAAGACCGATCAGCAAAATGGATGCGATGCTTCCGTAGTCCATAAGACCGCTTCCTTTGATCTGCCTCTGCGTAAAAAACGCCACAAGGAATACAAGCTGCAGCCGGACGGAGACTACATCTACACCTGCTTTACCTCCGATTTCTTTCATCCGGATGCGGACGGAATGGCGAATAAGGTATTGCTCTGGGTTGGGCTGTTGCTTTCGGCCTGCGGGGTTGTGTTAGCGTGGCTATAATAATCCGAGATCAATTCAATGCATGGAATAAGATGATTCCATTGTTTGCCAGATTGCTCCAATTCTGGAAAGTGACCTGGTGATCTTTTTCTCTGACCCGCTGGAAGCACAGCCACACGATCCAGATGTGAAAGCGCTGCTTCGAATTGCACAGGTTTATGATATTCCGATGGCAAACAATCGCGCCACTGCGGATTTTCTGATTACATCAAGCTATATGAATACGGAATATGTGCATCAGGTGATCAACTATAACCGGAATATTGAGCAAAGAGTCGATTCCA
Organism: Lachnospiraceae bacterium; assembly: GCA_021199655.1. Taxonomy (GTDB): domain Bacteria; phylum Bacillota; class Clostridia; order Lachnospirales; family Lachnospiraceae; genus Choladousia. Next base: position 11,738 of record JAJQHQ010000065.1, on the reverse strand, counting down.
TGATGAATAGGTGAAACGAAAATATTTTCATGAAAATATGCGTATACTATGCCTTATTAAAGTATCTGGTCAGGAAATATTTTGACCTAAAAATGTTCTCTTTTCACTCCGTAGAAAAAATAACGGTGCAGCTGTTTAAGGCTGCACCGCAGAGAAAAAGGAACTCATTTGCGGCGGTCTATCCGCCGCATTTTCTATATTATTACTCGATGGCAATATACTTATTTTCTTCAACTACCGGCTGCTGGACTTTCTTCGGCACGGTAAGAATCAGGGTGCCGTTCTCAAACTTTGCCTTGATGTCTTCCTGTTTCACATCTTCTCCCACATAGAACGATCTGCTGAAAGATCCGGCATAACGTTCACGACGAACGTACTTACCGTTGCTGTCCTTCTGGTCATTGTTTGTATTCGTGGATGCCTGAATTGTCAGATACCCATCTTTCAGCTCGGCCTTCACATCCTCCTTCTTGATACCCGGAAGATTCATTGTCAGCTCATAATCGCTGTCGCTTTCTTTCACATCCGTTCTCATCAGGTCTGTCTGCCCTCTGGATGCGCTTGTACGGTAAAACGGCTCATTAAAGAAATCATCAAAAAACTCATCCCATAAATTTTCTCTGTAAATACTCGGTCTTAACATATCTCATCTCTCCTTTTATCATTCACAACAATTTTGTTTTTATCTGTATTGGAACCGGATCAAAATGGAATCTGCTTTTGTTTTCCATCTCTTTCCTTTGTTCTAGCAGAGTTATAACACCGATTGTTAGCAATGTCAAGAGCCGAGTGCTAATTTTGTGTGAAAAATTTGTGAATTGTCTGATTATTTGTGCTTTTATAATTTCTGCCGCAGCGGGCAGGCTGAGTGCGTGATTTTCTCCGCCAACTTCCCATATCCCATGTCTCGCAGGTAATCCTGCAAAATCGGAATAGACTGTGTGGATTCCGGTCCAACAATCAGCTCCGTAACAACTTCTTCCATCTGTGTATCCGCAATCTGGCACAGCTTCTGCAGATTTACCGGATAATACTTTTTAATGCGTTCATTTGAAATGTGGTATCTTGGCTGCACATTGAAAAATCCTTGCTCAAATGGTGAGGAATGGGATGCCATTTTCAAAGAAGGATATTAGAACAATAAGAACACGGGAAACGGAGGAGTTTTATGGAACTACGTGTTTTGCGGTATTTTATATCATCTGGAAAAAATATCAGATTTTTACACCGACTGCAGAAAAACTCCCCGGGAATGTTCCCGGGGAAAATACAACGATATTATTGTTCCGTCTCCTGCGGCATACTCCATGCATGGTGATCCGTATGAAGCAGCTCATGCGCCCTGTGTGAGAGCGGTGCTCCGAGATAATCCTGATAGCACTGTTTCACGGCAGGGTTCTCATGTGAGTAGCGCAGCTGATTGTTTTTGTCAAGTCCATAAAGCACGTCACAGCGCCCGGCAGCCATCTCTTTCCCGTCATGGATGGGCTGGCCTCCGCCGCCGGAACACCCGCCCGGACAGGCCATGACTTCTACAAAGTGGTAGCTTACCTCTCCTCTGCGCAGCGCTTCGATCAGTTTCCGGGTATTTCCCAGACCGCTGACCACCGCCACCTTCAGCTGCGTTCCGGCAAGGTTGAACTCTGCTTCCTTCCAGCCTTCCATTCCTCTCACATTTTTGAAAGAATCCGGATCCGGGTTTCTTCCGGTGACCAGATAATACGCACTGCGCAGGGCGGCTTCCATCACGCCGCCGGTCGCGCCGAAGATCACGCCCGCACCAGAGCCGACGCCAAGCGGCATGTCGAATTCCTCCTCGATGAGCATCTCCGGATGGATCTGCTCTGAACGGATCAGGCGGTCGACTTCGCGGGTGGTCAGAACCACGTCCACATCATGATTCATCACCGGAATCTCGCTCTCGTGCTTCTTTGCCACGCAGGGCATGATCGAAACGCAGAATATTCTCGACGGATCAACGCCGAGGATCTGCGCGTAATACGATTTCGCGATCGCGCCGAACATTTGCTGCGGGGACTTTGCGGTAGAAAGCTGGTCCACCATATCCGGATACTGCGATTTCAGGAACCGCACCCATCCGGGGCAGCAGGAAGTAAAGAGCGGGAATTTCTGTTCCGCAAGAGCTGTGTCTTCACCTGATTCCGCAGCAGCCGCTCTCTTTATCTTTTCAATCAGCTCGCTGCCTTCCTCCATGATGGTAAGGTCCGCGCTGAAATTAGTATCGAAGATATAGTCAAATCCCATCTGCCGCAGAGCCGCCACCAGGCGTTTTGCGGTCGCAAATTCCGGGGAAAGGCCGAACGGTTCGCCCCAGGCTGCGCGTACGGCGGGAGCGATCTGTACGACCGTGATCTTATCCGGATCCGCAAGTGCATCCAGCACCCGGTCCGTGTCATCCCACTCGCGGAGCGCACCGACCGGACAGTGGGTAATGCACTGGCCACAGAGGGCGCAGTCGGATTCTTTGATTTTACGGTTCATAGAAACATCGACGGTCGTCCGGGACCCCGTTCCGGAGATGTCCCAGATGTGCATCCCCTGCACCTTGTCGCAGATCTGTACACAGCGCATACATTTGATGCATTTCCGGGCATCCCGAACCAGCGGGAAGCGCATCGGCCACTCGAATTTCGGAACCTTTTTGCGGAAAGGAAGCTCCACGATACCAAGGTCATTCGCGATGGTCTGCAAAGTACAGTTCCCGCTGCGGACGCAGGTCGCGCACTGTCCGTCATGCTGCGAGAGAATCAGTTCGACCGTGTTGCGGCGGCTCTCACGCACCTTCGGACTGTTTGTATGTACCACCATTCCGTCCCAGACCTGATTGTTGCAGGCGGATACCAGCTTTGCGCAGCCCTCTACCTCCACAACACAGACGCGGCAGGCGCCGATATCGTTGATGTCTTTTAAATAACAGAGGGTAGGAATGTAAATACCGGCCGCTTTTGCAGCGTCAAGAATGGTAGAACCTTCTTCCGCCATATAATGTTTTCCATTAATCGTCACATTTACCATTGTTCATTCCTCCCTCCTTTGAATGCTCCGTAACCAAAATGATCGCACCGCAGGCAGCGCCGCGATTCCTGGCCGGCCTCCTCGCAGGTCATGCCGCACTCAACCGGCTCAAAATCCTTCGCCCGGTCAGAAGCCTGGCGCTCCTTGAGATTGATGCGCGCACAGTTCTTCCGGTCGTCCAGACGCACCTGCGGAAGCTCTACATCCGCAGAAATCAGGTGCTGATACCCGAGGAATTCATCGATATTGGCTGCCGCAACCTTGCCTGCCGCAATGGCACGTATCACGGTCGCAGGCCCCGTCACGCAGTCGCCGCCGGCAAATACGCCGGTAAGATCCTTTGCGTTCACGCCGCTCCAGTTCAGTGCGTCGATGACACCGCGCTTTACGGGTATTCCCTGCTTTTCAAACGCTCTGGAGTCAATGCCCTGACCGATAGCGACAAGCACGATATCGCAGGGGAGCCGGACCTCATCCTCCGAAGAATCCACCGGCGCCGGACGCCCGTTTTTCATCGGCCCGATGATCTGCGGCTTCACCCAGAGGGCCGCCACATTTCCTTCGACATCCTTTTCAATGCGAAGCGGCGCGTGCAGATCCAGTAACTCACAGCCTTCCTCGATCGCGCCCGCGACCTCTTCCGGCATCGCTGTCATGTCCACCGATCTCCTGCGGTACGCGATACGGACACGGCTGGCCCCAAGCCGAATGGCCGAGCGGGCCACATCCATCGCCACGTTTCCTCCGCCGATGACAACAATGCTCTTTCCGGTAAAATCAGGCATCTCATCGTCGCCGATCCCGCGCAGCAGCTCCACCGCGGAGATCACGCCCTTTGCATCCTCGCCTTCAATGCCGATCTTGCGGTCGGTGTGCGCGCCAATCGCGATATAGACGGCATCGTACTCTTTTCTCAAATCTACAATGCTCGGAGATTCCCCGACCGTCACACAGGTCTTCACGGTAATCCCCAGACTTAAGATCTGATCAATCTCCCGGTCCAGTTCCTCCCGCGGAAGACGGTAATTCGGAATTCCGTAGCGCAGCATGCCGCCCAGCTTTTTGCGCTGTTCGAAAATCGTCACCTGATGTCCCATCAGGGTCAGATAATACGCCGCACTGATGCCGCCCGGTCCTCCTCCGATCACAGCGACCTTTTTGCCGGTCGGCGCCGCCGGTACCGGAAGCGGCACGTCCCCCGCATGATCTACGGCAAAACGCTTCAGTCCGCGGATATTGACAGGATCATCGATCAGTGTTCTGCGGCAGCGCACTTCACAGGGATGCTCACAGATCCGCCCGCAGACCGCAGGCAGCGGGTTGTCCTTGCGGATCAGCCGCACTGCATCGCCATAGCGCCCTTCTGCCACAAGGGCAACATAGCCGGGAATATCTACGCCTGCCGGGCACTGCGACACACAGGGAACCGGCTGGTACAGCCCGCATTTACAACGATGGCGCAGCACATGTTCCTCAAAATCGTCGCGGAATCCCCGCAGTCCTTTCAGGACCATGTTTGCCGCCTCATAACCGATCGCGCAGTCTGCAGAGTAAAAAATATTCTGTGCTGTCTTCTCAATCAGATCGATGGTTTCCATCGTCCCTTTTCCATCCAGGACCATCTCCAGCAGATCCTGCAGCTGCCCCAGGCCGATCCGGCACGGAACACATTTTCCGCAGGACTGAGCATGGCACATCTTCAAAAAAGAGGATGCCAGATCCACCGGACACAGGCCGGGCGGGCTGGCGCTGATCCGCCGCTCCAGATCCTTGTAGAGGGATTCTACTGTTGTCTGAGCTTTGTTATTCGTGATAATACTTAATCTGCTCATATGATACTGCAATCTCCTTTCTACTGATTTTATCTCCGGTCGTAACAGTCAATCGAATGCTAAGAGACCGGGCATTCAACACATTTGTTATATTTAACTTAGCACAAAAAAACATATGTTTCAATAAAAAACCTGCCTCCGAAATAATCCTTGACTTGCAATTCGCGGTACGGTATTCTGAAAACAGAACAGTTATCAGAAAACAATTATGAAAACAGCTACAGGTGTTTTTCAATATTTGGTCCGAGCGGCTAAAGGAGGTATTTATTTTGAAACATAGCATGCACATCACATCTTTCGCAGCAGCGCTTGCGCTGGCGTTTTCCTTATCAGCAGGCTGCGCTGCGGAAGAATCAGTAACCGTAAAGTTCGGAGTGCTCTCCGGTCCCACCGGGATCGGCGCAGCAAAGCTTCTGACGGACAGTGACAGCGGTGAGACCGCGAATTCCTATGATTATGTCATTGCTTCTGACAACAGTGAGATTGTTTCCGGTCTTACGACCGGAGAGCTGGATGTCGCGTGTATGGCATCGAATACCGCACTGAATCTGTATAACCAGGACATTGACATTCAGGTGATCGCACTGGGAACGCAGGGAGTGCTTCATATTCTGGAGAGCGGCAGCAGCGAAGAAATCCAGTCCATCAGCGATCTGTCCGGAAAAACCATCTATACAACAGGACAGGGCAGCAATCCGGAGTATATTCTTCGTTATCTGCTCGAATCCAGCGGCCTTGATCCGGATACGGACGTGGAAATCGTATTTGCTGATGCCAGTGAGATCAGTGTCGGACTGATTTCCGGAGAAATCGAGACGGCGATGCTCCCGGTTCCGGCCGCGACTGCAGCCATTCTGCAAAGCAGCGGTACGGTCCGGGACGCGATTGACGTCAATGAGGCCTGGGAGGAGATTGGAGAGGATTCTTCTCTGATCATGACCGCAGTCGTTGCGCGCACCGAATTTATTGAAGAGTATCCGGAAGTGATCGATACGTTTCTGAGTGAGTACGAAGCTTCCATTGAATATGTGAATACGAATGTGGATGAGGCTGCAGAACTGGTAGCCGGACTGGGAATCACTCCATCTGTGGAAATTGCCGCGGCAGCCATCCCGCAGTGCAATCTCGTATTTATCTCCGGAGAAGACATGAAACCTGCGATCGCGGATTATTATCAGGTGCTCTATGATGCAAATCCGGATTCCATCGGCGGCTCGCTTCCTGACGACGGGTATTATTATGCAGAATAGCAGACCAGTCCATCGGTTTCGAAATAAATGCGTCCGCATTCTTATTCCGCTGATCTTCTGGCTGGGAATATGGCAGATTGCGGCAATGACTGTAGGATTCCAGCTCCTGCTGCCGACGCCTGTTGCTGTGTTTCGTGTGCTGCTCGGGCTTGCAGTTACCGCATCTTTCTGGCAAAGCATCGTTCTCAGTCTGGGGCGCGTGCTGTGCGGGCTGATACTTGGGTGTGTCCTCGGATGTGCGCTGGCCGTGCTGACATGGCGTTTCCGATGGGCGGATCTGCTCTTTTCTCCGGTGATCCGCGTGATACGGGCGACACCGGTGGTTTCTTTTATCCTGCTGGTTTATCTCTGGGTGGCGCGCGCAGATATTCCGGAAGTGATTTCCGCACTGATGGTACTTCCCGTCATCTGGAGCAGTCTGCAAACCGGTCTGGAAACCACTGACAGACAATTGCTGGAGATGGCCAAAGCATATCGGTTCAGCCCTCTTAAGACGCTCCGCCTGATCTGGCTTCCTTCCCTTCGTCCTCATCTGACCGGCGGACTTAGCACCGGTCTTGGACTTGCCTGGAAATCAGGCATCGCCGCAGAGGTGATCTGCCCGCCCCGCTACGCGATCGGCACAGAACTCTCGAAGGCCAAAACAGCATTGCAGTCGCCCGAACTCTACGCCTGGACTGTCACCATTGTGATCCTGTCACTGACGCTGGAGAGCGTGTTGAAATGGGTACTTCGCCCCCGGCAAAAAAGCACTGGCGACAGGGAGAAAACATGAGCGTACTATGTATTGAAAACCTTACCTTTTCCTATGCGAACCGCACCGTCCTGGATCAGTTCAGTCTGACAATCCCGCTCACCGGACTGACCGCCATATCGGGGCCTTCGGGCTGCGGTAAAACGACCTTGCTGCGCCTTCTGGCAGGACTGGAAAAGCCGGTCCGGGGAACCATCACAGGGATTTCGCAAAAGCGAATCGCTATTCTGTTTCAGGAGGACCGGCTTCTGCCATGGCGAACCGTGCGGCAGCATATTCTGGATGTGCTGCCAAATGACCGCAGGGAAGATGCCGACAGCTGGCTTACGTTTGCAGAATTGAAGGATTCCGCTGACCTTTATCCGGCAGAGCTTTCCGGCGGAATGGCGCGTCGTCTGGCATTGGCTCGCTGCTGTGCTCTGGGAGGCGATCTGCTGCTTCTTGACGAGCCTTTTGCGGGAGTTGACGCAGAGAGACGAGCACGCATCATCGAACGATTGTCACGCCAGTGCGTCCCCATGCTGCTGACCACGCATGAGCCGGACGTTGTAAAAGCCTGTCAACGGCAGATCATTCTGGATGAATCACCGGGATCCTGGAAACATTAAAAGAAAAGTTGCATTTCTTATTTCATAAATTAAATCATACAACATTTCTAAAAGGCTTCAAAGCCACAAGATTTTGTCCATTTTCCTGCATTTCAGGGCATATCTTTCTTAGCTGGAAGCCCTTTTTTCTTAGCTGGCCGGCTAAGAAATCCTCAAAAGCTTAGGAGTCGGAGCCTTTACTGTACGGTATGTACCATTCGTGTTCAATTTAGCCTGATTTTATCAGGGTTTTTTATGGGTCCGAATTCATTCCTGCACGTTCCTGATCGATCCTGTTCATTAGAAATCAACCTGTGATTTTAGACAGATTTTAGAAATTTCTAAAAAAAGTGGGCATCGAACTGTACGCTACACACCTTTTTTAGACAGCGCGGAAAAATTATCTCCTGCATTTCCAAAGTGCCATCGGATGCTTTCTAACTCGCTCAATCACATCCTCATCGTCGAATAATAACTCCGGCATATATTGCTTCGCCGCAAAAGCTTCCATCCCCCCATTCTTCGAAAGCTCTATTGTATCAGGTACAACCAGCTTCCATTTCGAATTATAGGTTCCATGCCGAATATCTTTTGACAGGTATCGTTTGCTTTTTCCAATATGCTCCCGACAGAAATCGTAAAATCCATCGTCTATTTCCATGCTTCCATACATTTCAAGCAAATACCCCGTCTTCTGGAATAAGAACTGCCTTCCGTAAGCAATCAAATATTGGCGCAGTCTCTTTTCATCAAGTCTTTGGATTGCCCTAATAAATGAAATAATTTCTTCAATTCCAGAAATATGATCCATGTCACTTATACTGTCCAGCAAAGTTCTCTCCAAATCCGTTACGCGAACTCCTCCACTATATCCGACATTCTCAATACCATTTCGAAATCTGACAGGTATATACCTGTATACATATCCATCAAATTCAAATTCCCGAAACTTTGTCTCCGATGAAACGTATACTTCATAATAAATCTGGTCTGAAAGCCCATAATACTCTATTGCAGTATGATGTGAAATGCACGCTGTATTTGTAACTGCACACGCAACCTGATAGCGGTTTGCAACCGGAGAACCACTCTCTCCACTGATACAGGTATAAAGGTTGTTCCTGACCCTTACCACCAGCCCTTGATCTACCAGTCTCCTCAACGCAGAACGTACACTATTGATATTGTCATAATACTGCGCAACATCCTCCACCGTAAATACGGGATGTCCCAAAAGCTCATAATATAAGTTCATTCCATCGTCCTCTGCAGTTTAAATTTAAAGCAAAATGGTTTCTGAATGCATTGTTTTGTTCTAAATATAAACCATAATATCTCACTCTTGTATAAAACTCAAGCAAATAATTCTATATTATAAAATTTTCTTCCAGGAAAGCAAAAATAGCGGGCAGCACCAACCGTTTCCGGCTGATTCTGCCCACTATGTATTTATTTTCAAAAATCGGGACAGCAGTTCTTTTTCGAACCGCCGTCCCTTGATGAGTTACAGGATTTTCTCTATATCTATGATAAAGAATCCACAGACGCCGTTTTCACTAAATTTCTGCCTTGTATTTTCAGGCTTTTTTGACCCCTAAATGCGGACAGTGTGCCTTTTCTTTCGCTTCCGTTCCCGGTCGCCTGCTCTCCGCACTGCCGCCGCACAGACCGGACAATACTTGCCGCGGTTGGAATGCGGTACAAATCTTGCTCCGCACTTCACGCATCTCCGCAGCGCAATATCCTTAAATATCTCCGCTTCCAGCTCCGGAAACATCGGCAGCAATGCATTACGAAACCACCGACACCAGACAGCATAGGAAATCTGCTGCGGGCATACCCGCTCGTCCCCATCCTCCAGAAGCAGACAATTTCCTTTGTCATAATTGCTGCAATATTTCTGAATGATCTTCGCTGCCTGTTTCTGCTGGACGGAACTGCAAAGCCTCCTTGTCCGCCCGTGCGCATAAAAATAAGCCCACATGAGCAACTCTCTCATGCGAGCTATGTATCATCATTTTTCATCTATTTTTACTGTAAGCGTTTAGAATCTTTTTTCAAAAATATATTTCGACGCAATGGGCAATCATGGGCTAGTGCTGCCAGATCGGTACCCCGCTCCCCGGCTCCTGCATATTCGGCCAGATGCTTTCCACGAACTCATCCGAGTAATTGGCGTCAATGAATTCTTCCAGCACGTTCTGTGCCTCCATGCCCTCCAGACGGTTCACATATCTCGAAAGCACCGCGCCCGACAGCAAAAGATCTGCAGCCATCAGCACAATGACGCTCCAGGTAGCGATTACGCCAATCGCAGGAGGGATCTTTTCAATCAGGCCGCTGACCAGTGGATACAGGCTCTTTACCCACAATACAGACAAGATGCCCCCAAAGATGTAAAACAAAAGATTTGTCCTGCCGCCGATATTGAACATCATATCGCTGTAATCCCAGAAAGTTCTGCCGAACACAAACTCGGAAATAACGCTGCAGGTGTATTCATAAACGCCCCACAAAACAGCGCCGGAAAAGAATACAAAACGATCTTCCCGGTTCACCAGCTTCTGTGTGACAACCGAAATAATCACAGCACCGAAGCCCCACACAATAGAAAAAGTACCATAAATCACGCTGGTACGACTCATCCACACGCCCGTTGTCGCCCACACAAACACTGTCTCAAACAGATCACCGACAAACGCCCAGATAATAAAAATCCAGAGCAGCTTATTTAGACAGAGTCCTTTCGCGAAAACATATTTGCCGGAGCGGATTTCATCCCGTTCAGCCATGCCAGGGTAAGCGCGCTCCAAACGTCTCCAGACGGCGTTGCAAAGTCGGTTGCCCATTTTCTCCTCGGACACGACCTGCGTCACATCCTTGTGTTTCTCACCCTTCCCAGTCTTTTGGCTACTCTTTTCCCGCCTTTTTTCGAATGTCCCCACGCGCTGCCTCATTTCTCCTGCATAGACGACCGCGATCATATCAAACAGCAGCAATCCCAAAAGCATCAACCCCACCACCTGTAAAAACAAAACCGGCAGCAGCCTGACAAAAGTAAAAATAAAGGGATGCAGCAGCTTAATCAGCACCAAAATCACAGCAGATTTCACGACGGCCACAGTAGTACCCTTGAGTTCCCCGCCAAACAGCGTATCCCTTTCATACTGTGAAAGTCTGTGGTGCAGGATACGGTGAGAGATGTCGCTCGTCACAAAATCCACCACTGACACAACTACCAGCGTGATCACGTACTGCGTGAAAGTATTGAGAAAGCTTAACTCCTCCCCGACCGTTGGCAGCACCACCGTCAGAATATCCGCCATAACTCCATACTTCGGGCAGAGCGGCAGGTTAAAAAAACCTCGGTTACAGAATTTACGTCTGGTTACGGAGGTAATCAAAACCTCACCCACCCATCCCATGAAGCTGTAAATCATAAAATAGATCATAAGTTCAGTGTATGTGTATTCCATGATGTGTTCCCCTTTGCCTTTTTCAACAAGCTACATCATATATTTTAATCCTGCCAGCTCAACATTATTTGCAAAGCTTCCAATTTCATCCTCATGCTCTTCAAAAAATGAAAACAAATATCTGCCACCATTTTCAGCATACTCTTGTTTTGTCAATTTGTTTTGATTTAGTTTGGCAGCTACCCTTCTAATATCAATTATGATATCATCCTGATTTATTTCTGTCATCTGGTATCCCTTTCAAATTCCGTAACATCGGTTTGTTCCTTCTCGCCGATGCTCCCATTATATCAGTCCCTCTCACCGCAAACAAGAAGAATATCCGCATTTTCACTATGTATGTAAGTTTCTAATAAAGGCTTATACCCTGTTAGAAAAATCATTATTTCATTAGACAGATGCTTTGATTCATCTAAAAGTTTTAGACAGCTTTGATTCCATGATTCTTCGCATTACAGATGTGCAGGATTGAACAGTAATGACACAGTTTGCATTTTAATAAAAATACAGTGTCTACCTTTTTTAGATGGAATCCCGTGAAAAAAGCGCTTCATTTCAAATATTAGAAAAACGGCCTTTTTCATTAGACAAAATCTTTCACTTTTCTAAAAATATTAGACGGAATTATGTAGATTGGATCAGAAATGAATTTCCAAAAACAAAGAAATGCGGAGGTCTTTCTTCGTTCTCATCTAACGAAAAATTTTTCCCTTCCGCATTTTTATGACGCGTCCCTGGCGGGATTCGAACCCACGGCCTTTCGCTTAGGAGGCGAACGCTCTATCCTGCTGAGCTACAGAGAC
>JAJQHQ010000026.1 GCA_021199655.1 Lachnospiraceae bacterium | reverse complement strand
TAATAGCTGAAACTATTTTGCGTGTATTATTTTGGCATGGCCAAAAGGCAGGGAGGTAGCATATGAAAACATTAATCACGTATTTTTCCCTTTCAGGTGTTACGAAAAAGGCTGCTGAAAGAATTCAGACACTGACCGGCGGAGATCTGTTTGAGATCAAAGGGGAAAAAGATTATGGCAGTTACATGAAGGCGATTGCCATTGGCGGTAAGGAGATTGCAATTAAGGAAAAACCTGTGGTAACGACTCATGTGAAAGATTTTGGCTCATATGACCGTATTTACATTGGTTTTCCGGTCTGGTATGGTAATTGCCCGCGGCTGATCAGGACTTTTGCAGAAGAATATGACTTCTCGGGTAAGGATGTATATGTTTTCTGCACCAGTGGCTCATCAGGGCCGGAAAAGTCCGGGAAGACGATAGCAGAGTTATGCAAGGGCGCAAATGTTCATCCGGCAATCCGTATAAGCAATCAAAGTGACGATGAGATAAGATCTTGGGCAAAATAACTGGTAGTAAGGAGTGGACTTTATATGAAACAAAAGTCGGCAGTAAGCGAGGAGTTATATCAGATCATGCTGGATAAAGGATATCCGGAGAGGTTTTGTGACCTGATCACACAGAGCCTGAATACGGATTTTACAGCGCAGAGGATGATCGGTTATCTGTCCCATTACAGTGAGCTTCCGGAAGGGGAAGTTGTGGATGAGATGCTGGCGATTTTAAGTGACCGGGAGCGGATCATGCAGAAGAAACAGCTGGAACACAGCAATGCAGTTTATAACGAGTACCTGAACAGCAGAGAGGGGTGATTGCCTTATGCCTTTTACAATCGTCCGGCAGGACATTACAAAAATGAAAGTTGATGCAGTCGTCAACGCCGCAAACACGGATCTTCGGATGGGTGGCGGCGTATGCGGAGCAATCTTTCACGAAGCAGGGGCGGAAGACATGCAGAAAGCATGTGATAAGCTTTCACCTGTTGAGACCGGTCAGGCTGTGATTACGCCGGGATTTCAGCTCCCGGCAAAATATGTGATTCATGCGGTCGGTCCTGTCTATCATCAGAACGTGGCTTTACGATGCGAAGAACAGCTCCGCTCTGCTTACATGGAATCTCTGAAGCAGGCATTACAGCATGATTGTAAGAGCATTGCGTTCCCTTTGATCTCTTCCGGAATTTATGGTTATCCGAAAAAAGAAGCTCTGCAGGTGGCGGTATCTGCGATACAGGATTTTCTGAAGCTGTATGAGATGGATGTCTATCTTGCTGTTTTTGATAAAGATGCTCTTTCTGTAGGAAAACAACTGCAGGGAGCGATAAAACAATACATAGACGAATATTACGTGGAGGCACACACACATTCCTGCAGGGAACTCCTCGATGCTGAGGAACGTGTGTTGCGGGAGCCGGAACTTTCTGCATACCCGTGTCCATCGGAAGTTGCTCCGCTAGAGCCAGCTGCCAGATCGTCCGGCTCAGTTGGCCGGACAAAAATATCTGCAGCACAGCAGCCAAAGACGGATGATATGGAAGCTCCGATCTGTTTTTCACAGCAGCCGCCAGCCGGTGATCTGGATGATTGGATGGTTCATCTGGATGAACCATTTACGGATACACTGCTGAAGCTGATTGACTCGAAAGGAAAAACGGATACAGAGGTTTATAAGCGGGCAAATATTGACCGTAGACTATTCTCAAAGATCCGGAGTGGCAATGGCTATCTTCCCGGCAAGCGAACCATACTTGCGCTGGCAATCGCACTGGAGCTTACTCTTTCTGAGACAGATGACCTGTTGGAAAGAGCAGGCTACGCACTGTCCCACAGTCAGAAATTCGACGTCATTGTGGAATTCTTTATTGTGAACGGCATCTACGATATTTTTCAGATCAATGAGGTCCTCTTTGAGTATGATCAGCCGCTGCTCGGAAGCAAATAGCTATTTTTCGTTGTCGCTTTGATAGCGACCATTGCCGGATAATCCTGTGATATTTTGACCCTAAGAGATTTGCGCTGCTTGCAGCAGGAAATCTCTTAGGTCAGCGAGCAGCTTTGCTGCGAGGTACATCGTAACTGAGAAAACGCAGAACAGCTACGGTAAATCAAATATTTCGGGAGGACAGGACAATGAAGAAAAATCTTACAGAACTGGTATTTATTTTGGACAAAAGCGGATCGATGAGCGGACTGGAAAGCGATACGATTGGCGGCTATAATTCTATGCTGAAAAAACAGAAGGCGCTTGACGGTGACTGTGTGATTACAACAGTGCTTTTTGATAATCGGTATGAGTTGCTGCATGATCGGATCGACATCCGGGCTGTAAAGCCCATCACTGATAAAGAATATCAGGTGGGTGGCTCTACGGCATTATTAGATGCGATAGGAAAGACTATCCATAAGATCGGAACAGCGCAGAAGAATACATCAGAGGATTTTCGTGCGGAAAAGGTGATGTTTGTGATCATTACCGACGGAGCGGAAAATGCCAGCCGGGAATATTCTCTGCAGAGAGTCAGAAACCAGATCGAGAGTCAGAAAGAAAAATATGGCTGGGAGTTTATCTTTCTTGGAGCCAACATGGACGCTGTTACGACAGCCAGAAGTTTTGGAATCAATGAGAATCGTGTGGCAGATTATGTAGCAGATAGCGAAGGAACGGAGCTTAATTTTCGCATGATGAGTGAAGCGGTCGCAAACTATCGTGTAAACGGTGCTGTTCCGGAAGCATGCCTGGAATCAATTCGAAAGGATGCTCGAAAAAGGAAAGCTGCGTCAGAAAAATCATGACACAAAACCCATAGCGCGTATTTATAAAAAGCTCTTTACATTTTCATACGTATTTTTTATAATGTGACCTGAAGAGATTTGCGCTGCTTGCAGCAGGAAATCTCGAAGGTCAACGAGCAGCTTTGCTGCGAGTAAAGAAAAATTAGTAGGAGGTTTTACCTATGGCGGAAAAACGTACGCGCAGATCTAAGAAAGAAATAGCACTTGCTAAAATCGAAGTGATTGATCAGAAGATTGCGGATCTTCAGGAAAAAATATCCGGCCTGGAAGCACAGAAAGATGAAATTCAGGCTGAGATTGATGCATTAGATACTGCTGCAGCAAAAGCGGCAGAGGAAGAAGCAATAAAAGAAGTTCTTGCTATCATGAAAGAAAAAGGGCTTTCAGCTGCTGATTTGAAAACTGCTATCGAGAACAAGGAATGATGGTTGAAACGGGCATATCGGATTGAAGTATCTGGTATGCCTTTTTTCAGCGAAAAAACGATTTGGTTATTATGGTATATATTTTGAAGCATGTTTATTTTGAAAGAAAAAGGAAATAAAACAGGTTTTTACATTCCGGAGGATCCGCCTTTAAACTCCATATTATCTGATCATCTATAGCGCATGAGATGCACGAGGATATCAAACAGAAATGGAACGGAAAAATCACCAATGGAGA
>JAJQHQ010000086.1 GCA_021199655.1 Lachnospiraceae bacterium | reverse complement strand
TGTTTTTGGCAAGTACTTTTTCCATAAAAATGCAAACTATTTTTCCATAGTTGAGCATCTGGAAATTCCACAAAGTAGCACGCCTTGTTCAGACTGATAATACAGCCTGTACCATTGCAGACATTGATGATAAGTTCCATCTATATATTTTCAGGAGCGTGGGTAGTAGATGTATCAGTCATAATCTCTGTGGGCTACACTCCCAGACCCCTGTTTGCGACGGGATCGAGTGCATCAAAGAACAGATGCACTCGTACCTGTCGCCGATGATACTTCCCTCTGCACTACTATACCAGGATGCTTCTGTATTTCTCAGTCAGATATCCGGATAGCGGGAAGGAATGGCTATCCCCACTATAAAAGCAGAATGATTATTATGAGGTATATATCCATGTTTATTCAGAGTTTATTGATTACAACACATATGAAGACCGGAACGGACCCATAGTTGATCAGGATTGCTGCGGATTCGTCGGCTGCTATGTTTGTTTCGGCTGGAGCCAACATTGTCACCATTCAAATGGAATCTCTGAGTCCTCATGAGCATTTACATAATCCTGAGCTTTCCTGGACAAATCCGTTTGATAGAGGAATTCCCACAGATAGTAACATTCGCGTTCGAGTTTGTGGATATATTTCCTCGCAAGGTCTGGAGTCAGTTCCTGCGCCCTGTGCCGTTCTTTTTCCTCCTCGGTTTCCTCTGTATAGCCGAAATATTCTTTCAGATACGCATCTTTTTCTTTCCTTGTTTTCCCTTTCAGGGCCTGCTTGAATTCCCGGTCCATGCGGTAAACGGAAAGGAAATCCGGAGGAGGACAGACACCCGCCAGACACACATATTTGGATCCGGGATGCTCATTTACGCTATGGCCAGAGGCAACCCATTTTCGCAGCGCGCGTTTTTCCGCTGGTGTCATCTGTGTTTTTGCTTCGTATTCTGCCAGCTCCTGCTGGTTCAGTTCCCGGATTTCATCCGGCGTAAAAGTGTATTCCCTGCTGTCCACACAGCAGCTGTAAGTTTGATCATTCATCCTGTTTGCCCTCCGTCCGGCCTTTTGCCGCGATCTCCTGATAAGTTTCATTTAAACTGGATTCTTTCAGACGGTTGTTCCCGCCGGGGAAAAGAATCAGGTGGCAGTGATGCATCAGCCGCCCGACAAGGGCAGCAGTCATCTGTTCATCGTACAGGATGTTCACCCACCTGGAGAATTCCAGGTTTGTGTTAAGGATGATGCTCTTCTGTCCGTGAATCTCAGAAAGATAATCGAACAGGAGCTGGGAGCCTGTACGGTCGTAGGGTACATACCCAAACTCATCCAGGATCAGGATGGATGCCTTATTCAGTTTTTTGGTCAGGCGGCTCAGTGTCCCGGAGGATTTGCCTTCGGACAGCTGGTTGACCAGGGATGCGGTGCGGTAAAACTTAACCGGGATCTCCTGCTGGCAGGCCTCAATGCCGAGGCAAATGGACAGCATTGTTTTTCCGGTACCGGTTCCCCCGTACATGACGATATTTTTTCCCTCCCTGTAAAAATCAAGCGATTTCAGGCCTTCTAACGTCACAGAAGATGGGAAATGAACTTCGCGCGGGTTAAACTGCGTGAATTCATACCTTTGGGGAAAACCAGCGGTATTCAGCAGTTTTGTGATACGAACTTCACGGCGGTAGGCAATCTCGTCTTCCAGAAGCCGACAGAGGTATTCCTGGTTTGTTTCCCCCTGCTGTGTCATTGCTCGTTCGGCCAGGTTCGATGACAGGCGGAGTTTCCGGCAGCTTAGGGCAATATCAGCTTTATAGTCACCCATTAACAACGCCTCCCTTCAGCAATGCATCATAGTCATCAAGATTGACCGGCATCTGCGCAATCCCGGGGATCCCGGGCTGCGGCTTCATAGGCGGCAGTTCCGGGATATCGGAAAACAGGCGGCGGTAAAGGTTTTTAAGGCTGTCCGCATTGACTGCCTGATATTCAACTGCCTGGTTGACTGTCTGGAGGGCACTGTCAAAACCGGTGCGTTCTGTCAGTTCTGAAAGCGTACGCAGGATCTGTCCCCGTTCGGAATTCGGACAGGAATCCAGATAGATGCGCATCTGCTCCGGCAGCATATCGTAGATGCCGCTGTTATGGAGGGAGCGCGGCTTTCGTGCGATGTATTTCAGGTACGGAAGCCACTCCATGCTCTGCAGTTTCTCTCCATCCTTGCCATAAAGGCGCCGATGGGTGACGATTATGTTGTTGTCAAGGTCCATTACAATAACCTGGGCGCTGGTAAGCTTCAAACGCACCGTTTCTTCCGCGTATGCTGGCGATGCAGAATACTCATGGAGCCCATTGTTCAGGGTGAATTTGCCCCATTTATTCGTCCTCGCAGTCCGGTAGCCTGCAGTATCGAATGGAACGCCAGGCAGTGGGATCAGAGTACTGCTGTCGAGGGCAAAACGATCACTGATCGTCTGATCTGTGTGCATATAGTGCTCACGATCCATGTCGTCAACGCATTCTTCCAGAAGCTTCCGGTTATAATCCGGCAGCGAAAGGAAACGCGGTACAGGCACCAGCATGTTCCGACGGGAATAGCCGACTTTATTTTCGACGTTCCCTTTTTCCCAGCCGGAAGCGGGATTCATGAATACGGCCTTAAACCGGTAATGCTCTGCAAACCGTGCGAAACGTTCGGTGATGTCGCGGCCGCCGCGGATAACCTTAGTTACAATCGTTGTGGTGTTATCGAACCAGATTTCCGACGGGACGCCGCCGAGGTGCTCGAAAATCGCCACCAGAGCTTCGAGCAGGCACTCCATGTTTTCCCCGTAGTTCAGCTGGATAAAGCCTGCATTGCTGTAAGGGAATGATAAGGCAAAATATTTTCCAGTGTGCTGGATGCCGCTTTCAAAGAAGTCAGCCTGGCCAAAATCGCCTTGTGTTTCGCCCGGACGATGGACAAGTGGGATGAATCCCTCCTTTCGCTTGAGCTTAAGCTCTTCCTTCTTGGCTAAAACGTACTTACACACCAGCCGATAGGAACAGTCGAATCCATCAGCTTCTTTCTGAAGACGGCGGAAAATGCGTTTTGCAGTGTGTCTTTGTTTACGTGGAGCCTTTTTATCGTCTTCAAGCCACTGGTCAATCAGCGGTTTGAAGGGATCCAGCTTGGGACAAAAACGGGATTCCGTCTTTGCTTCAGGCTCCGGCTGGTTGAAGTCTGTCTGATCGACATACTTCCTTACAGTCTTCCAGGAAAGCCCTGTTTCCTGTGCGATCTCAGATATATTCTTACCTTGCTCATAAAAGAGCTGTCTGATATGATGTATCTGATCCATTGTAAGCATGCTCCTTTCCTCCTTGATCTTGATTGTTCGCTACAACAAGAACAAGGTAAACGATTGTGGGCATGTCTGCAATGGATTTTTACACAGCCGCCAATCCTTCCGACTTGGGGGCTGCCGCCTGGGTGCCGCCCGTTCCCAGGATAGATGGCAGACAGTAAATCCAGTGTGCTACATTGTGGAATTTCCACATGCTACATTATGGAATTTTACTGTGCAACTTTCGGTACTTTTATTATGCCACAAACA
>JAJQHQ010000082.1 GCA_021199655.1 Lachnospiraceae bacterium | reverse complement strand
TTTTAAATGGGCTTTTCCCTCGTAACTGTGAAGGTACTGAACAGTTACGAAAAGAGAAGAAAGCGGCAGAGCGGGTGTCTGTCGTTTTCTTTCTATATGCACAGAACTGCACAGGGAGCCTTATGACTGTTGCCGGACGCAGTTCGCCCAGGCGGGCAGGTGCTTTATCACCCCACTCGATTGTCAGGCTGTATTGTAAAGAGGTAATTATGATTGCTCGTGAAGGATTTTTGGCTATTATAACGACAGCGAATGATATACACTGCCGTCTAAGCTTTTCCAGTACACATTGGTTTCTTCCAGCATCATATAGCTGTTTGCGCTGCCGTTCTTCGGAATCGAAACGGAGCCGGGATTCAGATAAAGATTCTGATCTCCGAAAGGTTCCCAGGCCGGGATGTGTGTGTGTCCATGAAGCAGGATATCGCCCGGCTGCATGGGCGGCGGAGTAACGCTGGTATAGTGATGCCCGTGAGTGGCGTAGATCAGGCGACCGCCTGCTGTTAGCAGGCAGTAATCCGCCAGAATAGGGAATTCCAGCACCATCTGGTCCACTTCCGTGTCACAGTTGCCGCGGACACAGAAAACATGTTCTTTGCGGGCATTCAGCAGGGCAATGACTTTTTTAGGTTCATACTGCAGCGGCAGGTCGTTGCGTGGTCCATGGTATAAAATATCACCCAGAAGCAAAAGGCGGTCCGCTTTTTCCCGGTCGAAGGCTTCCAGCATTTTTTTACAGTAGTATGCGGAGCCGTGAATATCAGACGCAATCATCAGATTCATGTTATTTCCCTCCAAAGTCCAATCGTTTCTTAGC
Source organism: Lachnospiraceae bacterium (assembly GCA_021199655.1). Classification (GTDB taxonomy): domain Bacteria; phylum Bacillota; class Clostridia; order Lachnospirales; family Lachnospiraceae; genus Choladousia. The sequence continues at coordinate 94,075 of JAJQHQ010000082.1, read as the reverse complement.
TGCTGTACATTGTGCGGAATTTCCATGAAAATGTCAACCACCTTTTTTATTCTTGTTGTAACTGTTCAGTACCTTCACAGTTACGAGGGAAAAGCCCATTTAAAATCGCGTCTCCGCTGCCGCTTCGGTCGGCGCTAAGCGAACGTCCACTGGACGTTCAGCGCCGCGATGGGGCTTTTCCCCATATAATATACGTTTTCATACGTACTTCGCAGCAGGTGCGAAGTACTGTCCTGAATAGTTACTTCTTGTTTACATAAAAGTACGAAAGCGATACAGAAATTGCTTGAAAAAAAGCGCTTAAAGAGATACAATGGATAAGAATTTCAGAAGCTGATTCTGAAAATAAAGGAAACACCTGCAGCTGTAAAATTCGGATACGGCTGCACATCAATTACATAAGGAGGTGAGCGTTTGGAAGACTACACCAAGTACAGGCTGAAAACTCGCGAGGAACTGGCGCAGGCATTATCCGGGACAGATCATATTTTTGTGATCTCCTGTAATAAGTGCTTCAAGGAGTTCAATACCGTAGAAGAGCCGGAGCTTGCTGAGTTTGAGAAAATTGCTGCCGAAGAAGGAAAGACCATCACGGGAAGCGCGAGGGTCGATTTTTTGTGCAACAAAACGCAGACGGCGAAAGCGCTTTCTGACATTGTCCCGGAGGGAACAGAGAGCATTTTTGTAGTTTCCTGCGGGCTGGGTATCCAGACGATTGCAGATATGCAGACGGAATGTTCTGATGCGCAGCCGATTCCGGTCTATTCTGCAACGGATTCGCTGAATTACACCGGACATCACGGTATGGCGCTGACGGACAAGGCCTGCGACGCATGCGCGCAGTGCTACCTGAACGTGACAGGAGGGATCTGCCCGATCGTCGACTGTTCCAAGAGTCTGGTCAACGGTCAGTGCGGCGGCGCGAAGAACGGCAAATGTGAGGTAGACCCGAACAAGGACTGCGCATGGGAGAAGATTTACCAGAGGCTCAAAAAGCAGGGAAGACTGGAAGAATTTCTGAATCAGCCGGTGCAGATGCGGGACTATTCAAAAACCAGCTTCAAATTTGTACATGACTATGTGACTTCTATTCGGGAAAACAGACTCGACGGCTATTACGGAGGAGTGCATCCTCTGGAGAAAAAAGATTATACAGAGCATATTGCTTTGCAGAGATTCCCGGATCCTGAGACTGTAGTGATTCCGCTCTCCATGCATGCGGGCGCTCCGGCGACCCCGGTCGTGGCAGTGGGAGATACCGTAAAGGTCGGCCAGAAGATCGGCGAATCTGCGGGCTTTATCAGCAGCCCGGTTCATTCAAGCGTGAGCGGTACGGTCATTGCGATCGAGGATCACGGACACGCGACCAGAGGCACCTGTCCGGCCGTTGTGATTCAGTCGGATGGTAAGAATACACTGGATGATTCTGTGAAGCCGCACAAGTCTCTGGAGGAGCTGACTCCGGAAGAGATCATCGATATCGTAAAAGAAGCCGGAATCGTCGGTATGGGCGGCGCAGGCTTCCCGACATCCGTAAAACTCAAACCTGCCAAGCCGGTTGACACGATCCTGATCAACGGCTGCGAGTGTGAGCCGTATCTGACAGCAGATCACCGTGTGATGCTGGAATATGCGGACGATATCGTATTTGGTCTGCGCGCGATCGTGAAGACCGTTGGCGCCCAAAAGGGTCTGATCGTGATCGAGGATAACAAGCCGGACGCGATCGAAGTCATGAAGGCAAAAGTCGCGGACTATGACAATCTGGATGTCGTTGTCGCGAAGACAAAATACCCGCAGGGCGCTGAGAAGATGCTGATCAAGCGTGTGATGAAGCGTCAGGTACCGAGCGGCGGACTGCCTGCGGATGTCGGCTGCGTAGTGAGCAACATCAGTACGACGAAGGCAATCTCCGATGCGATCCAGAAGGGGATGCCGCTCATTGAACGTGTGGTTTCCGTGACCGGCGAACGCCTGAAGAACCCGGGTAATTACATTGTGAAGATCGGTACGAATACAAAGGATCTGATCGATTACTGCGGAGGCGTCATCGGGGAAGGAGAGATTACATATAAGGCCGGCGGACCGATGATGGGATTTGTTTTAAATGACCTGAATGTTCCGATCATGAAAGGCTCGAACGGTATCATCTGTGTGGATACCGACCATACGGAGGAGCAGCCCTGCATCAAGTGCGGACGCTGCATGGATGTCTGTCCGATGGAACTGAAGCCTCTCTATTTTGCAAAATATGCGGACGAGGAGAACTGGCAGGGCATGAAGGATCAGCACGTGATGGACTGTCTGGAATGCCGCTGCTGCGAATATATCTGTTCCTCCAAGATTCCGCTGGTGACAAAGATCAAGGCCGGAAAAACGGCAGTAAGGGGGATGAAGTGATATGTTGATTACCGAATTAAAATCAAAAGAAACGATCCTCTCCCTTGTTGATGGAAAGAAAACGTTTATCATCAACTGCCATGGATGCAGGGAAGTGTATTTCCCGCTCGAGGAGGCGGCGCAGCTTCAGGAAGAAATGTACGCCAATGGCAATGTGACCGGCATTCTGACAACGGATTATATCTGCAACCCGGATAATCTCAAAGTACGTCTGGAAGGCCATAAGGCTGAGATTGACGCCGCAGATGTGGTTCTTGTCTTTTCCTGCGGCGTCGGTGTGCAGACGGTGGCTTCTTATCTGGAAGACAAGAAAGTCTGTGCATGCTGCGATACAAGCCGCCTGCCGGGTTTCCAGGGCGTTACGCCGCTGGAATACGACTGCGGTCAGTGCGGTGAATGTTATCTGAACCTGACCGGAGGCATTTGCCCGATCACAGCCTGCTCCAAGAGTCTGGTCAATGGCCAGTGCGGCGGCTCCAAGAACGGCAAGTGTGAGGTTGATCCGAATATGGACTGCGGCTGGGAGCGCATCTACCGCAGACTGGAAAAGATCGGTCGTCTGGACGCTCTGAAGTGTCCGACGCAGATCCGCAATTTTGCGACTGATCAGGAAGTTGCTAAATAATATTTTGTATAGGAACAGGAGTGACAGATCATGAAAATCACAGAATTATTTGAACGTGGTGAGTTTGTAGTCACAGCAGAAGTCGGACCGCCTAAGGGCTGCCATATTGAGAATCTGCTGGAAGAAGCAAAGACATACTTAAGCGGCATCACGGCTGTCAACGTGACGGACAACCAGTCGTCCGTCATGCGCCTTGGTTCTCTGGCTACTTGTAAAGCCTTAAAGGACGAGGGTCTGACACCGATTTTTCAGATCACCTGCCGCGACAGGAACCGGATCGCGCTGCAGTCGGATCTTTTAAGCGCCGCTATGCTTGGCATCGAGAATGTGCTGCTTCTGACCGGCGACCACACAAAGCTCGGGGATCATCCGCAGGCAAAGCCGGTGTTTGACCTCGATTCCGTTTCGCTGATCCATACAGCGAAGCTTCTGGAGTCCGGTGTGGATCTGGGCGGGAATCAGCTCGTTGGAGAACCGCCGAAATTCGCAAAGGGGGCCGTTGTGTCTCCGTGCAGCGATTCTGTAGACGCACAGCTGGCGAAGATGGAGCGCAAGGTAGCCGCCGGAGCGGATTATTTCCAGACGCAGGCAGTCTACGAGCCGGAGAAGTTCATCAAATTTATGGAAAAGGCAAAACAGTTCGGCAAGCCTGTGCAGCTTGGTATCGTTATACCGAAGTCTGCCGGCATGGCGAAATATATGAATGATAATGTAGCGGGCATCCATGTACCGCAGGAAATGCTGGATGAGCTTCGTGCGGACAAGGAAAAAACGAAAGCGGGTATCACCGGTATAGAGATTGCAGCGCGTATTATCAAAGAATGTAAACCGTACTGCCAGGGCGTACATATCATGGCGCTTGGCTGGGAATCCAAGGTTCCGGCACTTCTTGAACAGGCGGGAATCTGATGTTTGTTCCTGCACAGGTCTGCTTTCACCAAGATACGGTAAGGTATGCAGCAGGATTTAAAAATCCGCAGGTTTACTGCAGAACCATTTAGGAAAAAGGGAACGCCTTCGTTCCCTTTTTCCATAAGAAAAGGAGAACGAATATCATGGAAATCGCTTATGAAAAGGACAACAAAGAGCGGGTCCCCTTTGAACATTACCTCGCGGAATATAAGCAGGCGGATCCGCTTGAAATGAGTGCACGCACAGGAGCTGTCTATGATGAAGGAAAGCGACAGTTTCGGTTAAATTTCATGGGGCGCGCGTATTATGTGGCATTTCCCGAATTCGCGATCACGCCGGAAGGAGAGGCAGACGGTCTTTGGCTGCCGGTATCTATGAATGCAGCACAGATTCTGATGATCCGCTTTCTTCTGGAAGGCTGCACCGCCAAAGGTACCGGTAAATTTCTGACTTATCGTGAAGTACCCTGGGGAGAGGTCTATTACCGCCAGTTCAGCGGCAGATGCCTGTCCCGTCTTGCTTTTTCCTATGGTAATAAGCTGAGCCGGTTCTGTTCGGCTATGGAAAAGCTGGGTGCCGTAAAGCTGGAACAGGGCGATGCTGCTTATGAGATGGAAATTTTTGACGGATACCGGGTACGTTTCCTTCTCTGGGCGGGAGATGATGAATTTCCGCCGTCCTCGCAGATCCTGTTTAGCGACAACTTTGCAGCGGCATTCCATGCTGAAGATCTGGTGGTCGTCTGTGACGTCGTTATCAGTTCGCTGAAAGCAATGAAGGACTGAGCAGAAAAAGGTTAAAAACCGCACCATAGCCGGGTCCGGGTCTTAGTGCAGGTATGACTTTTAGAGAATCATGGCGTTTTTTCTTGACGGAAGCCGCCTGTTCGACTTATAATTTTGTTGAAACAGTTCTGAACAGCATCGAAATGAAAAGAAAGCCGAGCAGATTTATCTGCTAAAGGCTGTATTTTCATTTCGGGATGGGCGGGACGCCCATTAAGCCTCAGACATATGACGCGTAAGCGGCATATAGCCTGCATAGCAGGCGGTCTGTGGCATGCTGTTTTGAACAGATACCTTTTGTTAAACAATATGAATCCAATGCAAAACCGAAATGAAAAAGGAGGAAGATATGGGATTTTCAACTGTACCATGCAATGAATTCGTAGAGGTACTTGCTTCAAAAGCACCGGTACCGGGCGGAGGCGGAGCTTCCGCGCTGGTTGGCGCTGTCGGGACCGCGCTTGGCAACATGGTGGGCAGCCTGACTGTGGGTAAGAAGAAGTATGCCGATGTTGAAGACGAGATGTGGGAACTGAAAGGCAAATGCGATAAGCTTCAGGCAGAGCTTCTGACGCTTGTAGAGAAAGACGCGGAAGTGTTTGAACCGCTCTCTAAGGCATATGGCATGCCCCGCGCGACTGAGGAAGAAAAAGCGGAAAAGGCGCGTGTGATGGAAATTGTCTTAAAGGATGCCTGCTCCGTTCCGATGGAGATCATGGAGAAATGCTGCGAGGCAATAGAACTGATCAAAGAGTTCGCGGCAAAAGGTTCCACACTTGCGATCAGCGATGCCGGAGTGGGCGCGGTGTTCTGTAAGGCAGCCCTGCAGGGCGCAAGCCTGAACGTATACATTAATACAAAATCCATGGCGAACAGAGAGTATGCTGAGGAGCTGAATGCAAAAGCAGACGCCATGCTGGCAAAATATCCGGCTATGGCTGATGAGATCTATGAGAGTGTACTCGCAAGATTGAAATCATGATCTTTTTGCCGCTCAGACCATTTATATCGGATATATAGTTTCCTTATAATCATAATTCAGAATACTAAGACGGAGGTACAGTACAATGGCAAAGCAACTTCTTGGAAAAGAGGTTACCGCGGCTCTGAATGAGCGTATTAAGGCTAAAGTAGCCGAGCTTGAAGCGAAGGGTGTAAAACCGACTCTCGGCATCATCCGCGTAGGAGAAAATGAGAGCGATATTTCCTATGAAAGAGGCGCTACGAAGCGTTGTGAGACACTCGGTGTGGCATGTGAAAAAATCCTGCTCCCGGCAGATGTATCACAGGACGAGCTTCTGAAGGTGATCGATGAAGTCAATAAAAATGACGCGATCCACGGCGTTCTCCTGTTCCGTCCGCTCCCAAAGCACCTGGATCAGAATGTGATCGAGAATGCTCTGGATCCGGCAAAAGACGTAGACTGCATGACGGATGGCTCTATGTCCGGCGTGTTCACCGGAAAGGCGGTCGGATATCCGCCGTGCACTCCGCAGGCCTGCATGGAAATCCTGGATCATTATGGGATTGACTGCACCGGCAAAAAGGCTGTGGTCATCGGCAGAAGCCTCGTGGTAGGCAAGCCGGCTGCGATGATGCTTGTAAAGAAAAATGCGACCGTCACCATCTGCCACACCAGAACGGTAGATATGCCGTCTGTTGCCAGAGAAGCGGATATTATTATCGTAGCTGCCGGACGTGCGGGAGTCGTAGGCGCGGAATATGTAAAGCCGGGACAGGTCATTATTGATGTCGGCATCAATGTCAACGCGGAAGGCAAGCTCTGCGGCGATGTAGATTACGCAGCAGTGGAGCCGATCGTTGAGGCAATCACACCGGTGCCGGGCGGCGTCGGCAGTGTGACGACCTCCGTGCTCGTGAGCCATGTTGTAGAGGCAGCTGCAAAGAAAGCCGGAATCTGATAATAGCGGTTGACGTGCCTGTCAATCTATGCTATAGTTTCAATGTGTAATTCAATATTGCCGCGTCAAGTGCAGACCTTTTGGGGTCTGAAAAGGGAATCAGGTGAGAAGCCTGAGCGATCCGGTCACTGTATACAGGGAGTGAGATCTCATTAATTCCATTGCGTACCCGATACGTGCGGGATTTTAATCAGCCGGACACCGAGTGTCGATATGTCGGATGTTTTGGCGGCACGTAAAGCGTGAGAAGAGGAGATCGAGCATTGATCTGTGAGCCAGGAAACCTGCTTGGTGTGAGAGAAGAGCTTCCGAGTAAAGCTGAACACTCCGCCGGCTGCCCGGTACAGGCATCATTTTTTTAATCAGCGTAAAGCTGTAAAGTGCTTCCGGTCAGTTGAAGTCTGTGATGGGGAAACAGACGAAACCCTGATTTTCAGAATCAGGATACATGAAAAGAAATGGAATGTTGTCTCGAGGCAATAAGCAATACACAGCATACCTCCTTGTGTCAGGATGGTTTTCGGCTGTTGATACAGCCGGAGATTTTTCTGAGACGCGTACAGATGACGTTCCGCAAGCTGATCTGTACGAACAGGCACAATCTTTCAGGGCAGTCCGCAATGCCCGACGAAGATTGTGCCTTTTTTATATGCGCAGAGCCGGATAAGGGATTTTGCGGCTAAAGCCGCACCCGGGTCTCCGCTCCGCTTCGGTCGGCGCTAAACGGATGTCCACTGGACATCCAGCGCCGCGCGGACGAGCAGTGGCCGACAAGCCGTCCCCTACTCGATTGCAGAGCCGGATAAGGGATTTTGCGGCAAACAAAAGAATATTGCCCTATCCGATTTTTATACATAATCATATGACCCTCTGCATATATTTGATTAGTGCCAGATATTGATGCAGGGGGTCTTTTATGGAAAAATTCGATTTATACAGAGATATCCGCACGCGGACTAACGGTGAAATCTATGTGGGTATTGTAGGCCCCGTGCGGACTGGGAAATCTACCTTTGCCAGAAAATTTATTGAACAGATCGTCCTTCCGGTTCTGGAAGAGCCCGTACGCAGCGCGGCCCGTGACGAAATGCCTGCAAGCGGTTCCGGAAAAACGATCACCACGGTGGAGCCAAAATTTATCCCACAAAAAGCAGTCAGCCTGCCGCTCAGCGACGGCAGCACCATGTCTGTGCGTCTGGTGGACTGTGTTGGATTCCCTGTGCCCGGTGCGGAAGGTACGATGGAAGACGGCAATCCCCGAATGGTAAAAACGCCCTGGAAGAAGGAACCGGTTCCTCTCTCGGAAGCCGCAAAAATCGGAACAGAAAAAGTGATCACTGACCATGCCACGATAGGTCTGGTCATTACCGCGGACGGCAGCTTTGGAGATATTCCCGGAGAACAGTTTCAGGAAGCGGAAAAACAGACAATCACGCAGCTTCAGAAGCTTGGCAAGCCATTTGTTGTGATCGTTAACTCAGCAAGACCGGATTCAGCGGCAGCACAATCCGCTGCTGAACGAATTGCCGCGTCATATGGTGTATACGCAAGACCTTATGACTGCGAACGGCTGACAGCGGAAGATATCCGCCAGATCTTAAGTGAGTGCCTGTTGGAATTTCCACTGGTACGCGTTGCTTTTCGAATTCCCGGATGGGTGGAGCTCCTTGCCCCGGATCACTGGCTGAAGCAGTCCCTTTTTGATACCGCTAAAACTGCCATGAAGGGGCTTCATACGGTCCGGGATATGGAAAAAGCTGATTTTGTATGCGGAAATCCTTATATAAAGCAGGCAAAGTCAGAACACACGAATCTGTCTGACGGAAGCGCGAATATCGTTCTTAGCCTTCAGGATACCCTGTATTATGAGATATTAAGCGAGATGACCGGAGCGGAAATACATAGCGAATACCAGCTGATCTCTCTGATCAGCGAAATTTCGGAGAAAAAAAGGGAATACGACTGTATTGCGGAGGCACTGCAGTCGACGCGTCAGACCGGATATGGCGTCATCCGGCCCTCAAAAGATGAAATCGTGATCAAAGAACCTTCCGTCATCCGTCAGGGAAACCGGTACGGTATAAAAATCACTGCGGAAGCCCCATCCATACACCTGCTGCGCTCTGAAGTGATCACGGAGCTGTCTCCGATCGTTGGGAGTGAAGAGCAGGCGAAGGATCTGATCGCCTATATAAAAGAAAATGAAAAGACAGAAGAAGGCGCCTGGAGCACGCTGATTTTTGGAAAATCGATTGAGCAGATGGTAGAAGACGGCATACGCGCGAAACTGCTTTCTGTCAACGAGGATTGTCAGGCAAAGCTTCAAAATGCCATGAAACGTATTGTAAATGACTCAAAGGGAAAATTGTTTATTCTTGTATTATAAGCAGCAGAAACCGGAGATAATTCATCTGTTAAAATGAAACAATGCTTCTGATTGAATGATTGACATTTTAAGAAACATAGCATATAATATGAAAAAAGTGTTACAAGATGTTACTTTATAATTTCGGAAAAGTTGCCATACCATATGATATCGGAAAAACAGCGAGGAAAATGTATGGAAGCACAAAGAACGTGCAGGAAACGCTTTCTCTTCCTGAGCCTTTTATTTTTCTTTTTACTTCTCTCGGTACATACAGATGCGAATGCCGCCTGGAAGAAGAATTCCAACGGCACTTATTCGTGGTATACGAGCAGCGGAAAGCTTGCGAAAAGTAAATGGATCAACGGAACATATTATGTAAATTCCAAAGGTATCCGCGTGACCGGACTTCAGAAAATCAGCGGGAAGTATTATTTTTTCAATAAATCCACAGGCAAACTGATCACCTCGGGTTGGATCAAATCCGGTGGCAAGTACTACTACGCACAGAAGAGCGGCGTACTCTGTAAAAGCTGTATCAAAAAGATCAACGGTGCCTGGTATTATTTTAATTCCAAGGCTGTTCGTAAGACCGGGAAGCAGACCCGGAATAACAAAACATATTATTTTAATAAATCCACCGGACAGATGGTGAAAAACAAGTGGGTCTGCATCAGCAGTAAATATTATTACTTCGGCAGCAGCGGCGTTATGAAAAAGAGCTGCTGGGTCGGTCTGTATTATGTGGATAAAAACGGTGCGCGAGTCACGAATACCTGGAAAGGCAGCAAATATCTCGGCAACGATGGGGCGTGTGTTTCAGGGCTCTGTGTGATCAGCGGGAAGACGTATTATTTTGACCCGGATACCTATGAGAAGGTCACCAGCACGACCATTACCGTTGGGGACTATATTTATTCTTTCAATTCGAGCGGAGTCGGCACGATCATCTGTGCGAATGACCGCCCCGTGGCAACAGTTTCCGTAGAAGATACCTATTATACGGATGAACTGGTTGATGATGTGGATCTGCTCGCCGCCGTCATTTACTGCGAAGCGGGCAATCAGTCTTACACCGGACAGCTTGCAGTTGGCCTGGTGCTTCTGAATCGGCTGAACAGTACGAAGTTTGCTGCTTCGACTCTACGGGAGGTAGTCTACTCGAAGTCACAGTTTACTCCGGCCAAAAACGGTACGCTGAACAAGGTGCTTTCCGGTGCTGTTTCCGTGACCGACAGCTGCAGAGCAGCTGCGGAGGAACTGATGGCAAAAAATGAGGCTTACCAGACCGGTACGGTGCCAACTCTTGTAGTAGACGGGGAGGAGATTGAATTTCCCTATGTATATTTTATGACTCCCTCTGCTTACAGAAGCCTGGGACTCACCGCATCGTATATTACGATAGGCTCGCATGTTTTCTTTGCGGTTTGGAAATAGGCAAGGGCAGCCGTATCGTGCAAAAACGGAAAAGTAATTCCAAAAAGGATAGAATCGAACACATGATTGATTTTATCCTTTTTTTGTGTTATAGTAATCGGCAGTTGATCGCAATATACTGGAGAGAACACATGAAGAAGGCGGATTTTGGTCTGATTCTGGCAGTAGTTGTGTTCTGTGCAGCCCTGCTTATCGGGCGCCGTTTTTTTCAGACTGACGGAGCCTTAGTAATGGTACAGGTAGATGGAGAGATCTACGGCACCTACTCTCTTGACACGGATCAGACCGTATATATCAATGATACCAACGTCCTGATCATTTCAGGTGGGAAAGCTTACATGTCCGAGGCCGACTGTCCGGAAGGGCTGTGTATTTTACAGGGATCGATTTCTGCCGGCGGCACGATGATCGTCTGTCTTCCGAATCGTGTGGTCGTGCAGGTAGTGGATGATGACTCCGGTGGTTCGGCTGAGGAAGGTTATGACGCCGTGATCGGATAGATAACTTCCGGTCAGCTGAAAAGGAAAACTGACAATTCAGGAAAACTGGCAATTTCGATTCGGGGCGAAGTCAGGCATATGAAAGCAAAGGCTGCTTATCTGGGAATGTTCACGGCACTGGCCATGATCTTAAGCTATGTGGAATCTCTGTTTCCGGTTTTTTACGGGATCCCCGGCATCAAGCTGGGACTGGCAAACAGCATGTCTCTGGTGATGCTGTATCTGATGGGGGTGCCATCTGCATTCTGTGTTTCGATCGTACGCGTTGTGCTGAGCGGTTTTTTATTTGGCAACCTGTTCTCTATCGCCTACAGCCTTGCCGGAGCACTCTTGAGTATGGCAGTCATGGCTGCTCTGAAACGTCTGGGGCTCTTTTCTGTCACCGGTGTCAGTATTTGCGGCGGGATGGCACACAACACCGGTCAATTGATCGTAGCGGTTTTTCTGGTGGAGAACCTGAACCTGTTTTATTATCTGCCGGTATTACTTTTGTCCGGACTGGCGACAGGACTGGTGATCGGACTTTTGTCTTCCGAAATTCTGAAACGTCTGCCTCAAATGCGGAACGGGATATAAAATATCACAGCGATACAGGGTCCGTCGGCTGTATTTATATGGAGATAAATGATATGATAGCTTATTTAAAGGGAATCGTCGCCGCGGTATATGAAAATGTACTGATCCTGGATGTGAATCAGGTCGGCTACCAGGTCTACGTCTCGGCACGGGATATTTCCGAAATGCCCGGACGAGGGCAGGAGGCACAGGTTTTCACATGGATGAGTGTCAGCCAGGACGCAATCCGCCTTTATGGATTTTTGCGGGAGGACGACCTTGCGATGTTCCGTCTGCTGATTAATGTCAGCGGTGTCGGACCAAAGGCTGCTCTTGGTATCCTCTCTGTTCTTACAGCGGATGACCTGAGGTTTGCTGTGCTCTCAGACGACGCGAAAACGATAGCCAAAGCGCCCGGCATTGGAAGCAAAAGCGCACGGAAAGTCATTCTTGAACTAAAGGACAAGCTCAGTCTTGAGGATGCGTTTGAGCTTCGGCTTTCATCCGGGCAGCAAAATTCCGCGACTGCAGCGAAAGAGATTCATACTGCGGCCAGAGATGAGGCTGTCCAGGCGCTGGCGGCTCTTGGTTATTCCGCAGCAGAAGCACTGCGTGCGGTGAATCGATGTGAGATTACGGAAGATATGGATACGGAAACCATTCTGAAGCTCGCACTGAAGAGAATTTAAACCAGATAACGGATTAACGGAACTGCTCATCCTGTCTGACAGAATTGTATACATAAGCAGCAGATTTTTGGAGCAGTGTGAGGAAATATTATGACGAAGAGAGTCATCGCAACCGATGCGACGGAGGAAGATATCCGGCTTGATACCGGCCTGCGGCCGCAGCTTTTGCAGGATTATATCGGACAGGAAAAGGTGAAGGATACCCTGAAGATTTATATCGAGGCGGCAAAAGCCAGAGGAGATGCTCTGGATCATGTACTGTTTTACGGACCGCCGGGGCTTGGAAAAACAACACTTGCCTGTATTATCGCAAATGAGATGGACGTAAATATCAAGATTACTTCCGGTCCGGCTATTGAAAAGCCCGGTGAGATTGCGGCAATTTTGAATAATCTTCAGGAAGGCGATGTGCTGTTTGTCGATGAGATCCATCGTCTCAATCGTCAGGTGGAAGAAGTCCTTTATCCGGCTATGGAAGATTTTGCCATTGATATTATGATCGGGAAAGGCGCCGCGGCACGTTCTGTACGTCTGGATCTTCCCCATTATACCCTGATCGGCGCCACGACACGCGCCGGCATGCTGAGCGCACCTCTCAGAGATCGTTTCGGTGTGGTCAGTCATCTGGAATACTATACAGAGAAAGAACTTCAGACGATTGTGCTTCGTTCCGCGTCAGTCCTGAAGGTAGAGATTGACAACCGCGGCGCACTTGAGATTGCCAGACGTTCCAGAGGTACCCCCCGGCTGGCAAACCGGATGCTCAAACGTGTGAGAGATTATGCACAGGTACGCTATGATGGCCGTATTACTGCGTCTGTCGCCTGCGAGGCACTGGATCTTCTTGAGGTGGATCGCTATGGTCTGGATTCCATTGACCGCTCGATCCTCACTCTTATGATAGACAAATTCAATGGCGGCCCTGTTGGACTGGACACTCTCGCCGCAGCGATTGGTGAAGATTCCGGCACCATTGAGGATGTCTATGAACCTTACCTCATAAAAAATGGTTTTCTGAACCGCACACCGAAAGGTCGCGTGGTCACGGACTTTGCCAGAGAGCATCTGGCAGCTCATTGAAAGAAACGGTTGTAATTTGGTCAAAAGTATATATAATGAAAGTATTCGGGGGATCGGGGGTAACATATATGGCAGCCAAAAACAGTACACAGGTCATTATTTCCGGAAAAATCTATACGCTCAGCGGTTATGAGAGCGAGGAATATCTCCAGCGCGTCGCCGCATATCTGAACAGCAAGATTTCAGAGCTTCGCAATCTGGATGGTTATCAGCGGCTCTCACCGGATATGAAGGGGATCCTGCTGAATCTGAATATCGCGGACGATTACTTTAAAATGAAAAATAAAGTGGAAGAGCTGGAACAGAGTCTCACCGAAAAAGATCGTGACATCTACGAATTGAGGCATGAGCTGATCACCTCCCAGATCCGCGTGGAGAACTCGGAAAAACAGATACAGACGTTGGAGGACCGGAATGCGGAGCTTCAGAAGGAAGCAATTCAGCTGGAAGCTCAGGTAAAGAGTCATCGGTAAGATAAGCGGATAGGGACAGCTGCAATTGTTCTGATGCATTGCAGCTGTCATTCTTTTACACGTACTGCTGCCCGTGGAACGGGCATGAGAGAATAAAGGTGAAACAGACATATGGAAAAACACGGAGTACCGGAGCTTTTATCTCCAGCGGGTTCTGCCGAGGCATTGCACGCAGCCATAAATGCAGGCGCGGACGCGGTATATGTCGGTGGCCGGCAATTCGGAGCCAGGGCGTATGCGGACAACCCGACGGAATCTGAACTGATCGAAGGAATTGAATATTGCCATCTGCGCGGAAAGAAGCTGTATCTTACAGTCAATACTCTTTTAAAAGAGGAAGAGCTCCGTAAACAGCTTTATGATTTTCTCGAGCCGCTGTACTGCCATGGTGTAGATGCTGTCCTCGTGCAGGATCTGGGGGTTCTGAGGTTTATACGGGAGAATTTCCCGGATCTGCCGGTTCATGCAAGCACACAGATGAGTATCACAACACCGGAGGGGGCTCAGTTCCTGCTTCGCAACGGTGTCAGCCGTGTCGTGCCTGCCAGAGAACTGTCTCTTCAGGAGATCCGTTCCATCGTACAGACCGGCATAGAAGTTGAAACCTTTGTCCATGGCGCCATGTGCTACAGTTATTCCGGCCGCTGCCTGTTCAGCAGTATGCTTGGAGGAAGAAGCGGAAACCGCGGCCGCTGCGCGCAGCCCTGCCGTTTGCCGTATGCTGTGGAGACATCCGGGACAGAGTCTGCTCCTTCCGTCCGCGGAAAAAACAGCAGAAATCCTTCTTCTGAACAATATCCCCTCAGCATGAAAGATCTGTGTACTCTGGATCTGATACCGGATCTGACGGACGCCGGTATTGTTTCTTTTAAGATTGAAGGGCGCATGAAGCCTCCGCAGTACGCAGCCGGCGTCACATCCATTTATCGGAAGTATCTGGATCTGTATGCCGAAAAGGGCCGTGAAAGCTATCGCGTGAAGGAAGAAGACCGGCGTGCTCTGCTTGATCTCTTTGACCGGGGCGGTTTTTCACATGGTTACTATACGCATAACGTTTCGTCTATGGTCACGTTATCCAGGCCTCAGGCAAAAAGTGCTCAGACGGCCTGGCAGAAAAATGAGAACAACCGGCGTTTTCTGCAAGAAAATTCGAAAGTAAAAATTAATGGTGTATTAAGGATTTATCCGGATGAGCCTGTTATACTTAAGGTCTGGACGGATTCAGATCTGTGTGTGGAAGTGAAAGGCGGTATTCCTGACAGGGCCCGCAGCACTCAGGCGACGGTGGATGATGTCCTGCATCGGATGAAAAAGACCGGCGGGACGGAATTTGAATTTCAGAATCTGACTGTGGATCTTGCGGACGGCCTGTTTTTGCCTGTGAGTTTGCAAAATGAACTGCGCAGAGATTGTCTGCAGCAGCTTCGGAATAAGATTTTATCGAAGAGTGAACGTCAATGTCCGGATTCATCGCTGCATAGCAGTACGAATCGGGACACGGACTCATTATCCCGATCAGATCCGACTTTGACAAAGTATACTTTTCTTGTCACTTTGCCGGAACAGCTGGATGCACTGTTGTCCTTTTTATCGGAAGATAAGAATTTTGCAATCGCTGAGAATACAGATACCGTTTATCTGGACTCGATGCTTTTGGGATGCCGTTCATCACTTGCGGATTCCTGCCGGATACTGGCACAGAAAACAGAGTTTCTGCATTTACGCGGGATTCACTGCTTTTTTGTATGCCCTCCGATCCTGCGTGTATCCGCAAAAGCCGTAATGACCGATCCGGATGTCTTTGAGTTTCTGTCACAGATGGACGGTTTCCTGATTTCCTCTGTGGACGAACTGGAGTTTTTAAAGAATCGTTTTCCTGATCATATGTATACATCCGAGGAATGTCTCTATACATGCAACCGGGAGGCTCAGGATTTTCTTCGTAAAGAAGGGATCACCCGTTTTACCCTTCCGGCGGAGCTGAATGAAAAAGAGCTTTACACTGTGGCAAATGCCGGCACGGAGCTGCTCCTGTACGGTTATCAGCCGCTGATGCAGTCGGCGCAGTGTGTCAGAAAAAATACGTCGGTGTGTTTTATGAAGGAAGAACGCGCACACGGAAAAAAACGAGACGCAGCGGAACCGGAGCTGCTCTGGCTGCGTGACCGAAAGAAGATACGGTTTCCAGTGCTGACGCGCTGCCGTTTCTGCACCAATACGATATACAATTCCATACCGCTGCGGCTGTTCGGATGCCGGGAGCAGATAAAGCACCTTCCGGTTCCGTTTCTGCGGATTTCCTTTACGATCGAGACAAAAGAGGAAACTCTGCGGATTCTGAAAACTGCCGGATGCTTTGGGGAAGCATTCGGTAAAGAGGAGCTGTCTGATTCCGGCATGCAGCAAAGACAGCTGCCTGACACTGAGGGAACAAGAGGTCATTTTAAAAGGGGAGTGGAGTAATCAATGACGAATTTGCTCTATCAGGTTTCCAAATATCTGATGATCATTCTGATGGCGTTTTACACACTGCAGAGTTATACCGTCTTCCGTAAAAAAGACGAGGATTCCAGGCAGTATCTTTTTCTGCGCCAGAATATGCTGATGTTCTTTCTGCATTTTGTGGGATATGCCCTGATCTATCTTCAGTATGGCGATTTTGAGGTGATCCTCTTTTACGGTGCGCAGGTGCTCTATTTTGCTCTGACCCTGATCCTTTTCCGTGTCTTATACCCGCTTGCCTCCCGGCTGCTGATCAACAATATGTGTATGCTCCTGTGCATCGGTTTTATCATGATCGGCCGGCTGGATTATGATGAATGCCGCAAACAGTTTGTGATTGCTGTCGCCGCGACAGTACTGGCGCTTCTGATCCCGGTCATTATCCGCAAACTTCGGTTTATCACGAAAATGTATTATGTATATACACTGCTGGGGATTGGTATGCTCGGGCTGGTAGCAGTAGCTGCGAGGACAACCTATGGCGCGAAGCTTTCCATCTCGATCGGCGGTTTTTCCTTTCAGCCGTCTGAATTTGTAAAAATCATTTACGTATTCGCGATCGCCGGCCTGCTGACCCATGCCAGGGATTTTCGGCGAATCGTGATCGCGACGGTGCTCGCGGCAGCGCATGTGCTGATTCTTGTAGTCTCCAAAGATCTGGGAAGCGCAGTGATCTTTTTTGTGACCTATCTGGTAATGCTTTTTATTGCCACGAAAAATCCATTTTACACGCTGGCCGGACTGCTTGCCGGCGGCGTCGGCGGCGTCGGCGCATACTTCCTGTTTTCTCATGTACGGGTGCGTGTACAGGCCTGGCTCGATCCATTTTCAGACTATCAGCAGACAGGCTACCAGACCGCGCAGGCTCTTTTTTCCATCGCGGCAGGCGGATGGTTTGGCACCGGGCTGTTTCAGGGTTCGCCGACCGCTATCCCGATCGTAGAGCAGGACATGATGTTTGCTGCGATTGCGGAGGAGCTTGGCGCGATATTCGGGATCTGCCTGATCCTGATCTGCATGAGCTGTTTTATCATGATCATCAATATCGGTATGCAGCTGACGAATCGTTATTACCGGCTGGTTGCTGTGGGGCTTGGCACGACCTATGCCGTGCAGGTATTCCTGACGATCGGAGGCACGATCAAGCTGATTCCTCTGACTGGTGTCACGCTTCCACTGGTAAGTTACGGAGGCAGCTCCGTGCTCAGTACGATCATCATGCTGTCTATCGTTCAGGGACTTTACATGCTCCGCAATGACGAGGTTACCAGCCGTGAAGAGAAGGAAGCTGCGCGTTATGCTGAGGAACAGCGTAAGCTGTATGGTCCTTACGGCTATCCACCGCAGAATTTCGGTTCAGGATACAGCGGCTCAAACGGCTATCCGCAGCAAACCAGCTACTATGGGCCAAATGCCCGCTCACAGAATGGTACTCCTTATTCTGAGGCCGGGTACGAAGAAGAGGATTTATCCAAATCCCGTTCTTCCATTTTTGGCAGAAAGAAAGCAAAACGGCAGCGTACCCGAAAGGAATAACACTGTCAATGATACAACTATCTTTGCATAAGGAGGCGTCTGCTTTTATGAATAACAAAAAGTCTTCCAGACATCGCGGCAGAAAATCTGAGAGTGATCAGAGCATACCTGTAAAGGTCCGCGAGATTCATTTTGATCCGGAGACGGAGCCGGAAGATAAAAAGGGAAGAAATACAGCGCTTGGTATCGTGACGTATGGATTTGTTTTCCTGTTCATTATCATGATCGGATATCTCGTATATCTGAATATCTGGAAAGCAGATTCACTGAATTCCAGTTCCTATAACACGAAACAGGATGCGAATGAAGATAAATATATTCGCGGTTCCATTTACTCTTCAGACGGACAGACACTTGCCTATACGAGCGTGAGTGATGACGGAACGGAGACCAGAGTTTATCCCTACGGCAATGTATTTGCACATGTGATCGGCTATTCGTCAAACGGCAAATCCGGGCTGGAATCAACCAGCAATTCTGACCTGATGACTTCCCATACGTCGGTTCTGACACAGCTGCGCGAGGAATCAGAAGATGAGAAGCAGATGGGAGATTCCGTGTACACGACGCTGAACACAACGCTGCAGCAGACTGCTTACAGTGCGCTTGGCAGCTACAACGGTGCGGTGATCGCGATGGAGCCGGATACCGGCAAAATCCTGGCGATGGTCTCCAAACCGGATTTTGATCCGAATGAGATTGAGGAAATCTGGGAACAGGTGGTCAACGACAGCTCCAGCAGCGTCCTTTTAAACAGGGCAACGCAGGGACTCTATCCGCCGGGATCGACCTTTAAAATTCTGACGACACTGGCCTATATGCGCGAAAATCCAACGACTTACCAGGATTTTTCGTTTGACTGTGAGGGCACTTATGAACAAAGCGGCGCGTCAATTCACTGCTATAATAATAAGGTGCATGGCACGGTGGATTTAAAGACTGCTTTTGCCAAATCCTGTAATACAGCTTTTGCCAGTATCGGTCTGGGACTGGAAAGCAGCAGTCTTGCTGATGTGTGTGAAGAATTTTTGTTTAATGATTCTCTGCCCACCTCGCTTCAGCACAGCACATCTTCTTTCAGTTTAAGCAGCTCCGCGTCTTACGGTGAGATCATGCAGACTGCCATCGGACAGGGGGAGACCCTGGTAACGCCGCTTCACATGGCGCTGATCACAGCTACCGTGGCGAACGGCGGCATAATGATGCGGCCTTATCTGGTGGATTACATTGAGGCGGACGACGGTACGCAAGTGCATGAAAATAGCCCAACAAAATACAAGCGTCTTATGACGACCGAGGAAGCGGAAGTGTTAAATGAGTTTATGGAAGAGACCGTGATCAGCGGAACTGCGACCTCCCTTGGCTGGTATGATTTTACGGTGGCCGGCAAGACAGGCTCAGCAGAATATGGCACCGACGCGAACGGCGGAACGCATTCCTGGTTTGTGGGCTACTCTTCAAGTGATGACGTTGATCTGGTCGTGGTCGTGATCGCGGAGGACGGCGGAGCCGGAAGCGATACCGCGGTACCGATTGCCTCTCAGGTGTTTCAGGCCTATTATAATTATGTGGCAGACTGAATTTTTTGCTTCGGCAAAATAAATCCGATTTCCGGTTGCGTGTTTTTTGAAAAAGAGTTATACTTGTTCCATTCATGGGACACACGCAAACAGGAGGGATTGCAATGATCGAAGCAATAAGCTGTGGCGGTGTGGTTATTTTCAGGGGGAAAATACTGGTTCTGTACAAAAGCTATCGGAACAAGTATGAAGGCTGGGTGCTGCCGAAAGGAACCGTAGAAGAAGGAGAGGATTTCAAAGAAACCGCTTCCCGGGAGGTCCTGGAGGAGACCGGAGTCAAAGCAGCGATTATCAAATATATCGGAAAAAGTCAGTATACATTCAATGTGCCGGAGGATACGGTCGCCAAAGATGTACACTGGTATCTGATGATGGCGGACAGCTATTACAGCAAGCCGCAGCGAGAAGAATACTTTGTGGATTCCGGTTACTATAAGTATCATGAAGCATATCATCTGCTCAAATTTTCCAATGAGAAGATGATTCTTGAAAAAGCCTACAGCGAGTATCTGAGTTTAAAAAAGAACAATCTTTGGGGAAGCAGGAAATACTATTGATTTTCGTTCCGGATGATGCCGGGATTCCGCGTTACAGCAAAGAGCGGAGTTTCGGCATTTTAACATTGTCTGTGTCGCTGATTCGCAAAGAGAATTTGTGACATGTTATGGAGAACAGCCGCATGCAGAATCGCCTTTGGCGATGCGGCTGTCTGCGTCACAGATTCAAAAAGAGAATCTGTGACATTATATGAAGGTGCAGCGGATGAGATTACACTGGTATCAGGATCTGTATCTTGGCAGGACATATCAGGGACAGAAGAGACGGATCATACGGATGGTCGAAAAAAGCCGGGCGGTTCCCGGACTGCGTCTTCTTCTGGTCCGAATGGATCACAGGCGCAATCAGCTGGAGATCGTACCGCAGAAGCTTCTGAATGAGAACCAGTATGATCTCAAAGAAGTACTGATCATAGGAGCCGCGTTTGGAGAGCAGGAGGCGAGGGAACTTCTGGTTCAGATCGCCGATCAGGTCTTCCGGGACACAGGATCGGCAGAGTTAAAAGAATATATTCTGGAAAAGGGCTGACAGTACGCACATGCTTCATATTATCTTAACCGTATTGAAAATAACAGGTATCCTGCTGCTGATGCTGCTCCTGCTTGTGATCGGCATAATAGCCGCTGTCCTTTTGGTTCCGCTGCGTTACCGCCTCCTGGCGGTTCACACAGGAGAAGATACCCATGGGGAAGCCCGCATTACCTGGCTGCTCCATCTGGTGTCTGTACGTGTTATGCTTCGTTCACCAACGGGGAATGATTCCGGATCACCGCCCGGGGCATTTCAGATTTCTTTCCGCATTCTGGGAATCTCGCCGCAAAAGGTGTCCGCTTTTTTTAAAAACAGGAAAGGACATCCTGCAGGAAAAAAGAAAAAGGAATCTTCAAAAAACAAACACGGTAATGAGGAACGAAAGCCGACAGCAGCGCAGAAAAAACATGCAAACGAAGGTCCAAAACCGTCCACGGCGCAGAAGGAGAACGTAAACACAGCCAAAAAGCCGTCCACGGCGCAGAAGGAACACGTAAACACAGATGAAAAGCCGCCCATGGCGCAGAAGAAGCATGAAAATGATGACAGGGAACAGACATTCTCGCAAAGAGAACAGCCTGCCAAAGAACAGTCTTCAAAATCCTCACGGATACATTCCATACCAATGCGTCTGGAAAAATTTTTTACAGGGTTACTGAATAAAATCCGTTCTTTTGGCGGTACAATAAGAAAAATACCGAAACAGCTGCAGCATCTGAAGGACAGCATTCTTAAGGCAGTCCGAAAGCCCGGTGAACTGGTACAGAAGCTGTCGGACTTCCGGCAGAAGCTGGAACGTTACGATGCTGAAGAAACGGTGAAGGAGGTCTGGAACCGGATCCTGCAGCTGCTGAGGCATTTTCGTGTGCGAAAGGGAAAAGGCTATCTGAGATTTGGCACTGGAGATCCGGCGCTTACAGGGGAACTCACCGGTATTCTGTATCTGGTGCTTCCCGTATCCTGTCGGGATATAGCGGTCGAACCGCAGTTTACAGACACAATGCTGGAGACTGAACTGGAAGCTGCGGGACACATCCGCCTCATTCATCTCGCTTCGGCAGCTTTGTGGGCATTCCGAAACAGAAAGCTGCGCAGGCTGATCCGGGCATTTCGAAACTGAGTGTTAACGATTCAGATGAGAAGCTGAGTCAGACGAAGTCGCAGGACAACGCAATTTTATGAGAGGTAACTATTTCAGGACAGTATCTCGTAACTGTAAAGGTACAGAACAGTTACAAAAAGAACAGGAGACTGACAATATGGCAGAGAATTTTCAGAACACAGTGGCATCATTATTCAAGGGTATGGATGACTTTATCACAACAAAGACGGTTGTAGGCGATCCCATCACAGTCGGGGAGACGATCATCCTTCCTCTCGTCGATGTGACATTTGGCGTAGCGGCATCCGCAAAAGCTGAGGACAAAAAGAACAGCGGAGGCGGCGGCATGGGCGGCAAGATCTCACCGAGTGCAGTTCTGGTCATCCAGAATGGCTGTACAAAGCTTGTCAATGTCAGGAATCAGGATCCGGTGACAAAAGTGCTGGATATGGTGCCGGATATCGTCAATAAATTTACCGGAGGAAAAGAAAAGGAAGAACAGAATCCGGATGTCGAGGAGGCCATCCACGAAGCCGCAGAAGGGGAGGAAAGTACATTTTAAGTACCAGTTCTGTGCCTTTCTGACTCAAAATCCGGAGAATGCGGATTCGGGGGATAAAATGTGTTCCGTCGCATATAATGATAAAAATGAGTAACTGTTCCGTACCTGAGCAGTTACAAAAATGGGTACTTTGCAGCAGTATATATACTGTACTGCTGCATCGTAATTTATATTATCATGAAAAGGCTGGTTGGATACACATTATTCTGGATTGCCATAGGTATGATCGCAGATCTGCTTCTTAAGAGTGCTCTGATCAGCATTCTGGTTATATTGTTTCTGCTGATTCTCGGATATAATCTTTTTGCGGAAGAATGATTTTCCCGGGACAGCAAATGAAGCAAACGCGTTTTGATAAAAATGAAGCAGATTATTTCAATGAAAAAGTCATTAAAAAGCCAATGAAAAAGCAGCGGATACCAGACATCCGCTGCTCACATTTTAAGTTTAAAACTTAAGCTCTCTCAACTTTGCCGGATCTGAGACAACTTGTACATACGTACATCTTCTTAGCAGAAGTCGGCCCTGTCTTAACTTTGACTTTCTGAATGTTTGACTTCCAGATTTTATTACTTCTTCTGTGAGAATGGCTCACCTGGTTGCCGAAATGTACGGATTTATCACAAATAGCACACTTTGCCATGACTGCACCTCCTCGCCCTCAATTAAGTCGTTCGTAACTGTTCAGTATTTTCACAGTTACAGTCGTTCTTATCTTTAACAGACTCACAACGTTGCTATTTTAACAGATGGCTGTTCATTTTGCAAGTATAAAATTGAAAAAGAAGTCAGATTTTTGTTTTTTTCTGAATTAAAATTATGATTGGCAAATGTATCCTTTTCTGGTAGAATAGATTTATTATAACGAAAAAAGAAATACGGAGGTGGTTCCTGTCTATGAAGGGACGCATGAGTAATGAGCTCGGCTCAATTGTGATCGATACGAATGTCATTGCCACTTATGCAGGCAGTGTAGCGGTCGAATGTTTCGGTATAGTCGGCATGGCGATCGTGAATATGAAGGATGGTCTTGTGAGACTTTTAAGGAAAGACAGCCTGGAGCGCGGACTGAGTGTGAAGATCGAAGATAACAGGATTACCATTGATTTTCATGTGATCGTTTCTTATGGAGTGAGTATTTCAGCTGTTGCGGACAATCTGTTTAGCAGCGTCAAGTATCGTGTGGAAGAATTCACCGGTATGGAAGTTGAAAAAATCAATATGTACGTAGAGGGCGTACGCGTCATTGATTAATGGAGGAACCAGACAGTGAATACGAATACAATAAATGCTGCTCTATGCAAAAAAATGTTTGTGGCCGGTGCCAGGAATCTTGAAGCAAAAAAAGAGTGGATCAATGAACTGAATGTTTTTCCGGTACCAGATGGCGATACCGGGACAAATATGACACTTACAATCATGTCCGCGGTGAAGGAAGTCTCCGCGCTGGAATCACTTACCATGGAAAGCTTTTCCAGAGCGGTATCGTCCGGGTCTCTTCGTGGCGCGCGCGGGAATTCGGGCGTGATCCTTTCCCAGCTTTTAAGAGGGTTTACAAAAGTGATCCGCACCGAAGAAGAAATCACATCGGTTGTCCTCACCGCTGCGCTGCAGAAGGCGATAGAGACTGCGTACAAGGCGGTTATGAAGCCAAAAGAAGGAACCATCCTTACGGTGGCCAGGGGCGGAGCTGAACGGGCAGTGGAGCTTTTGGAGGAAAATCCGGATATCGATCTGGAAACTCTGATGAAAGAGGTCGTCATTCGTTGTGAAGAAGTGCTCGCCCGGACTCCGGAGCTTCTTCCTGTTCTTAAAGAAGCCGGCGTAGTAGATTCCGGCGGTCAGGGACTTGTTCAGGTACTGAAAGGTGCATACGAAGCGTTCACCGGTACGGACATTCCAGAGAATCCGGCCGTTGAAGATTCAGCATCTGACGATGCACTTCTTACACATGCTTCGGATGAAGGCTCCGGTTCTTTGCAGCCTTGTGATGCTTCTGCCAGTGCAGTCTCTGATGCTTCCACATCGGAATCTGTATTGGGGGAAGAAATACGCTTTACCTACAGGACGGATTTTGTTCTTTACCCTGATCATGAGTTTTCGGACGAGGTACGTGTAAAGCTTCAGACCTATCTGGAAGCCATCGGAGATACTGTTGAACTGACTGTTGAGAATGGAAAAGTGACGGTTCATTTACACACGGATGATCCGGGACATGCCCTCCAGCGCGCATTGAAGCTGGGTGCACTCACCAATATTCACATCAGCAACCGGCGTATGGAATCTTCCGATACAGAAAAAGAAGAACAGACCCGATCAGCAGCCACTGACTGTGCGGATGACGACCCGTTTGCGCTTCCCGATATGCCCAAAATTGTCAATCTGAAGGACATTGGCTTTATTTCGGTCTCCATCGGTGACGGCATCGGTGACATTTTCCGTGAGCTCGGCGTTGACTGCCTGATTGAGGGTGGTCAGACCATGAATCCGAGCACGGAAGATATGCTGAACGCGATCGCACAGGTGAACGCAAAGAATATTTTTATTCTTCCGAACAACAAAAACATCATTCTTGCTGCCAACCAGGCGAAATCTCTGACAAAGGATAAGAATATCTATGTGATTCCTACCAAAACGATTCCGCAGGGGATCACTGCAGTGATCAGCTATGTTCCGGAAAAAACGCCGGAAGAGAATGCCGCGATCATGGAGCTTGAGATAGAAAGTGTAAAGACCGGTCAGGTGACTTATGCGGTTCGGGATACGCATATTGAAAATAAAGTTATCAGTGCTGGCGACATCATGGGCGTGGGAGATCATTCCATTCTTGCTGTCGGCAAAGATACCGAGGCGGTGGCGGAAGAGATGACCGCGCAGATGATGACGGATGAAGCGAAACTGATCAGCATTTACTATGGTGAGGATATGAAAGAAGAAGAGGCGGATACGCTCCGTGGCCGTCTTGAAGAACTTTATCCGGACTGCGATGTGGAACTGAATTATGGCGGTCAGCCGATTTATTACTATATTATCTCGATCGAATAACCGATATGGAGGCAGCTATGGATCTGAATTCTCCCCTGGATACCCTGAAAGGGGTCGGAGAAAAGACAAAACAGTTATTTGCAAACATAGGTGTGGAAACCATCGGTGATCTGCTTGAAACTTATCCGCGTACGTATGAGCAGTATGGGAATCCCCGCACAGTGGACAGCCTCACGGAAGGGGAGACTGCTTCTGTGAGCGGAAGTTTGAACGCTCCGATTGCAAACCGTTATTACCGGGGGCGATGCGTATCAAGTGCTGTGTGTTCAGATGGAAAAGGAGAGCTTTCGCTCATCTGGTATAATATGCCCTATCTCAGGACCTCGCTTCGTACCGGGGAAGTCTATGTTTTTCGCGGAAGGATCAAAAAAAAAGGAAGGCGGCTGCTCATTGAGCAGCCTGCTGTTTTTCATACGGATCAGTATCAGAAGCTCACCGTTTCCCTGCAGCCGGTGTATTCTCTGACCAAAGGTCTTACCGTCAATATGGTCCAAAAAGCCGTCCGGCAGGTACTCGATCATCTTTCCGACAGAGAATCCCCGGACTATCTTCCTTTATGCGACAGGGAACGCTACCAGCTTTGCTCATACGCGGAGGCTGTCACACAGATCCATTTTCCGGAAGACGCTAAGGCTCTTCAAAAAGCCCGAAGGCGGCTGGTTTTCGATGAATTTTTCTTTTTCCTGCTGCAGCTGCGGAACCTGAAAGAAAATCGCAAAAAAGCAGTCTGCACTCTGAATATACATCCGGCCGGGACGGTGAAGCGCGTAATCGCCTCACTTCCTTACGAACTTACCGGCGCACAGAAGCGCGTTTGGGCCGATATTGAGCGGGAATTGCAGGCCAGTACCGCTATGGCACGGCTGATTCAGGGAGATGTCGGCTCCGGAAAAACCATACTGGCCGTACTGGCATTATTGACGGTCGCGGAAAATGGATACCAGGGAGCACTGATGGCTCCTACAGAAGTGCTGGCAAAGCAGCATTTTCAGTCCATTCAAAAGCTTCTCGAAGACAATGCCCTGCCCTTTGAGGCGGTGATGCTTACCGGTTCCATGACGGTAAGGCAGAAACGGGAGACCTGTTCCCGGATCGAATCCGGTGAAGCTTTGATCGTGATCGGAACGCATGCGCTGATACAGGAAACAGTGACTTTCCACTCACTGGCGCTGGTGATCACAGACGAACAGCATCGTTTTGGTGTCAGGCAGCGAGAACTTCTGTCGCAAAAAGGGGGTACCCCGCATACGATTGTTATGAGTGCCACACCGATTCCGAGGACACTTGCCGTGATCCTGTATGGGGACCTGGACATTTCTGTCCTGAATGAGATGCCCGCAAACCGTCTTCCAATCAGGAACTGTGTGGTAGGACCGGCTTTCAGGAAAAAAGCTTATCAGTTTATTCAGGCGCAGGTGGAACTGGGGCATCAGGCATATGTCATCTGTCCGATGGTTGAAGCATCCATGAGCGAAGGCTTTTCCTCTGATCTGGAAAATGTCCTGGACTATACACAGAAGCTTCGTCAGGAGTTTCCCCGGAATATAACAGTTGAATATCTGCATGGGCGTATGAAGCCGGCCGAAAAAAATGAGATTATGGAACGTTTTCTGGAAAACAAAATTCAGGTGCTGGTCTCTACGACTGTTGTGGAAGTAGGTGTAAATGTACCGAACGCAACAGTCATGATGGTAGAAAACGCGGAGCGTTTCGGTCTGGCTCAGCTCCATCAGCTGCGTGGGCGTGTCGGAAGAGGAAAGGCGCAGTCCTACTGTATTTTTCTTCACGCTGCGGATAGTGCCCGGATTCATGAACGTCTGGATATTCTGAATCACACGAACGATGGCTTTGAGATTGCCGCAAAGGATATGCAGCTGCGAGGTCCCGGGGATCTGTTTGGCGTTCGTCAGAGCGGTCTGATGAATTTCCGTCTTGCGGATATCTATTCGGATTCGGAAATTCTGCGCCTCGCCAACGAAGCCACAGAAGAGATTTTGAAAGAGGATCCGACATTAAGCTTGCCTCAGCATGTGGAACTGAAAAAGAAATTAACGGCGGTCATCTCCAGACGGAGTGATTCCGTGAATTTGTAAGAAACCGGAATAACGGCTCTGCAAATTGTCATTTTTTGCAGAGATACTGTTATAAAAGTGAAAAAGCTTCCCGTTGATTTATATGGAAATCCTTATAAATCCGATGTAAATTTGGGAATATTGTGTCTTGTATTGTTTGATTTTTTGTTATAATATGGCGTCGTACAGAGTAATAAATTAAATAAGACTTAAAAGAAAGCAAAAATCTGATACGAATTTTTTTAACTATTTTTTATTTGGAGGAAAGAAAAATGCCCAGAACAAAGAAGACTCAGGAAGAGCAGGTTGAGGAAGTAATGGAGGCAGCTAAAAAGGCAGTAGCTACGACCAGAAAGGCAACAAAGAAAGCGACAGAAAAGGCAGCGGAAAAGGCGGTTGTAGCTGCAAAAGAAGCAGCAAAGAAGGCAGACACGATGACTGCTGAAGCCAAAAAAGCCGTGGCGAAGGCTGCAAAGAAGCCGTTGAAGGAAGAAGTATATCTGCAGTATGCCGGCAAGGAGATCAACAAAGATGAACTGGTAAAGCAGGTAAAGGAGATCTGGAGCAAAGAACTCAAGAACAAGATCGGCGATATTGCGACTATTACTCTGTATCTGAAACCGGAAGAGAACAAGGCATATTACGTGATCAATGGTGAAGTATCCGGCAGCGTTGATCTGTAATTCAGCTGATTATGTCAGAATGAGGAAATTCTTTTGGTTATCATGAAGAAAAGAAACCAAAGAAAGGCAGTTCGTGCAGATTACATCTGCGGCGGGCTGCCTTTTTTATGATATGATATAGGAAATTAAATATCATCGGAGCGGATATTCAGTCTCCAGTCAAGGTCACCTCTTGCCAGTCCGAGCACCAGTGACTCAGCTGTAGCGATGTTTGTCGCAATGGGAATATTGTATTCATCACAGCATCTGGAGATCGCGTAAATATCCGGATCATTCGGACTGGCGGTAATCGGATTGTAAAAAAAGATCACCATATCCATACTGTTTCTCTCGATCATATCCATAAACTGCTTGTCGCCGCCAACACTTCCAGGCAGGAACTTGTAAACCTTGAGATTAGTCACTTCCTCAATCCTTCTGCCGGTGCCGCCTGTCGCAAACAGGTGATGTCTGGACAAAATGTATTTATACGCAAGGCAAAAATTCTCGATCAGTGTTTTCTTGTTGTTGTGCGCAATAAATCCGATGTTCATCAAGATGTCTACCTTTCTGAGTTCAAATTAACCCCTTTTAACATAACTATAAAGCCATTATAGCAACTTTCTCTGAAATTACAAGATTTTTTTGCCTGTTTTTAGCGAAAATAAATAAAAAAGGGAATATAACTTGACAATCCAAAGTCTTTGGGTGCATACTTCCCACAGTGTTTTGTTATCTGTATGATATATGGAGGAGAAAAGTCATGGGCATTCCGGTTCTGTTGTTTATTGTAGGACTTGTTCTATTGATAAAAGGGGGCGACTGGTTTGTGGACGGCGCGACGGGAATAGCCGGTCGTTTTCATCTGCCGGAGCTTCTGATCGGTGCGACGGTCGTATCCATTGGCACGACGCTTCCGGAGGTCATGGTATCAGCCACCTCAGCAGTCAGCGGTCACAGTCAGATTGCCTATGGAAATGCTATCGGCTCCGTGATCTGCAACACTTCTCTGATCGCTGCGATCACGATTGCGGTATGTCCCGGAAAGGCAGAACGAAAGTCTCTGAAGCTTCCTGTCTTTTTCTTTTTCCTCGCTGCGCTTATTTTTGCGGGAATTGCATATACCACAGGTTCCTTTACCAGATTATCCGGCATGGTTTTTCTTCTTCTTTTTCTGATCTATATGCTTTTGACCGTCTGGCAGATGACCAGGGGAGAGGAAAATGCAGCCGGAAATGGCAGTTCATCCGGCTCTTCGGATAAGAACGAACATTCCGAAAACGCAGCAGACCTTACTTCAGATTCTTCGGAACCTTCGCTGGCAAAAGAACTCTTCCTTCTGATTGTCGGAGCCATACTCATTGCCATCGGAGCGGATCTGCTTGTCGACAATGGCACATTGATTGCGGAGGCTCTTGGCGTCCCGGAATCAGTGATCGCCCTTACCTTTGTCGCACTTGGCACATCTCTGCCGGAGCTTGTGACCGCGATCACTTCCTTAAGCAAGGGACATGGCGCACTTTCACTGGGAAACGTGATCGGAGCAAACCTGTTTAATCTGGTGCTGGTGTGCGGAATCTCAATTACCCTGAATCCTTTTTCAATCCCCGCATCCTCGACGCTGTTTGGAATGAACGCTTCCTTGGTGCTTGATATTCCTGTAATGCTTGCGGTGATGCTGATCCTGACAGTTCCGGCACTCCTCCGTGAAAAGCTCTATCGCGCACAGGGAATTCTTCTGCTGGTGATCTACGGGGCATATTGTGTGATGCAGTTTGCCATGTGATAATACAAGGTTCAAAAGGTCAGGAATGGAACGCTAGCGTTCCTGTTCCACGACCTTTTGAACCGCAAAAACATGAGGAAGTAGCCATTTTTCGAAGAAAAATGAGCGGATTCCGAATGTTTTTAGGATTGCGGGAGTGCGAAGCACGGAGCAATCCGTAGTATTATCACAACATAAATGGAATCTTTCAAAAGGTCAGGAATGGAACGCTAGCGTTCCTGTTCCATGACCTTTTGAACCGCAAAAACATGAGGAAGTAGCCATTTTTCGAAGAAAAATGAGCGGATTCCGAATGTTTTTAGGATTGCGGGAGTGCGAAGCACGGAGCAATCCGTAGTATTATCACAACATAAATGGAATCTTTCAAAAGGTCAGGAATGGAACACGCCGGATGAGCATATCCTCACCCGACGTGTTTTTCTTCTGATCTTCTACATTATGACTTCATTACATTGCCGCACCGGTCGTTCCGGTTCCGGTGCCGGACATCTGGCGCTCCTGCGCCTCGATCATTTTCTTAACCATATAGCCGCCTACAGAACCATTCTGCTTGGATGTCAGGTTTCCGTTGTAACCGTCGCTGAGCGGAACGCCCAGTTCATTTGCTACCTCAAACTTAAAACGATCCATTGCGCCTTTTGCTTCCGGTACTGCCGTTGTGTTGCTTGAACGATTAGACATAATAAACGCCTCCTTAGTTTTCTGATTTCATTTATCTGAATTTGTAACGGTGCAGCTTTTTGCTGCATTCGTAGTATATGCAGTCACAGGCGATCTAAACTGGTAATTGTTTCAATATATGAACGGCGGCAGTTCTGAAGCAGTCTCTTTTTAAACGATGCTTTATGAAAATGCAGCGATTTTTCTGTTGACAGCACGGCATGAAAAAATTATAATGATTGCCATGAGAGTGATAGCAGGAAAAGCGCGGAGACTGCCGCTAAAGACAATTGATGGAGATGGTACAAGGCCGACGACCGACCGCATCAAGGAGACTCTGTTTAATATTCTGCAGAACGACCTGTATGACATTCGGTTTCTGGATCTGTTTGCGGGAAGCGGAGGAATTGGAATAGAGGCATTAAGCCGCGGCGCAAGGCAGACCTGCTTTGTTGATAACAACCGTGCCGCCTGTGACTGTATCCGTCAGAATCTTGCCTTTACGCATCTGGAGAAGCAGGCGGAGGTGTTATTATGTGACGCCGTGACGGCCTTAACGCGTCTGGAAGGCAGACCGCCTTTTCAGATTATTTTTATGGATCCGCCCTATGGAAAGGGTCTGGAAGATCAGGTGATGGGTTATATCGCGGCGCACAGACCGTCTTATGTGGATGGACAGACGCTTTTTATCATTGAGATGGCTCTGGAGACCGGGACAGATTTTCTGACAGAGATGGGATTCGAGATCCTGCGGGTCAAAGAATATAAGACAAATAAGCATGTATTTCTGGCTTTGCATTTACCGGAAGGGGAGCAGGTATGAAACGTGCCGTATACCCGGGCAGCTTTGACCCGGTGACAAAAGGGCATCTGGATATCATCGAGCGGGCAGCAGCTCTTGTGGATGAGCTGGTGGTCGGCGTTTTGAATAATAATGAAAAAACACCGTTGTTTTCTGTCGAAGAACGTGTTAATATGTTAAAAGATGTGACTTCTCATATTCCAAATGTACGGGTAGAAGCATTTTCCGGGCTTTCTGTAGACTTCTGCAAAAAGTGCGATGCTTCGTTTCTGGTGCGGGGCTTAAGGGCCGTGACTGATTTTGAATATGAGCTTCAGATGGCGCAGACAAACAGGAGTCTTGAGCGGGGAGTGGATACGCTGTTTTTTACGACCGCATTGAATTATGCCTATATCAGTTCTACGATCGTAAAAGAGGTTGCATCTTACGACGGCGATATCTCAGGATTCGTGCCGCCGCAGGTAGCAGAACGCGTGTATGCCAGAATTGGACATGCCAGAGGGCGGAATATTAAAGGAGTATAAATCAAAAGTAAGGAGAGAGTTATCATGGCCAGCAGCAGAATTGAACAGATCATTGAAGAAATCGAGGAGTTTATCGACAGCTGTAAGTTTCAGCCCCTTTCCTCCACCAAGATCGTTGTGAACAAAGAGGAGCTTGAGGAGCTGTTAAGAGAATTGCGTATGAAGACTCCGGATGAGATCAAGCGTTATCAGAAGATCATCAGCAATAAGGACGCCATCCTGGAAGATGCGCAGTCTAAGGCTGACGCGATCATTGCTGATGCGCAGGCGCAGGCACAGAAGATCGTCAGTGACAGTGAAGTCATGCGCGTTGCGATGGAGCAGTCCAGACAGCTGATTGATGAGACAAACGCACAGGCACAGGATATTATGGACCGCGCGACGGAGGATTCGAATAACATCCGTATGAGCGCTATTCGTTATACCGATGACATGCTCAGCAATCTGGAGAAGATTATGAGCCATACGATTGAGACCGCAGGGACAAAATACAGCAATTTCATCAATTCTGTTCAGTCCTGCTACGATATCGTGAGCAAGAACCGTTCGGAGCTTTCCCCTACTGTAGAACCCTCCAGCTACACGCAGCCGGAGCCGGAACCGGAAGCAGAGGAATCTCTGGATGAGTAAGAATCCATTACAGAAACAGAGCTGCGGCAGAGAGCAGTATTGCAAGCAGGGTGATCTTCACCCTGCTTTTTATGTAATGTAAAAGCAGTTCACTGTCCATTCCGGCGATTCCAGCGCTCTGAGCGAGCGCAGACCAGCCTCCGAATGCAGCCAGAGCAGACACGGCAATATATTTTGCGGCATACGGCAGAGCGGATTCCGCAATCATATGAATGCCATTGGTCACTTCAATACCCGCAGTCAGCAACAGCACTGCAGGGTTGGCGATGGGAAAAACATGTGTCAGAATTCCGGTGAGTACGGCGAACAGCATAATGTATGCGCACAGGTGCAAAGCACTGTTCATCGCTCCATAAATGCAGTCGTCAATGACTGCGAAGGAAAGAGGCTCGCTTTTCGTGTCATTCTTCAGCGATTCTGCCTGCGGCACACTGACTTTTCGGTGGTTTTTCCATCCTGCATCCGCGATACCGACAAGCAGGGCCGCCCCGAGTATCTGAAACAGGAACCATCCTCCTTTTCCGGAACATTTCATCTGTTCTGCCGAGAGATACGAAAGAATAAAGCCCGGACTTAAGTTATTGGCAAAGCCCTGCAGCGCACACATTTCTTCACGGGTGATCTTTTTCTGCTGATACAGCTCCGAAGAAAGTCTTGCTCCGACAGGGAACCCGCACAGGAAGCCTGCAAAAATGACAAAGACCCCGTATGCAGAGCAGCCAAAGAGGCGCATAAAAGGAGCTGTAAGAACTTTCGGCAGCTCATCCGGGTTAAGGATCCGAATCAGCAGCGAGCTTAAGAACAAAAAAGGAAAGAGAACCGGGAAGACGGAATGATACCAGAGCAGAAGTCCGTCTAAAGCGGCAGAGGCTGCTGTGCGAGGAAAACAAAGAAGACACATAAACAGAGAAAAGATCAGAAACATAATCAGAAATACCGTTTGTTTTCGCATGGCGGTATCCTCCCGCAGACATCCTGTATTAATTTATGAAGCTACAGAC
The DNA here is from genome assembly GCA_021199655.1 of Lachnospiraceae bacterium. Lineage (GTDB taxonomy): Bacteria > Bacillota > Clostridia > Lachnospirales > Lachnospiraceae > Choladousia. Next base: position 60,779 of record JAJQHQ010000082.1, on the reverse strand, counting down.
CTGTGAATTCTTATCGGCTGCTGTTCTGTGTCAAGATTATGAATTTTTATGCCGGAATATGAATTTATGTTTATTTATTTCTTCCTGCGCATATCGTATTTACAGTCAGGGAGGAAGCGATATGTGGAGAGATTTTTTCAGACGTCTGCTGTTTCTGTTTTTTCTTTTGTGTGTGGCGGTATGGTTATCCGGCTATCTATATCAGCAGTCAGCGGCCGGTACTTTGAACGAGAAGGTAATCGGAAGCGATGCTTTTCGAAAAATGCAGCTTTCCGATCAGGCTCTTTCTTTGCTTCTGGAAGCGTCTGCTTCTGATAGCATGCTTCCGGGAGATGTTCTGACCACATTGTATCCGTTTACAGATGAAGGAAGCATAAGGATCAGCCGTATGAGCCGCTCCGGGGAGTTAGGACTTTCACAGATTGCTCTCTGGAGGACCCGGCTTATCAGCAGAAATCGAACAGGTTATCTGGCTCTGCGGGAAGCATATGCGGCAGTCTGGAACGATGTGGAATGCTTTCCGGTGACCGGCACTGATGTTTCCTATGAAAACACCTGGATGTTTGAGAGAAACTACGGCGGAAAACGCGGCCATGAAGGGACAGACCTGATGCCTTCCGCTGATCTGGCCGGTGTCTATCCGGTCGTAAGCATGACAGATGGTGTGGTGGAAAAGATTGGCTGGCTGGAGCAGGGCGGTTACCGTATCGGGATACGCTCTCCGGGAGGCGGCTATTTTTATTATGCGCATCTTGACTCCTACGCGCAGGAATTTGCTGTCGGCGATTCTGTATACGCCGGAGAGCAGCTGGGGCTGATGGGAGATTCCGGATATGGCAAAGAGGGGACTGTCGGTCAATTTGCTGTGCACCTGCATATGGGAATTTATATCCGGACGAATACAGGGGAAGGCGGCGATCCTCTGGAGGAACAGAGTGTGAATCCTTACTGGGTGCTTCGTTACGCAGCTTTGCTCTGATCTTTGCGGGTGCGGGATGACCCTGACAGAAAAATACTCTGACATGAAGATAACCATTACGGCAATTTGAATTGCCCTTGTGATATCCGGTTTTCTGTGTTAGAATACGCATAACTGTGAAGGTACTGAACAGTTGCAGAATTTGTAATTATGGCTGCAGAGGTGTATGCATATGGAAATTCAGCTGTGGCGCGAGATTTTAAGCCCGTATGATCTGGCTGTAAAAGAGCTCGTTGTAAAGTTTGAACATCTGATCTATGAATATCGGAATCAGGGGCAGTATTCCCCAATTGAACAGGTGACGGGCCGGGTAAAGACTGTCGCCAGTATTCTGGATAAGGTCCAGAAAAAGCATATCACGACGGATGAGCTGGAAGAACGGATCACGGATATCGCCGGGGTGCGGATCATCTGTCAGTTTGTGGAAGATATTCAGAAAGTGGTGGAGATCATCCGCGCAAGGACGGACATGGAGATTGTCAGCGAGCGGGACTATGTCAGCCACAAAAAAGACAGCGGCTACCGAAGCTACCATATTATTGTGCGTTACGAAGTGCAGACGACAAAGGGCAGCCGGAAGATTAATGTTGAAATTCAGATTCGTACGCTTGCCATGAATTTCTGGTCGACGATCGAGCATTCTCTGCAGTATAAATATAAGAAAAATATTCCGGAGCATGTAAGTGAGAAGCTTTCTAATGTGGCAAACGCGATCATCACGCTTGACAGTGAGATGTCTTCTGTACGCAGCGAGATCATGGATGCGCAGATTTCCTCTCAGATGCAGGCCGGTCTGGTCTCTGACATCCTGAATAATATCCAGAATCTCTATCGTGTGACGACGAAGCGGGAAGTCCAGAAGATTCAGGATGAGTTTTACCGGATCTATGAGCTGGATGATATCGATCAGCTGCGGCGCTTTGCAAGAGAGCTGGATGTGATCGTGGAAGGGTATCGTGCACAGACAGTGGAAGTGACGAGGACGGACCTGTACTAAAATCTGCAGTTTAACATCGATGTAACTGTGAAGGTGCTGAACTGTTACGTATAGATAATCATTCAAGACTGTGCATCGGATTTACTGTGAAATATAATATATGAGATAATGCAGAATGAGTAAACAAAGGAGAATCTTATCCGCATATGAGTTCTGTGAGAGAACGGCTGCCCGGAGGCTTTGTCTGCCGTATGAGAGAACAGCTTGGGCAAGAGACAGATGATTTTCTGGCCTGTTATGATAATGAAGCAAAAGCGGGAATCCGTATCAACACAGGCAGGCTTTCCATTGAGGATGCGGTCGCACGGCTGCCCTTTGCCAAAGAACGTATTCCCTGGGTGAACAATGGTTTTTATATGGACAGGGACGCGGATGCATCCCGTCATCCGTATTATTACGCGGGACTGTATTACATACAGGAACCAAGTGCGATGCTGCCGGCAAGCCGGCTTCCCATTGAGCCGGGAGATAAGGTGCTTGATCTTTGTGCGGCTCCCGGAGGCAAAGCCACTGAACTGGCTTCGAGACTAAAAGGGTTCGGCCTTCTTGTTGCAAACGATGCCAGTGCGAGCCGTGCGAAGGCGCTGGTAAAGAATCTGACCGTCTGGGGAGCAGCAAATATCTGCATCACCGCAGAACAGCCGCGGCGGCTTCTGGAGACGTTCGGATGTTTTTTTGATAAAATTCTCGTAGACGCCCCCTGTTCCGGCGAGGGCATGTTCCGAAAGGACCCGGCGCTGATCGCCGCATGGGAGGAAAAAGGCCCCGAATCCTATGCGCCGCTGCAGAAGGAGATTTTATCCTGTGCCATACAGATGCTGAAGCCAGGAGGAATGCTCCTGTATTCGACCTGCACTTTTTCTGAGAAAGAGGACGAGGCGGTGATTTCTTTCGCGTTAGAACATTTTCCGGAGCTGGAGCTGGTGCCGCTGGAGAAAGAACCGGGATTTTCGGATGGAATTTCATTATCATCACCGGATACTGCAGAAGCATTGGCAGGTGATTTGCACCGCTGTGTTCGGATCTACCCGCACCGGGTAAGTGGAGAGGGGCATTTTCTCGCTCTTTTTAAAAAGAAATCAGATAAAGGCATTGCTCCCGGGTATTTTACTGAAAAACGCGATTCTCTGAAACAATGTTCTGCTTCAGGCAGAAACCGACCGGGAATAAGCGGGCAGAAAGCTGTTATACCGGATACTGTTGCCGGGTTTCTGACACGGATATCCAGGCCAGTTGATAAGAAAAGACCGTATGCTTTTTCATGCCGGCGCGGAGGACTTCAGGATATTCTGACGTCTTACCATTATGAACAGATCGGCGAACAGTGTCTGCTTATCCCTCCTTATCGGCTTCCGGGTCAGATCCGATATCTGCGCACCGGACTTTTGCTGGGAACTTTAAAGCGCGGGCGCTTTGAGCCTTCGCAGGCTCTGGCGATGATGCTGGATGCATCCTGCTTTGATGCGGTGCTGGATCTGCCTTGTGAAGATGAGCGTGTGCTCCGTTATCTGAAGGGCGAGACGCTGGAACCCGGCGATGAGGAGCTGGAAGTTCTGACTCAGAAGCTATCCGCTGACAGAATGGTGCTGATCTGTGTGGACGGGCACGGCCTTGGCTGGGGAAAACTCACAAATGGCAGCATCCGCAATAAGTTTTATCCGGGATGGAGGATGCAGTAAATGCTGAAAAATACAAAAGCAGTGATATTTGATCTGGATGGAACCCTCATGGATTCCATGTCGCTCTGGTCGGATATTGATATAGAATACCTGTCCCGCTATGGGCAGACGATACCTGCGGATCTTTCCGTGGCAATTGAAGGCATGAGCTTTACGGAGACCGCGCAGTATTTTAAAGAACGTTTTTCACTTCCCTGTGAAGTGGAGGAGATCAAGCAGGAATGGAACCGGATGGCGTATCAGAAATACGCGTATGAGGTGGAACTGAAGCCGGGAGCCGCCCGTTTTCTAAGATACCTGAAGGAACAGGGAGTTCCGACAGCTATTGCGAGCAGCAACAGTCAGGAGCTGATCCGCGCGTCTCTGGCACACCATCATGTGGAGGACTGTTTTGACCGGATCGCGACATCCTGTGAGGTGGCAAAAGGAAAGCCTGCGCCGGATATTTATCTGTATGCGGCTGATCTGCTCGGTGTAGAGCCGACGAACTGTCTGGTATTTGAGGACATTCCGATGGGAGTTCAGGCAGGGAAAAATGCCGGAATGCGTGTCTGCGCAATGGAAGATGATTTTTCCGCCGCACGAAGGGCTCTGACCAGAGAGCTTGCGGATTACTACATACGCAGCTATGATGAAGTGCTGAACGGCAGCTATGAGGTGCTGCATCACGGCAAAAGGAGAGAAGCATAAATGGAGTTTCTTCCGACAACACCCGAAGAAATGCGGGCACAAAATATAGAACAGCTGGATTTTGTCTACGTCTGCGGAGATGCTTATGTGGATCATCCGTCGTTCGGCCATGCCATTATCAGCCGCGTGCTGCAGGCACACGGATTTACGGTCGGAATCCTCGCACAGCCTGACTGGCGGAAAAAGGAAAGCATCATGCTTCTTGGCAGGCCGAGGCTTGGCTTTCTGGTCTCTGCCGGAAACATGGATTCCATGGTGAATCATTATACGGTATCAAAAAAGAGACGCTCCACCGATGCGTATACGCCGGGAGGAGTGATGGGGAAGCGCCCGGATCACGCGGTGGTGGTGTACTGTAATCTGATCCGGCAGGCATACCGGGATGTGCCGGTCATTGCGGGTGGAATTGAAGCCAGCCTGCGGCGGCTTGCCCATTATGATTACTGGTCGGATTCCCTGAAACGCTCCATTCTCATGGATTCGGGCGCGGATCTGATTTCCTATGGGATGGGAGAGCGCTCAATCGTGGAAATAGCGGAAGCACTGGATTCCGGGCTTTCGATTCATGATATTACCTTTATCGACGGCACCTGCTATAAGACAAAGCATCTGGAGGATGTCTATGATTATGAGCTTCTTCCGGCTTATGAGGAAATGCGAAAGAACAAACGCCGGTATGCGGAAAGCTTTGCCATGCAGTACCGCAATACGGATCCGTTTTCTGCCAGACGACTTGTCGAGCCCTATACAGACGGTATTTATGTCGTGCAGAATACGCCTTCCAAACCTCTCTCTACGCAGGAGATGGACGACGTCTATGATCTTCCTTATTGCCGCACATGGCACCCCTCTTATGATAAGGCGGGCGGGATACCTGCTTTAAGTGAAGTGAAATTCAGCCTTGTCAGCAACCGCGGATGCTTTGGCGGCTGTTCTTTCTGCGCTCTGACCTTTCATCAGGGGCGGATCGTGCAGGTGCGGAGCCACGATTCCATCGTCAAAGAAGCGGTCACGATGACGGAGGATCCTGAATTTAAGGGTTATATCCACGATGTGGGCGGACCAACCGCAAATTTCCGGCATCCCTCCTGCAAAAAGCAGCTGCAGACGGGAGTCTGTAAAAACAGGCAGTGCCTCTTCCCGACGCCCTGTAAAAATCTGGACGCGGATCACAGCGACTATGTCGCACTGCTTCGCCGCCTGCGGAAGCTTCCCAAAGTGAAAAAGGTCTTTATCCGCTCCGGTATCCGTTTTGATTATCTGATGGAGGATTCCTCGGATGCGTTTTTCCGGGAACTTGTGAAATATCATATCAGCGGCCAGCTGAAAGTAGCTCCGGAGCATGTCTCCGACAGGGTGCTTGAGATGATGGGGAAGCCAAAGCACAGTGTTTATCAGAAATTCACAGAGGAATATCAGAAGATGAACCGTTCGTGCCATATGGAGCAATATCTGGTTCCCTACCTGATGTCCTCACACCCCGGCTGTTCGATGAATGAAGCGGTCGAGCTGGCCTGTTATCTGCGCGATATTCATTTTATGCCGGAGCAGGTGCAGGATTTTTATCCGACGCCGTCCACGATCTCGACCTGTATGTACTACACCGGTCTTGACCCGCGCACGATGCAGCCGGTCTACGTGGAGAAAAATCCGCACCGCAAAAAGCTCCAGCGCGCGCTGATCCAGTATCGGAAACCGGATAATTACGATCTGGTGATCGAAGCTTTGCATCTTGCAGGACGGACAGATCTGGTCGGGTTTGGCCCGGAATGTCTGGTTCGTCCGCGGCGTATGGCATCATCCAGAAAGGATGCGCCGGAAGAAAAGACACACATTAACACGAACCGTACGTCCAATAAAAATAAGAGGAGATGACACTTCATGAAAAAAGTGAAGAAAGGAAATTACGGCTATATCCGTTATGAAAAGAAGAGAAGATTTCTGATGACGCTGCTGATGTTCGCACTGCCGATCGGCATTTATGTCATTGGCTATGTCACTGTCAAATCGCGGCTGAATCTGTTTACCGTGATCGCAATCCTCGGCTGTCTGCCTGCCTGCAGGTCGATGGTTGGCCTCATTATGATGCTGATGCAGAACCCCATGCCGCAGGATCGCTATGAGGCAATCCGCGATGCGGCGAAGGGACTGACGACCGGATATGAGCTGATCATCACGGCGTATGAGCATACGAGCCTTGTGGAAGCAGCTGTGATCTGCGGGGATCAGATCGTATGTTTTACTTCAGATGCAAAGACCGATCCGGCTTATCTGGAAAAACATATTCATCAGAATCTCTCCTCGAACGGTTTTACCGATACGGACGTCAAGGTAATGAAAGAATTAAAGCCCTATCTGCAGCGTGTCACAACGCTTGCTCAGTCTCCGGAAAAATACCGGGAAGGCCTTCGCTTTACACCGGATGAACGTTATCCCGGTCTGTCACGCGAAGAAGTGATCTGCCAGATCCTGCTGACACTTTCTCTGTGAGGCGCACAGACTGACCGGATAGTCCGGCTGGCATAGATAAAAAATACATGATATTTCGGAGAAACGGAATCTGAAAGGGAGTTGTTCCGTACCGGTTTGCATAACGGGGAACACGCATAAAATCATGAAACAGATCAGTATAAGCGAAGGGGAAGCCGGTCAGCGTCTGGATAAGCTGCTTGCCCGCTATATGAAAGATGCTCCTAAAAGCTTTTTCTATAAAATGCTTCGCAAAAAAAACATTACGCTGAACGGGAAAAAGGCTGAAGGAAAAGAACTGCTGAAACCGGGAGATGAGGTGAAGCTTTTTCTTTCTGATGAGACATGGGAGAAATTCGGAGGGATTTCTCTTGAAAAGAAAGCTTTAAGGTCTTCGGCTGAAGCAGTGTCTTTGCATCAGAGTGTGATGAACAGTCAGGTTCCGCTGATTCAGGACGAATCCGGAAGGGAAATGCCGACACTGGAAAAAGGCATACAGCCTCCGAAAGTTCTTTATCAGGATGCACATATTCTCCTGATTAATAAGCCTGCCGGAATGCTCTCTCAGAAATCGACGGCTTCGGATGTATCTCTCGTAGAATATCTGGACGCCTATCTGCTGCAGTCCGGTGCCATGACAGCGGAAGAACTGCAGCTGGTGCATCCGGCAGTATGCAACCGTCTGGACCGCAACACCAGCGGCCTTGTGGTGGCGGGGATCAGCCTGGCCGGTCTGCAGACCATGAACCGGCTGCTGGCGTCACGCACAGCTGAAAAATATTACCGCTGTATCGTATGCGGCACGATGCAGGGCAGCGGCTGTCTTCGCGGATATCTGAAAAAAGACGAGCGGACTAACACCGTGACTGTATTTTCCGAACCGACGGATGGAGCCAGGACGATTGAGACAGGCTATGAAGTAGTATCCTCTAACAGGAACTATTCTCTTCTGGAAGTTCATCTCATAACGGGACGAAGTCACCAGATCCGCGCCCATCTCGCGTCAATCGGACATCCGATACTCGGCGACCCCAAATACGGCGATGCAGTGAAAAACAGGACAGCGCAGCGCTCATACGGCGTACGTTCACAGCTGCTCCATGCTTACCGCCTGAAATTACCGGACATAGAAGGTCCACTTTCCTGTCTTTCCGGAAAAACCTTTTTTGCGCCGGTGCCGGAAATATTTGATATAATAATGCGGCAGCGGGAGTGATCTGACCGGTCCGGCAAAAATAAAACGCAGCAGGAGATAAATTATGGCTACCTGGAATACGCGCGGCCTGCGCGGCTCGACGCTTGAAGAACTGATCAACCGGACGAATGAGATTTATCTGGAAAAAAACCTTGCTTTGATCCAGAAAATCCCCACGCCGATCACGCCACTGAAAATTGATAAAGATGAGCGTCATATCACACTGGCCTATTTTGAACAGAAGAGTACCGTGGACTATATCGGGGCGGTGCAGGGCATCCCTGTCTGCTTTGACGCGAAAGAATGCTCGGTCGATACCTTCGCGCTGCAGAATATTCACCCGCATCAGGTGAAATTTATGACGGATTTTGAAAAGCAGGGCGGCATCTCTTTCCTGATCCTGTTTTTCAGCACACGTAATGAACTGTTCTATCTTCCTTACTGCGATATGATGAAATTCTGGAACCGCGCCCAGCAGGGCGGGCGGAAGAGTTTTCGCTATATGGAACTGGATCAGAACTACTATCTGAAACCGCGGGGCGGACTTCTGGTGCCGTATCTTGACGCGCTGCAGCTGGATCTGGATGAAAGAGAAAAATTAATGTAACTGTGAAGGTACTGAACAGTTACAAATAATCAGACTGGACAACCGCCACTGTTTGTATTAAGATGATACGGGCATCATCAATCATAAAAATGGGAAGGCAGAACATCATGCAGAAGATTTTGCATACCCCGGAAGGCGTCCGGGATATCTATAATAAAGAGTGTGAGCAGAAGCTTGAGCTGCAAAAGCGGCTCCACACCGTGATCAAATCCTACGGATACAGAGATATTGAGACTCCGACTTTTGAATTTTTTGATGTATTCAGCCGTGAGGTCGGGACAACACCGTCAAGAGAGCTGTATAAATTTTTTGACCATGACGGCAACACCCTGGTGCTTCGGCCGGATTTCACGCCGCCGGTAGCGCGCGCCGCTTCCAAATATTTTCTGAATGACAATATGGCGCTGCGCCTGACTTATCTGGGCAACGCGTTCACCAATAATTCCAGCTATCAGGGTCGGTTAAAGGAGACCACGCAAATCGGCGGGGAACTGATCGGCGACGACAGCGCAGACGCGGATGCGGAGGTGATCGCGCTGGCGGTTCAGCTGCTTCTTGCCTCCGGCCTGAAAGAGTTTCAGATCAGTCTCGGCCACTGCGGTTATTTTGACGCTCTGGTGAAAGAGGCCGGACTTGACGCACCGGATGTCTCAGAACTGCGGGAACTGATTTCCAATAAAAATACATTTGGAGCGGAAAAGCTGCTCTCCAGACTCGAGATGAGCGATTCTCTGCGGAAAAGTTTTATTGCGATTCCGGGTCTGTTCGGCTCTGCAGAGGTTCTGGATAAGGCGGAAGCGCTGACGGACAATCCGGAGGCTCTTGTCTCCATTGCAAGACTGAGAGAAATCTGGGAGATCCTGAAGCTTTATGGGGTGCAGGACTATGTATCGTTTGATCTCGGTCTCCGTAGCCGTTATATGTATTATACCGGTATTTTATTCCGCGGCTATACGTTTGGTACAGGGGCCGCAATCCTGAAGGGCGGCCGCTATGACGGCCTGCTGGCGCATTTCGGCAAGGACGCGCCGGCAGTCGGTTTTGTCGCGGAGATCGATCAGCTGATGCTGGCGCTTTCCGGACAGAAGCTTCTTCCGGATATTTCTGATGACCGCTGCGTGATCATTTACGATGAGGCGCATCAGGCAGAAGCGATACGAAAGGCAGCCGGACTGCGAAAGTCCGGTACAGATGCAGAGCTGGTCCGCGTGACGGAAGACCGGACTGCGGATGACTGCCGGAATTACGCCGGGGCACTGGACTGTGCGGATATCATCGAGCTGTTGTAGAAAGAAGAAAGAATGTTATGATTCAGGACAGTATCCCGCACCTGCTGCGAGGGTTGTATGAAAATAGATAGCATGCGAAATGCTTATGATTCGTGATTAAAGGAGAAAAACAGATGGGTGCAGAAAGATATCTGACCATTGCGCTGTGCAAGGGACGCCTGGCAAAACAGACACTTGGTCTGTTTGAGAAAATCGGGATCTCCTGCCGGGAGATCAGCGATCCGGACACGCGCAAGCTGATTTTTGTAAATGAGGAGCAGAAGCTCCGGTTTTTCCTGGCCAAAGGCCCCGATGTGCCGACCTATGTGGAATACGGCGCAGCCGATATCGGCGTGGTGGGAAAAGACATTATCATAGAGGAACAGCGTAAGATTTATGAGGTCCTGGATCTGGGCATCGGGAAATGCCGCATGTGTGTCTGCGGACCGGAATCCGCAGGAGCACTTCTGAACGGACAGGAACGCATTCGTGTGGCGACAAAATATCCCAACATTGCCAAGGAATATTTTTACAACCAGAAGAATCAGACGGTCGAGATCATTAAGCTGAACGGTTCCATCGAGCTGGCGCCGATCGTCGGCCTCTCGGAGGTCATCGTGGATATTGTGGAGACCGGGTCTACGCTGCGCGAAAACGGTCTGGTGGTTCTTGAAGAAGTATGCCCGCTTTCTGCACGCGTGACAGTGAATCCAGTCAGCATGCGGATGGAAAATGAGCGGATCATGAAGCTTTTAAGAGATCTTGGCACATGCGTGGATAGTTGAGAGATTGGAATAGAAGGGAAGGAAAACAAGTGAGAACAGTCAGATTGACAGAGGAGACAAGAAAAGATATCCTCACACAGCTGCTGAAACGAAGCCCGGACAGCTATCAGGGCTATGAGGAGCGGGTAGCTGACATTTTAAAGAATGTAAAGGAGAATGGTGATGCCGCTGCTTTCGGCTATACGAAGCAGTTTGACGGTGTGGACGTGGACGCTTCGAATGTACGCGTGACAGGCGAAGAGATTGAGGAAGCCTATTCTCTGATCGATGAAAGCCTCCTTGCCGTAATACGGAAATCCGAGGCGAATATCCGGAGCTATCATGAAAAACAGCGACAGTACAGCTGGTTCGACAGCACGGAAAATGGTACGATGCTGGGCCAGAAAGTTACGCCGATCGGAACCGTCGGTGTGTATGTGCCCGGCGGCAGTGCGCCCCTTTCTTCCTCCGTACTGATGAACATTGTCCCGGCAAAGGTGGCGGGCGTAGGCCGCATTATCATGGCTACCCCTCCCGGAAAAGACGGGAAGGTACCGGCCTCGACGCTTGTAGCGGCGAAGGAAGCCGGAGCGGACGAAATCTATAAGATCGGCGGCGCACAGGCGATCGCCGCGCTGGCCTATGGCACGGAAAGTATTCCGAAGGTGGACAAAATCGTCGGTCCAGGAAACATCTATGTCGCTCTGGCGAAAAAAGCAGTGTTCGGCAGTGTGGGGATTGACTCGATCGCCGGGCCGAGCGAAATTCTTGTCCTGGCGGATGAGACAGCCAATGCGCATTATGTGGCGGCGGATCTGCTTTCCCAGGCGGAGCATGATCCGATGGCTTCCGCTATTCTGATCACGACCTGTACGACACTGGCAGAACAGGTATCCGCTGAGATTGAGGAATATCTGAAAGTCCTTTCGAGGGCGGAAATCATTCAAAAGTCTCTGGATCAGTATGGATATATCCTGCTGGCGGATTCCATGTCGGACGCCATTGATACGGCAAACCAGATTGCTTCCGAGCATCTGGAAATTGTGACGGCCAACCCCTTTGAGGTCATGATGAAGATCAAAAACGCGGGAGCAATCTTTATCGGAGAAAATTCAAGTGAACCTCTGGGAGATTATTACGCGGGTCCGGATCACATTCTCCCGACCAACGGAACAGCCAAATTTTTCTCGCCGCTCTCCGTGGACGACTTTATCAAAAAGTCCAGTATTATTTATTATTCACGAGAAGCGCTTGAACCGGTGAAGGATGACATCATTACATTTGCAAACGCGGAAAAGCTGACCGCGCACGCAAATTCCATCCGGGTACGGTTCGAATAAATATTGTGAATTGGGCAGGGTGATAAGCCCTCTGTCTGCTGTGTTACGCAGCAGAACAGCCGTTTTGCAAAAAAAAGGAGGAAGCATGGACAGAAGGGCCGAAGTCATACGGGACACGAAAGAAACAAAGATTCGTATCGAACTTGATCTGGACGGAACGGGAAAATCGCAGATACATACGGGTATCGGTTTTTTTGACCATATGCTGGACGGATTTGCCCGGCATGGCCTGTTCGACCTTACTGTAGAGGTCGACGGAGATCTGGAGGTTGACTGTCACCATACAGTAGAGGATACCGGAATTGTGCTCGGAGAAGCCATACGGCAGGCTGCGGGTGATAAAAAGGGCATCCGGCGTTATGGCGACCGTGTGCTCCCGATGGATGAGGTACTGGTGCTTTGTGCGCTGGATTTGAGCGGCCGCCCGTATTTCTGTTCGGACGCGGTATTCCCGACGGAACGGATCGGGGAGCTGGATACAGAGATGATCCGGGAGTTTTTCTATGCAGTATCCTATTCTGCCGCCATGAATCTGCATTTTTGTATGCTGCGCGGCGGCAACAGCCATCATATGGCGGAAGGCATGTTCAAAGCGTTCGCAAAGGCGCTCGATGAAGCTGTCAGCTTTGATGAGCGAATTACCGGCGTTCTTTCTACTAAAGGAACTTTATAGGTACATATACAGCCTGGAACGTACTGAACAGTGAATGTATGGAACCACGATACCAATTTAAAAGAAAGGAAACATGATGCTTGTACCTCTGCAAACATCATATAGAGATGAAATGAATAACAGGGAATTACTTGTTCCAATTTATATAAAAGGTTCGGAATATTCGGCATGCAGTTGCGGCCGGGAAACGTTTCAGGCCGTTTCCGGTTCCGGAGACTCCGGCACAGGGCTTTGCGCAGATGCCGCGGAATTTGCGTCTGCCTGCGAGAATCACGGTGCGGACGCACTGATCATTTTTGATTTATCTGAAAATGACGCGGAGCATGACCAGTCCGTCAGTCTGATCAAAAAAATCAGCCGTGCGACGGATCTGCCGCTTTACGGCGGTGGAAACATTCGCAGGCTGGAGGATGTGAAAAAACTGATCTACGCGGGCTGCCGGAAGGTTTTTCTGAACTATGCGAAAGAAGCAAACGTGGAGCTGACAGCTGAAGCATCAGCCCGGTTCGGAAAAGAACGCATGCTCGCGTGCGTAAAGACTTCTGAGGAAATGCAGGCGGCCGGGGCTCATTATGACCTGATTGGCGGCGCTGTCGTTCTGGATCCTTCCCTTGCGGGAAGTATTCGGCTATCTGAAGTTTTTCCCTGTGAAGAGCCCCTTTCATCGGAGCCGTTGCCTTTGACGGAAGCGGTGGATTCTTTTTCGCTCTATTGTCTTCTTGAAGATTTTACGGTCCCGTCCGCTGCAGCCTTGTTTTCTGAAAATGGATTTTCCGGTATTTTTTGCAGTCAGTTTGCCGGGCCAGATTTTGATTTCATGGAATTAAAACACGCCCTTCTTTCAAAAAACATCCCGGTAAATACATACGAGGCTTCTATTTCCTGGGAAGATGTGCGTCCGGACTGCAACGGTCTGCTTCCGGTGGTGGTGCAGGATTATCGCACGCTGGAGGTACTGATGGTGGCCTATATGAATGAGGAAGCATACAACCTTACGGTCCGTACCGGCCGGATGACCTATTTTAGCCGCAGCCGTCAGGAAATCTGGGTAAAGGGTCTGACATCCGGGCATTACCAGTATGTGAGAGAACTCGCGATCGACTGCGACAACGACACACTGCTCGCGAAGGTCGTGCAGATTGGCGCCGCCTGCCATACCGGAAACCGCAGCTGTTTCTATCGGCCGATCCTGAAGAAAGAGTACAACGAATCGAACCCCATGAAAGTATTTGAGGATGTATTTGCGGTCATCGAAGACCGAAAGATTCACCCGAAGGAAGGCTCCTATACCAATTATCTGTTTGATAAGGGTATCGACAAGATCTTAAAAAAGGTTGGCGAGGAAGCGACGGAAATCGTGATCGCTGCTAAAAATCCTGATCCCGAAGAGGTCGTCTATGAAATCTCGGATTTCCTTTATCATGTGATGGTACTGATGGCGGATAAGGGGCTGAGCTGGCAGGATATTACGGAAGAGCTGGCGAAACGATAGGAGACGGGGAGAAGTATTTATGCGAAAACTGGCACTAAGTGACGAAATCCTTCTCTCAGTGGAAAAGCCGGCCCGCTACATCGGCGGCGAGATCAACTCCGTGATGAAGGACGATAAAAGCAAATATGATATCGCGATCCGCTTCGCGATGTGTTTTCCCGATGTCTATGAGATCGGAATGTCGCATTTGGGCATTCAGATTCTGTATGATATGTTTAATAAAAGACAGGATGTCTGGTGTGAACGTGTCTATTCCCCGTGGGTAGACCTTGATAAGATCATGCGCAGGGATCATATCCCGCTGTTTGCTCTTGAATCTCAGGAACCCATCCGTGATTTTGATTTCATTGGCATTACACTTCAATATGAAATGTGCTACACGAATGTACTGCAGATTCTGGATCTCGCACAGATACCGATGCGTTCCGCTGACCGGCAGGATCAAGGTCCTATCGTGATCGGAGGCGGTCCCTGCGCGTATAATCCGGAACCGCTCGCGCCTTTTTTTGATCTGTTTTATATCGGTGAGGGCGAGACAGTATATGACGCTCTTTTTGACCTTTACATCGACTGTAAGAAAAGAAAAACTACGCGAAAAGAATTTCTGCATAAAGCAGCAGGAATTCCCGGTATTTATGTGCCGGGACTTTATGAGGTCAGCTACAATGAGGACGGGACGATTCGGTCGTTCCTTCCGACAGAACCGGATATACCGGTTACAATCGAAAAACAGGTCGTTATGGACATGACCTCTGCCCCCTATCCGGAGAAACCGGTGGTTCCCTATATACAGGTGACACAGGACCGCGTGGTGCTGGAAATCCAGCGCGGCTGTATCCGGGGCTGCCGTTTTTGCCAGGCCGGCATGATATACCGTCCGCTGCGTGAGCGCAGTCTGGAATGTCTGAAAGAGCATGCCGCACAAATGCTGCAGGCCACCGGGCAGGAAGAGATTTCCTTAAGCTCCTTAAGTTCCAGCGATTACAGCGATCTTAAAGGGCTCGTCACATATCTGATCGATGAATTTGGCAGTCAGAATGTCAATATTTCTCTGCCTTCCCTGCGCATTGACGCGTTTTCACTCGATGTTATGAGCCGCGTGCAGGATGTACGGAAAAGCAGTCTGACGTTCGCTCCGGAAGCCGGATCGCAGAGAATGCGGGATGTGATCAATAAAGGACTGACGGAAGAAGTGATCCTGGATGGTGCCCGTGAAGCATTTCATGGCGGATGGAACAAAGTAAAGCTGTATTTTATGCTTGGCCTGCCACTGGAGACGGAAGAGGATCGCCGGGATATCGCACATCTCGCAGATAAGATCGCACGGGAGTATTATGCCATACCAAAAGAAGAGCGCAATGGAAAATGTCAGATCACAGTGAGCACTTCGTTTTTTGTTCCCAAGCCTTTTACTCCGTTCCAGTGGGCATCCATGCATCCGATGGAAGACTATCTTGGGTTTGCAAAGACGGTCAATCACGAAGTAAAGGATATGCTGAACCATAAAAGCATCCGTTACAACTGGCATCAGGCGGATGTCACGCTTCTGGAGGGCGTGCTGGCGCGCGGTGACCGCAAAATCGCAGAGGTTATTTCAGATGCATACAAAAACGGAGCCCTTTACGACGCATGGACGGAATTCTGGAATTATGACCGTTGGCTGGATGCTTTTAAACATACCGGCATCGATATGGACTTTTACACATTACGTGAGCGCGGCGAGGATGAGATCTTTCCATGGGATTTCATTCACGTCGGAGTTTCAAAACGTTTTCTGTTAAATGAGTGGCATCGGGCGAAAGAAGCTGCCGTGACACCAAACTGCCGGCAGAAATGCTCCGGATGTGGTGCGGCCTGCTATAAAGGAGGCGTCTGTATTGAAAGTAAGAATTAGATTTTCCAAGCAGGGAAGCATGAAGTTTATCGGCCATCTTGATGTTATGCGTTATTTCCAGAAGCTGATACGCCGGTCCGGGATTGATGCGGCATATACCGAGGGAATTCATCCCCACATGATCATGTCGTTTGCTTCACCACTCGGAATCGGACTGACCAGTGACGCTGAGTATATGGATATTGAACTGAATTCGTCCATCCCTTCTATGGATGCCATCCGTCTTTTAAATGAGGCCGGTACAGACGAAATGAAAGTCACGGGTTTTGTCCGGATCCCGGATGGGAAAGCCAATAAAGCAATGACACTTGTAGCGGCGGCGGACTATGAACTGCGTTTTCGGGAAGGGTATGCGCCGGATATGGACTGGGAAGGCGGACTGGCTGATTTTTTCAACCGGAAAGAGATTCCGGTTCTGAAAAAAACGAAACATGCGGAAAAAGAAGTCAACATACGGCCAATGATCTACGACTGGTCTGTTTCATCAGGTGTATTATTTTTAAAGCTTGCCGCAGGCAGTGAAGAGAATCTGAAGCCCGCTCTTGTCATGGATGCGTATCTGCAACAAAGGGGCTTTCAGCCAAAACCTTTTTCCTATTTGATCAATCGGTGCGAGATTTATGCGGACACCGGTTCCGGCAATGAGAAAAAATTTGTTTCGCTTTATGACCTGGGAACAGAAATACTATGAATCCGTATATCATCTGCAAAATGCATGAAAAGATCTTTTCCTTCTTGTTGAACGATGGAAAAGCAATAGAAATTCATTGTGACGAAGAGCACGATGAGTCCATACTGGGGAATATTTATATTGGTAAGATCCGGGATATTGCCAAAAATATAGGCGCGGCTTTTGTTGAAATCCTGCCGGGTACGGTGTGTTATCTGCCGTTTTCTGAGATTGTCAATCCCATATATACGAAAAAAGGAGCCTCCGAAAAGCCGCAGGCGGGAGATGAGCTTCTTGTTCAGGTTTCCCGTGATGCAATAAAAAGCAAATATCCTTCTGTGACGACAAACCTGACGTTTCACGGCAAATACATCCTTTTGACCACAGGAAACCGAAAAATCAGTGTATCGTCCAAACTGAAAAAAGAAGAAAAAGCACGGCTGACCGCTATTGTGGAAGAACTGGAGCCGGAGCTTGTTCCGGATGAGGATCTGAAGCGTTCCTTTGGCTGGCTTTTGCGTACAAATGCAAAAGGCGCAAAGAAGGAGACCATTGAATCCGATATGCACAGACTGCTTTTACAGTATCATACGCTGATGCATGCAGCTCCCCACCGGGTGTGCTACAGTTGTCTCTTATCCGGCCCCCATCCGTGGGCAGCCCGAATATCAGATCTTTATCAGGATGAAGCCGAATGTTTTCTGACAGATGATCCGTCCATATTCGATGAGATCAGAGATTACGTGTCGTTCTGTCAGCCGGAAGACCTGCAAAAGGTTTCGCTTTATCAGGATCCGCTTTTGCCTCTTTATAAAAAGTATTCTCTGGAAAGTCAGCTGAAGGAAGCCATTTCGGAGCGTGTGTGGCTGAAATCAGGAGGGTATCTGGTCATACAGCCTACGGAAGCGCTGACTGTGATCGATGTAAATACCGGGAAGTATGAGGGAGAAAGCAGGAATCCACAGAAAGCGTTCTATAAGATCAATCTGGAAGCAGCCGCGGAAGCTGCCAGACAGATTCGTCTGCGAAACCTGAGCGGCATCATTCTGATAGATTTTATTAATATGGAATCTTCTGAGAGCGACAGCGAACTTCTTCGATTTTTAAGTGACCTTTTAAGAAAGGATCCCATAAAAACCGTTCTTGTTGATATGACACGTCTGTCTCTCGTGGAGATCACACGTATGAAAAAAGAAAAACCGCTGCATGAAGTAATATAGCACAAGTTTTTGCAGGATATCCGGCCGGATACTACAAAATATTGAGAAAATTGGTAAATATAATCGAATAAAATTCTTTACAAAAAGGAAATGGAAGTATATAATCAACTAGTCAAATCTGCTTATAGCAGATTATAGAATGATCGGGAGGACGCTTATGGAAACGGATGTACAAAATAACGATGAAATCACAATTGATCTCGGAGAAATATTTTCTTTTATATTAAGAAAGATCGGTTACGTGATCCTTGCTACAGTTTTATGTGCTTTGTTATCTTTTATTATTACATACTGGTTTATTACTCCTCAATATACATCGACGGCCAAGATCTACGTTCTGAACCGGCAGTCAGATGAAAGTGTCACAAGCAGTGATATCACGAGCAGTACCTACCTGACAGAGGATTATATTGAGATGATTCAGAGCCGCACCGTGATCGAGTCGGTGATCGATGATCTGAATTTGGATATGAAGTATGATGAACTGCTGAAGGTTGTTACGGTATCTGCACAGTCGGATACGCGTGTCATCGCGATCAGCGCGACAGATCCGGATCCGAAAATGGCTCAGAAGATCACAGATGCGATCTGTCAGGCTTCTGTTGTACATATCAAACAGATCATGGAGCTGGAGTCTGTTAATATCGTAGACGAAGCAAATCTTCCGGACGAACCGTCCAGCCCAAGCCTGACAAAAAATGTCCTTATCGCAGCGCTTCTGGGGCTGGTTGCTTCCCTTGCTGTTCTGGTGGTAATATTTATTCTGGATGATAAAGTAAAAACATCTGAAGATGTGGAACGATATCTTGGAATCAGTGTATTAGGAGCAATGCCTCTGGATGAAACGCTCGTCCGTGAGAAGAAAAAACGGAAAGCGCGTAAAAATAAAAAGAAGAGGAAGGGCTGAGACGATGAAATACATAGAGATAAAAAAACCTAATCTGGATTATTACAGTGCAGAGGCGTGCAAATCCCTCCGAACCAATCTTCAGTTCTGCGGAAGTGATAAAAAGGCAATCGTTTTTACCTCATGTACTCAGAATGAAGGAAAGACCTACGTCGTCCTGAACCTTGCGATTTCGTTATCTGAGATTGGAAAAAAGGTCCTCTTACTGGATGCTGATCTTCGAAAATCAGCATTGTTAGGCAGAGTCGATGTGGTAGCATCTGTGAAGGGAATGACACATTTCCTTTCCAAGCAGGCATCACTGGTAGATATCATCTGTCAGACAAATGTTCCGAATTTTTATATTGCGTTTGCCGGTCCGGTACCGCCTAATCCGTCTGAGCTGTTAAGTGATACCTATTTTGATCATATGCTTGCGGCATTAAGAGAAAGCTATGATTACATACTGATCGATTCCCCGCCTCTTGGAAGCGTGGTGGACAGCGCGATCATCGCCAGCAAGTGCGACGGCTCTGTTATCGTCATAGAAGAGGGCTGGAACAGTTACCGTTTTGAGCAGGATATCAAAAGACAGCTGGAAAAGACCGGCACGCCGATTCTCGGTGCCATTTTGAATAAGGTGGATTACAGCAAGTCCAGCCATTATGGCTATTACGGGAAATATGGCAAATATGGCAAATACGGAAGCAAATATTACGGAGAGCCATATGGGAAAACGGATTCTTCAAAAAAATAGTTGACTATTTTTTATGTTATGTTATACTAATCAAGTATGCCGCACAGAGAGGTACAAGCATCGTTTTGGGTATATAGCATGATTGTTACATCAGGTTATACAGCATAGAGAACGATCACCGTATCTGGCGAGTAATGATAGACAGGAGGTGTGCCATATGTACGCAGTGATTGCAACAGGTGGTAAACAGTACAAAGTAGCCGAAGGCGATATCATTAACGTAGAGAAGCTTGGTGTGGAAGCTGGCGAGACGGTTACGTTCGATCAGGTGCTTGCAGTAAGTGATGACGGCCTGAAGGTTGGTGCCGATGTCGCAGATGCGACGGTTACCGCTACCGTAGTTCGCAATGCGAAGGCGAAGAAAGTCATCGTCTACAAGTATAAGAGAAAAACAGGCTACCACAAAAAGAACGGCCACAGACAGCAGTACACACAGGTTAAGATTGAAAAGATCAATGGCTGATCAAGATGATTACTATTACCGTGTGGAAAGCAGACAGTCAGTACAGAGGATTTTCATTTGACGGTCATGCAGATTATGCTTCCTGTGGGGAAGATATCGTATGCGCAGCCGTATCGGTTCTGGCTTTGAACACTGCGAACTCGATCGAAGCGCTTACGGATCAGATTTTCGAGCAGGAGATTGCTTCCGACGGAGGATATCTGAAGATGATCTTTCCCGAAGGAGCCAATGAAAAGACCTCATTACTGATGGATAGCCTGGTGCTCGGGCTTAAGAGCATTCAGGAAGAATATGGAAATGATTATGTGAACCTTACTGTTAAGGAGGTGTGACGAATGTTAAATATGAATCTTCAGTTCTTCGCTCATAAAAAGGGTGTTGGTTCGACTAAGAACGGCAGAGATTCCGAGTCAAAGAGACTGGGAGCGAAGAGGGCAGACGGACAGTTTGTAAAGGCCGGTAATATTCTTTACAGACAGCGCGGCACCAAGATCCATCCGGGTACGAATGTTGGCCGGGGCGGAGATGATACGCTGTTTGCCATGGCTGATGGCGTCGTTCGTTATGAACGCCTTGGGCGGGACAGAAAGCAGGTTTCCGTTCATCCGGTTGCAGCCGAATAAGTTTATGGAAGGCTTCAAATCAGATCGTGGTTTGAAGCCTTTTCTTTGTCAAACGACTTACGTCGATTACTGTAAATAAGATAGGAGACAGATATGTTTGCAGACAGAGCCAGGATCGTAATCCGCTCGGGCAAGGGCGGTGACGGACATGTCAGCTTTCGAAGAGAAAAATATATACCGGACGGCGGTCCGGACGGCGGAGACGGCGGTAAAGGCGGAGATGTGATATTTGTGACTGATGATGGAGAGACTACGCTGCTCAACTACCGTCACAGGCATAAGTTTTCTGCGGAAGACGGAGAACCCGGAGGCAAACGGCGCTGCCATGGTTCCAATGGAAATGACCTGATTCTGAAAGTTCCTGCGGGCACGGTTATCAAAGAAGCCGTATCAGGGAAAGTAATTGCGGATATGTCAGGTGATAATCACAGGCAGGTGATCCTGAAAGGCGGACGGGGCGGATATGGGAATATGCATTTTGCCACACCGACCATGCAGGCACCAAAATATGCGCAGCCCGGACAGGATGCTCAGGAAGTGGAAGTTCTTCTTGAACTGAAAATGATTGCGGATGTCGGGCTGATTGGTTTTCCAAACGTCGGAAAATCCACTTTACTGTCCCGCGTTACAAACGCGAATCCAAAGATTGCCAATTATCATTTTACAACCCTCTCCCCGAATCTTGGTGTGGTAGATATGGACGGCGGCGGATTTGTACTGGCAGATATCCCCGGACTGATCGAGGGCGCTTCAGAGGGAGCCGGACTCGGCTATGAATTTTTGCGGCATATCGAGCGGACAAAAGTAATGATCCATGTGGTGGATGCCGCTTCCACAGAAGGCCGTGATCCGGTTGACGATGTTTACAAGATCAATCAAGAGCTGAAAGCTTATCGGCAAGACCTCGCAGACCGCAGACAGGTGATCGCGGCAAACAAGCTTGATACCTTACCGGACAGTTCTCTTAAAGGGGATGAGTCGCCGCTGAAAAGACTGAAAGAAGAATTTGAGCCGCAGGGGATACCAGTGTTTGGCATTTCTGCCGTCAGCGGACAGGGAATTACGGAACTTCTTCGCTGCGTACAGAGCCTTCTCCATGAATTACCGCAGGAAACGACTGTTTTTGAAGCGGAATATGATCCTCAGGTGCACTTTACCGGCAAATCTCTTCCTTTTACGGTCGAGAAATCGTCCGAGAAGCCGGACACCTATGTTGTGGAAGGACCGCGCATTGAAAAAATGCTCGGCTATACGAATCTGGAGTCGGAAAAGGGATTTCAGTTCTTTCAGAATTTCATGCGTGAGAATGGTATTTTAAAACAGCTGGAAGATCTGGGTATTCAGGAAGGCGATACGGTACGTATATATAACCTTCAGTTTGACTATTATAAGGAGTAAATGATGACAAGTAAACAGAGGGCTTATCTGAAAAGCCTTGCGATGACAATGGAACCGGTCCTTCAGATAGGGAAAGCATCCTTAACACCGGAACTTACCGCTGCTGTTGATGAAGCGCTTGCAGCCAGAGAACTGATTAAGATCAGCGTTCTGCAGAGCTGTCTGGATGACGCGCATGAGCTTGCGCAGACATTAGCGGATCGTACCCATTCACAGGTCGTGCAGGTGATCGGTAAGAAGATTGTTCTTTATCGCGAAGGCAGGGACAAAAAAAAGAAAATCGAGCTTCCTGCCTGAACCTGTGCCGGACCGGGCATATGGAGATCTTCATTTCATGAAAGAAGAGAATCATAAAAAAGGCATCATGGGAGGAACCTTTGACCCCATCCATAACGGACATCTGATGCTTGCAGAAAGTGCGCTTAAACAATTCGAACTGGATGACATCCTGTTTTTGCCGGCCGGGAATCCTCCTCATAAACAGGGGCGTCACGACGGAGCGGACGCAGAACAGCGGCTTGCCATGGTTCGTCTGGCAATCAGCGGACATCCTCATTTTATACTGGACGATGAGGAAATGCATCGTCACGGACTTACCTACACCAGAGATACTCTGCTTCGCCTGAAGGCAAAGGAGCCTGATACGGAGTATTACTTTATTATCGGTGCGGATTCCCTGATGGCTTTTGACACATGGTATCAGCCGGAAGATATTTGTAAATACTGCTCGCTGATCGTAGCCGGCCGGGACGGCGCAGATGAGAGTATTCTCCGTCAGAAGACGGAAAAACTTCGCAGAGAATTTCATGCTTCCATTTTCTTTCTGGATGCTCCGAAAGTCAATATCTCATCGACGTCTTTGCGGAGTTTGTGCAGGGAAAAACGTCCGATCCGGGATTTTGTACCGGACGCGGTTGCCGGCTATATAGAAGAACATGGTATTTATTCATGACAGAGTTTCACAAAAACTGCATAATATAGAGAGGAAAGACAGGCTATGTCCGGCTATAATCTGATAAAGATGCAGAACAAACTAAAGAAAGACCTTGATGAAGCGCGTTTTATACATACGCAGGGTGTTATGTATACAGCCGCTTCCCTCGCCATGTGCTACGAGCAGGACATAGAACGTGCTTCTGTAGCGGGCTTGCTGCACGATTGTGCCAAATGCATCCCAAACGGGCAGAAGCTCAGGCTTTGTGAGCACTACAGGATTCCGGTCTCAGAAGTAGAACGAAAGGCGCCTCACCTGCTCCATGCGAAGCTGGGAGCAAGCATTGCGCAGGACAAGTATGGAATTCAGGATGCCGAAATCCTCAGCGCCATTCAATGGCATACGACCGGCAAACCTCAGATGACCATACTGGAAAAAATTATATTTCTGTCTGATTATATAGAGCCCGGACGTACAAAAGCTCCCAACCTGACATACATCAGAAAGACTGCGTTTTCTGATCTGGATCTGGCTGTGTTTCTGACTCTTCGGGATACCCTTTCTTATCTTGAAGAAAAAAAAGCTTGTCTTGATAATCAGACGATTGTGGCTTATAATTATTATGAAGAGCTGATCGGAGAAAAGGAGGATATGTGACTCATGGCTGATCAAATGTCAAATAAATTGGCAAAGCTGGCCTGCGATGCACTTTTGGAAAAGAAAGCGGAAGATATCAAAATCATCAATATTGAAAAAGTGTCTGTGCTGGCAGATTATTTTATCATTGCATCCGGTACGAACCATAAACAGGTGCAGGCCATGGCAGACAATGTGGAGGAAGTGCTCGGCAAAGCCGGTTATCCGCCGAAACAAACCGAGGGATACCGTACAGCCAACTGGATTCTGATGGATTATGGTGATGTTATTGTTCATGTATTTGATACAGAAAACCGTCTTTTTTATGACCTCGAGCGGATCTGGAGAGACGGAAAAGACATCTCAATAGAAGAACTGAACGAAAAAGCAGGAGAATAAGAACGATGAGTGTTGATAAAAAATTTCTGGTGAAAAGTATTCAAAAAAAGGAGAGTCTGATTGTCGCATACTGCAGTTTTACGAATATGCCGTTTCTCGTGTGTGATCCGGAATCCTATAATGATCAGGTATGGCTTTTTGACACAGAAGAGCAGCTTCAGGAATTTGCGAAACCATATATTGAGAAAAAAATTGCCCTGAAAGGGATTAAATATCCGAATAAGAAGTTTCTTGGATTTTTTGCATCTCTCTTTTCAATCGGTGTGAATGAACTGGTTTTCGTAAACAGTATGGGAAAGCAGGAGCTGGGTCTTGAGGAACTGGTGCGCAAACCGGATTATTCGAAGCTTCCGAAAGAGCAGCAGCCGATATTTAATACAGAGCTGCAGCTCACCGGTCTTTACTTTATGCAGGAAGCTGCCAGACAGGTTCCCAATGAGCAGAAGACAAGGCTTCCGGAGCTGGAAGAGGAGCTTTCCGTCAATCTCATGAAAGCGCGCTATGTCGTGCCGATCGAACTGCTGGACGGACCCGAAAACGATATGGAAAAGCTGAAGCAGCGGAAATACCGGCTGCCTGTTCTCAAAAACAAAAACGGGGATGTTCTTCAGCCCTTATTTACGGATCCTACCGAGCTTTCAAAATTCAATAAGGACAACAAATTCCGGGCGATTGCGGTTCCCTTTGAGAATCTTTCAAAGCTTCTGATCAAGGATTCCAAAGGCTTTATGCTGAATCCGGCCGGATTCCACCTTGCGATGCCGAAGGAGCTGATCGAGGGGCTGGAGAATCAGTTTGAACTGGATTAATTTTAAAGCAAAAAAGACAGTACATGGATAATCTCCTTTGTACTGTCTTATCTTATAGTGTCCTGTACTATCTTATGTTGTCCTATATTGTCTTATATTATCCTGTACTGTCTTGTACCTTCTTTTACTGTTTTATACCTCCACATCTGCACTGTCTTAGGGAATCAAAAAAAACGAAATACCCCGAACACCTTGCCGAGAATTTTCACATCATTAACAATGATCGGCTCCATCGAGTCATTCTCCGGCTGCAGGCGAATGTGCCCGTCTTCTTTATAAAATGTTTTCACAGTGGCGGAGTCATCCAGCAGAGCAACAACCATGTCGCCATTTTCCGCATCCTGCTGCTGGCGGACAAGAACCCGGTCTCCGTCGAGGATCCCCGCATTGATCATACTCTCGCCCTTTACCCGAAGAATAAAAGACTGATCATTCGGCATATATTCTGCCGGAATCGGGAAATAGCTGTCAATGTTCTGTTCAGCCAGAAGCGGCTGACCCGCAGCTACCGTGCCGACAACCGGTACATTGACCATCTCACGTCTCAGCATTTGAAAAGAATCGTCAAGAATCTCAATCGCGCGCGGCTTCGTCGGATCTCTCCGTATATAACCGTTCTTCTCAAGGGATTCCAGATGAGAATGGACAGATGAAGTAGACTTCAGATGGACTGCCTGACAGATCTCACGCACAGCCGGCGGAAATCCGCGTTCCAATATCTGAGCCTTTATATATTCCAGAATTTCCTGCTGTTTCGGTGTAATCGATCCGGCCATAATCACGTACCTCCGTACATATGTTTTGTCTAGTATAACATATGCTTTCAGAAAAAGCAAACAAATGTTTTTTATTCTGATTGTTACAAAGTCCCCGTTCGTTATGAAAACTTTAATAATTCCATTGGATTTGCTTTCTTGTTTTTGCAAACCGGCAGTGCTATACTGTACGAAAATTGAGGATAGCGTAACTGTTCCCTGCCGGCAGCAGTACGGTGATGGATGGTTACGAAGTACCTTTTCAGCAGATACGATGTTGTTTTATTATTTCAAAACATCCGCAGCTATAGCAACAATTACAATAAAAAGGAGAATAGCGTATGTTAAAGAAAAAAATTGCCGCAGTTCTTTTAAGTGTGGCCTGTATGGCCGCAGCAGTGCCTTCCGTTCCTGCTTTCGCAGACAGCACGAAGGTGGTCACTCTCGGAGCAAACCTGTCCGATGAGCAGAAGACGATGATCCTGAAATATTTCGGGCTCGAGGGCGAATCCAACTATGAGACGCTGACGATCACGAATGATGATGAGAGAGAACATCTTGGTTCCTATATTCCTTTGGAACAGATCGGCACCAGGACATACAGCTGTGCGCTGGTGAATCCGACTACTTCCGGCGGAATCCAGGTAAAGACAGCGAATCTTACCTATGTGACGAGCAATATGATCGCCTCAACACTTTCGACCGCCGGTGTTGTAAACTGCGAGGTACTTGCGGCTGCGCCGTTTGCCGTATCCGGTACCGGTGCTCTGACCGGCATTCTGATGGCATATGAAACAGCCTCAGGGGAAACCCTCGATGAGACAAAGAAGGAGACGGCTACACAGGAACTGGTAACTACGACCTCTGTTGCTGAAAGTGTAGGTCAGGCCGAGGCGACTCAGATCATCAATGAGACAAAGATTCAGGTGATTGAGGGGGATGTGGTTGATACCGGCGATATCGAAGTCATTGTCGATTCCGTAGCGGAAGAAGAAGAGCTGACTCTTTCCGAGGAAGACCGTGCACTGATCGTAGAACTGCTGGAACAGATTGCTGCACAGGATTACGATTATGAAGAGATGCAGGAGACACTGGAACGTGTCGAGCAGAATGTAGAAACGCTTCTGGACGAGAGCAATTCTGATTCTTCATCGACATCCGTAGATATCAATATTGATATTACGACAGATTCTTCCTCGACTTCGGATGCCTCTGCCGACTCCAGTGCTGACTCTTCGTCAGATTCCTCATCGGGTTCTTCCAGCCTTTCCGAGGACAGTATCCTGCTGAATACGGATGATTCCGCACTTGGTTCGGATGTCGTATTTGACGCGACAGATGATTCCGCGCTCGCGGAGACAGAATCGACTGCTCAGACAGAGGCTTCCGCGGAGACAGAAGCCGCTGTGGAAACGGAAGCGGCGCAGACAGATGCTTCTTCAGATGATTTTGGTTTTGACATTACAGTATCTGACTCTTACGGAGATTCGACCGATGCGTCTGCAGATTCGTCTGATACAGAAGCGGCAGCAGATGACAGTGCCGTAAGTGAGAGCACAGAGGCTTCCGCTGATACCACAACCGATGGTTCCGTTGTTGAAGCTGCTGATACGGAATCAGCAGAAACAGAAACCCAGACAGAGACCGGGATTGTGGAAGTGATCTCCACTGCGGATTTAGTCCTGTCTCCCAATACGGAAGAAGGAGCCACAGAAACTACAGCTGCAGAGGCAGGACTGAATTACCTGACAATCTCAGCCGGCCGCACCGATCTTGTCGCCGGCAGCGGTACCATTTCCTTATATGACATGGAAGACGGTTCCCTGATCGAAGAAATCGCCATGAATGATGAGACAAAGGTGTCTTCTGAAGTGATCACCGATATCGAAGAGCTGGCAGAACTCGGATGGACAGAAGGCATGACATTCCGTATTTATCTGGAAAATGCTCTGGAACCGAACAGTTCTTATTACATCCTGATTGGCGACGACATTCTTACAACAGCAGACGGAAGCGCAGCTGTACAGCCTTCCCTTCAGGCCGATATGGTAAGCTGGCAGTTTGATACACTTGGCTATGGCATTGGCCTTACGGAAAGTGTAGATGGCGTCACAGCCGGTACGCCGGTAAACGGAGTGATCTATCTGGACACCGCGTCTGCGGCATCTGCGGTGATCGACAGCGTTACTGTAGACGGAACAGATGTCACGGAGCTGACAACGATCAATGTAACGAATGACGAATCGGAAATCCTGACCGATCCTGTTCCGGCGTCCCTTTCCGTCGAATTCAATATCACGTTTGCTCAGAGCGGCGAGACGGAGATTCATGTTTCTTACTATGATTCCGTGGATGAAACAGTTCAGCAGCTGGTTGGCGAGGCAACATATAGCGTAACGGTTGAGTAACTGTCGGATAACGGACAGCTCCTGTTGGGAAATGTTCATTTCCCGACAGGAGCTTTTTTCGTCTGACGGGAAATAATTATTCGTGAATTGTGAAGAAACTATATTTTGTAAATGAATGAGACTGCAGGTTTTACTTGACAAAACAAAAAGCAGAAGTATAATAAATACAGAATACATCTATACGACAAACACATGTTTTTCAAAGAGATTGGACGTTTAAACGTCCAATCTCATTTGAAAAACATGTAGGGATTAAAAAATAAATATGGATCGTTAAGTATTCCATCTCATAAAAAAACATACAGGGATTTACAGATATGAAACGAAAGGATTTTCAGTTATGGATAAAAATATGACATACCATGAACAGGTAAATGTTGACAATGTACTTCGGCTGCGTGAGGTTCTGAAGACACTGCCGGGGTTTGCGAAGGATTATTTTCGGGCGATTGAGCCGACGACTTCGACAAGGACACGCATTTCCTATGCGTATGATATCCGGATTTTTTTTCAGTTTCTGGTTTCGGAGAATCCAACGTTCCGCGATAAGGACGTGACGACACTTACGGTTGATGTGCTGGATCAGCTGCAGGCGCTGGATATTGAGGAATATCAGGAATATCTGAAGGCCTATAAGGATGAAGACAATAAAACCGTGACGAACGGCGAACGCGGTCTGAAGCGCAAAATGTCGGCTTTGCGCAGCTTTTATGCATATTTTTACAAACGTGAAATGATCCACACGAATCCGACGCTGCTGGTCGATATGCCGAAGCTCCATGAGAAAGAAATCATACGCCTTGACGCGGATGAAACCGCGGAGCTTCTGGACTACATTGAGCACGGCGGGGATTCCCTGACCGGTCAGAAAAAGGTCTATTATGAGAAAACAAAGGTTCGGGATCTGGCAATCGTCACATTATTGCTGGGGACTGGCATCCGTGTGTCGGAATGCGTCGGTCTGGATGTGAATGACATTGATTTTAAGAATAACGGCATCCGCGTCGTCCGCAAAGGCGGGTCGGAAATGATGGTTTACTTCGGCGATGAAGTAGAAACTGCACTTCGCAATTACCTGGAGGAAAGGAAAGCCATCACGCCGATTGCCGGACATGAAAACGCTCTCTTCTACTCTACCCAGCGCCGTCGGATCGGCGTACAGGCTGTTGAGAACATGGTGAAAAAATATGCCCGTGAAGTCACGACGACCAAGAAAATCACGCCGCATAAGCTGCGCAGCACATACGGAACCAGCCTTTACAAAGAGACAGGCGACATTTATCTTGTTGCGGATGTTCTGGGACATAAGGACGTCAACACGACCAGAAAGCATTATGCGGCGATGGATGAGGACCGCCGCAGGAAAGCTGCCAGCGCTGTTAAGCTGAGGGAAGCATAAATAAATATCTGCAACTATCATTGTAAAGATGTTAAATTGATTCATTAAAATGGTTTATATAAAATGTTTTGCATAAAATGGTTTACATATTATGGTTTACATAATATGTAAACCATAGTCAGATTAATACACGATGTGTATGCAATCAGCTTTCCAGAAGTATGGTAAACGGCCCGTCATTGCACAGACTGACCTTCATATGAGCGCCAAAAACGCCCCTTTCCACGATTGGAACCGACTTTCTGCATTCTTCAATGATATATTCATACAGCTCTTCTGCTATTGCAGGATCGCCTGCCTCGATAAAAGACGGGCGATTTCCTTTTTTGCAGTCCGCGTAGAGGGTAAACTGTGAAATTAAAAGAAGGCTGCCGCCAACATCCTTTAATGAAAGGTTGATTTTTCCGGCATCATCGGGAAAAATACGCAGACCGATCATTTTTTTGATAAGCTTGTCCGCATCGGCCCGGCTGTCGTTCTTTCCCACTCCGATCAGCACACAATATCCCTGCTCAATCTCTCCGATCGTCTGATGATCAACTTCTACGGAAGCTTCAGTAACTCTCTGAATGACAAATTTCATGTTCGGTATCCTCCTGATAGTTCTCAAATGTTCATGTTTGGTATCTTCCTGATAGATCTCGAATGTACGAACAGCGTTTATCTGTCACGGTAAACATGTCATCAAAATATAATCATTCCAAATTAGTTTACATAACTCAATTATGTCAACCACGTAGTTTCTTTAACAGCTGCTCAAAATACTCAGGCAACGGTGCCTCCACTTCCAGATATTCTCCACTGGTCGGGTGGATCAGTCCAATTGTCATTGCATGCAGCGTCTGTCCCTGCAGACCGGCAATCGGACATTTTGACGGTCCGTAGACTTCGTCTCCCAGTAAAGGATGCCCGATGCTTTTCATATGCACACGGATCTGATGTGTGCGGCCGGTCTCCAGCTGGCATTCTATATACGTAAACTGTGAAAAGGTCTCCAGTACATGGTAATGTGTGACTGCATCTTTTCCGCCGGCAACGTTGACCGCCATCTCCTTTCGCCGCTGCGGGTGTCTGCCGATGGCTGCATGTATGGTTCCATCCTCCGTGAGACGCCCATGGACGATTGCCCGATACTTTCTGGTTATACTGTGTTCTTTGAGCTGAGCGGCGACGGCCCTGTGTGATGCGTCATTTTTGCAGACAATCAGAGAACCTGTGGTGTCGCGGTCAATCCGATGTACGATTCCCGGACGGAGAACCCCATTGATTCCGGAAAGGCTGTCCTTGCAATGATAAAGGAGCGCGTTGACCAGCGTCCCGCTGTAATGTCCCGCTGCCGGATGGACGACCATGCCTTTTGGCTTATTTACGATGATCAGATCCTCATCTTCATACAAAATATCCAGTGGAATATTTTCCGGAAGAATATCCAGAGGATCCGGCGGAGGGACTTCCACATGAATCAAATCAGATTCTGCAATTTTTAATCCGGGCTTAGTATTCTTGCCGTTTACCGTAACCGCACCGCTTCGGATCAGCGTCTGCAGAAAGGAGCGGCTGTAGGATTCCAGGCAATCCGAAAGCAGGCTGTCAAGGCGTTCCCCCGCCTCATCGGACGAAACCCGAAAATCATATTCTTCTTTTGAAGCCTGAATGTCATCTGTCATAATCATATTGAACTTAGTCCTGACGGTTTTAATGAAAAAGAAAAGGCTGCGACTGCTGCATGCCTGTGTTGGTATCGAAGCCATCATATCATATTTGCTTCATTTCTTCCATAGAAAAGAAATCGGACTTGAAATTCTGGCGATGATTTTGTATCATGAGGTGAAAATATAATCAATAATGCAATTATACACCTGTTTCAAAAAAATATGTAAATATATGTTTTTATACAATACTTCGCAGCAAGTGTGAAGTACTGTCCTAAACAGTTGCAAAATTATTACTTTTTTGCTGTTGTGATTGTAAAAACAGCTGCGAATTATCATACCGGAGGAATTTACATATGTCCAGTAAAAAAGAAATTTCATTTACAGAAGGCCCCATCTTCGGCTCTCTGATCCGATTTGCAGGTCCGGTGCTGGGCGCGCTGATCCTGCAGGCCGCCTATGGAGCCGTCGATCTGCTTGTAGTCGGCCAGTTCGGCGACGCGGCTAGCATTTCCGCCGTCGGCACGGCGAGCAGCTTTATGCAAATGATCACGTTTATCATCACGAGTCTGGCAATGGGCTCCACGGTGCTGATCGGGCAGCATATCGGGGAAAAGAATCCGAAAGCGGCAGGCAATGCGGTCGGCACGACCATCGTTCTGTTCGTTATCATCGGTGTAGTCCTGACCGTCGTGCTGGAAGCTTCGGCCGGAATGATCGTCCGGCTTCTGCAGGTGCCGGAAAGCGCGATAGATAAAGCAGTCCTGTATCTGCGTATCTGTTCCGGAGGACTGTTGATCATCATTACTTATAATGTCATCAGCGGCATTCTTCGAGGCATAGGGAACGCGAATCTGCCGTTTATTTTTGTGAGTATTGCCTGTGTGGTAAACATTGCCGCCGACCTGCTTCTGACCGGTCTGCTCGGCATGGATGTGGCGGGTGTTGCGATCGCCACGGTTTTTGCGCAGCTCGTCTCGGTGATCATCTCTCTGGGGATTATCCGGCGGCAGAGAATGCCGATTGAGTTTTCCCTGAGCCAGTGCCGCATCTATCCGGTTGAACTGAAAAAAATCCTGCATATCGGCATTCCCATCGCTCTGCAGGAGACTTTAAGCCAGGTCTCTTTTCTGGTGATCAATTCGATCGTAAACGGGATGGGGCTGATGCCTTCTGCAGGATATGGTGTTGCTCAGAAGCTTGTTTCTTTCATTATGCTGATCCCGTCTTCCGTCATGCAAAGCGTTTCCGCTTTTGTCGCGCAGAACATCGGTGCCGGACAGCAAAAACGGGCACAGCGCGGCTATCTGACTGCGATGTGCACCGGCGTGTGCATCGGAGTATTTGTATTTCTGGCCGGATTTTTCGGCGGCTCCACACTGGCCTCGCTGTTTACCTCGGATGCGGAGGTCATCGCAGAAAGCGCCAGCTATCTGCGCGGGTTCAGCTTTGACTGCATTCTTACCTGTGTTATGTTCAGTACGAGCGGCTATTTCAACGGCTGCGGAAACAGTGTGCCGGTCATGCTGCAGGGCATCACGGCTTCCTTCTGTGTCCGTATTCCGACTGCGCTTTATATGGCATCCCTGCCCGGCACTTCGCTGTTCTATATCGGACTGACGGTGCCGATCTCTACGCTTTACGGGATTTTGTTTTACGGCGTCTGCTTTGCCTGGCTGCGCAGGAAAAAAAGGAATGGAACGTTTTCTTCAACTTGAAACCCGGCATCTGTCAGACTTTTCTCCGCGGTTTCGGCATTACTCTTTCCTTTTATCCGCAGCCAGACCAGATGCACGGAAGCTGTACTTCCATGATCAGCGAGCCATGTACGCATCTGATCTGCATCCATATACAGGCCGTTGCCGGATACCAGTCCGAGAAATTCCGCTGTGTCTGCTGACGTATATCCGGAACCACCTGAATTGCCTGAAGTCACCGGGCTTCCGGCAATATCAGAGTCCTCCGGTACGATCTGCGCCGTCAGACTATCGATAGATTCAGATAAAATCTTCGACTGCCGTGCGGTAATCGCTGTTCCGTTTGCGTCTGTCATCATGGTAAAAAGTTCTTCACCGGCCAGAAGAAGCGGAGTTGAGCCGAGCTGTTTTTCTCCCGCAGAGCGGACAAGCGTGACGGGAAACGTATCCAGATCGACTCCCATCAGGGTCGTGGATATCTGCCAGTCCCCTGCTGTCAGGGTGACTTCCGCTTCGATGACGGTCCAAAGCTTTTCCAAACCGGCAAAGCGGCCCATGGATGTGCAAAGTTCTGTTGTGATCTCCTGTGAAGACAGGCGGGCGGAAAGAATATACGTCTGCTGTTCCTGCCATTGCTCCAGAGCAAACTGTGCCAGAAGAAAAATCAGGGCAGAAACGATTCCAGTCACTAAAACCGCTGCGCTGATAAATGGCAGATATTTTCTTTTATTTGGTTTCGGTTTTATCATAGCTATGCTCCATTTCTGCAAGCAAATCTTCCATTTGATGGCGTTTTTTCGTAAGTTTCCGAATTAGTACCGCAATCAGCAGCAGGAAAAACAGAACCATAATTACTATCGTCACTGCCCACCACTGATTTGTAACACTCTCCTCCTCTGCTTCAACGGAAAGCTCCACCACCTGCGGTGCTGCAATCGTTGTGGTAAATTCTCGTCTCTCGGTGTAAACTGTTCCATAAGCATCCTCCCATGTGAGGGTAAGCTGTCCTATCGTGGAGCCATATGCACTCTCAGCATTGTAAGTATCCGAGTCTTCTGCGTCCTGCGATGATTCATCCTTATTTTTTAAATCGCTGACATAAATCCTAAGCGTCCCATCGCTGGAACTTCCTGCTTCCATGTTTCCGGCATAGACCGTATTTGTTGCGATAAGTCCGTCCGCTTCTAAAGATACCTGTACATTGTAAACCGGGCCGCGCCCGGTATTTCGAATCTCCAACGTCGCAGTTACCGTTTCCAGCGAATACACATAATCTGTCAGGTTAAAGTTTTCGATAGAAACCTGCGTCTGCTGACTGATGTCAAAAAACAATTCTTCTGAATCACTTAAGGCGGTTCCGTCTGATGTTTCATACACGAAAACATAGCTTAAGGCAGTCATTTTTTGTGTAGCTGCAGCTGATGCGGCAATCGTGTTTTCCAGTATGATCACTTCCTGCGGGGCGACCTGATCATAATAATAAGAGGTTGAGGAAAGCGCAACATTCTCATCTGCTGTATTTGCCGCAATTTTCAGACTGTACACCGTCTGGTCATCACTCGTATTCTGAAAACTTGCAGTAAAGTCCATTTGCTCACCAGCCGGAAGCTGAGCTCCGCTAAGCGAGCTCTCCTTCAGTAAAATATGCGGCTGGTGTTTTACCGCGTTGCTGTAACTGCCTCCGGAAGAATAATAAGTGGTACTGGAAGATGCGTCGTTATAAGAAGAATCAGAATCTGTTTCAAATTCAATTTCGGATTCGGTCTCTGATTCTGCTTCCCGATTTGTTTCGCTTTCAGATTCTGCTTCCGATTTTTGCCAAATTTCTGTCTCTATCTCCGAAGCTGGCTCTGTCTCGCTCTCTATCTGTTGCCGGGAATCGGATTCCAAGGTCACTGTCATTCGGCAAATCATCTCAGATTTCACACCGGAAGCAGAATAAGCGATCGCTTTTACTGTGACCGGATATTGCCCTGCCTGGTAATCATCCGCAAGAGTAAAAATGACCTGAAACAGGTACGCGTCCACGCTTTCCGAAATGCCCTCCGAATCAAACTGAAAAGTCTTTAATGACACTTCTTCCTCATACTCCGTTTTTTCAAAAGGACAATCAGCGGTTGTTTCCAAAGTCACTGTCAATTGGTTATTCTCAACCGGGGTATCTGCCACAAATGGAATTACAAGAGAAACTGTATTTTCTGTTATTGATGGAACATATCCATCATTATAGGATAGTTCCATTCCTTCATACACATGGTCCATATCAATGGAAAGGGAAATCTGTGAAGAATGTGTCCCTGTATCTGAGTTTTCACTGGTTTCTTCATTCAAATCGACAGTTTCAACAGATTCCAAAACAGAATCCGGAATATCGGAAGAAGACACCTCTTCAATACTGTCGATCTGGAGAGCTTCGTCACTTTGGTTTAAATTCTGTTCGGCAGTAAGGTTTTCTGTTTCCTGCGGTTCCAACACAACTGCTTCTTCAGCCAGAACAATCGGGCAGGAGAAAACTGCGATCGATGCAAAAACCGTGGCAGCAAGAATAACCACAAATATCCTGTATCGTATGGAATTCTTGTCATAGCTCATATCCCGCATCCTCCTTCTTTTCTTTCAGTACTTTTTGCGAATACAATTCTCTGACTGGTTTTATCTGGTTTTATCTGGTTTTCTATACGTACTATAGGTCTTCATACGGTCTTCGCAGCAGGTACGAAGATCTTTTCTGAATCGTTATTCTATACGATTTGTAATCTCCCTCATCACGCCGCCATCCATCTCAAACACCCGGTCACAAAGGATACGAATATCCTCGCTATTATGACTCGCAAGCAGGATTGTTTTTCTCTTTTGCTTCTCAAAAAGCAGCAGTTTGCGAATCTCTGCAACGCCATGGCGGTCAAGACCGTTAAACGGTTCATCGAGGATCAGAAACTCCGGTTCTTCCATGATTGCTTGTGCAATGCCAAGCCGCTGCCGCATCCCCAGAGAATATTTTGCGACCGGCTTTTTCAGTTCCGGGTCAAGTCCGACACGCATCAGTACAGATGTAATTTCCTTTCGTCCGATCTTTCCGCGCAGATCTGCCAGAATTTCCAGATTTTTCCGCCCGCTTAAATTGGAAAGAAATCCCGGCGTCTCGATGATCACCCCAAGGCTCTCCGGAAAATCGACATCTAAACCAATCCGCTTCCCGTCAACTGTGACCAGCCCTTCCGTCACCGGCAGAAAACCGCAGATGCATTTCATCAGGACGGTTTTTCCAGAGCCATTATTTCCGCAGATTCCGTATGTTTTCCCTCGTTCCACCGCAAAATCCAGTGGTTTTAAGACTTCCTCCGTGCCAAAACGTTTTCGTACATGGTGCAGCTGAATATAACAATCCCGAGCGTCATCCGGATGTGCAATATTTCTTTCAGCATATATTTCTGCCATAA
This sequence comes from Lachnospiraceae bacterium, assembly GCA_021199655.1. Lineage (GTDB taxonomy): Bacteria > Bacillota > Clostridia > Lachnospirales > Lachnospiraceae > Choladousia. The sequence continues at coordinate 24,586 of JAJQHQ010000082.1, read as the reverse complement.
TTCGTCCATTCCCTTCTGCTGCATGGAAGCACCGCCTCGGACAGCTTAAGCAAAATTGTTTCTTATCAGTTATGTCTGTTAAATCTCTCAAATTTCTCTCAGTTTCCAAACCAGCACGATCCCGTGCAGCACTGCACAAAACAGCGCGAGTAATAACAAAAACATCCAGAGTCCTATCTGGTTGATTCCCCAGTCATTTTTTTGCCGTGATCCATTCTGTCGGGTCAATGCAGTAAAGCGATTCGAAATAACGCTCACGCAGGATGATGCAGGCGTACCACAAAAGAAATGGCACACCGAATGCCAGATACACGCTTCCGCCGAGCACACCGGCGACTGCGGAAAAACTGGCGAGGGACGAAGCCGATAGCAGGATGCGTCCCAGCGTGGTAAACAGGGTAAAAATGGTATTCATCGGCCAGTTCCAGAGTGCTTCGCGGCTGAAAAAAAGCAAAAAAAAGAAAAGCCCCGCGAAAAATGTCCCAAAAAGCCAGACAATCGCACCGGAAAGTGCGGTCGTCACCACCTTGTCCAGGCAATAACCTGCTTTGCTTCGACGGATAATCAGAAAGCGCAGGAAATTGGAATTCTTTTCCCGCAGATACTCTTCCCCACAGGGCAGGACGGCGGCGAGCGGCAAAATAAAAAGTACAGTTTGCGACTGCAGGGAGCTGTTCAGCAGTTCCAGAAAGGTACCGCTGGCCAGAGGCGACTCTTTTTTCGTCTCCGGCCAGATGGTCCCCGCTATGATAGCCGCCACGGAAAGCAGCACCGCCAGATACAGTTTTTTATCATGCAGCATCCTGTTAAAATCCATCTTAACGCCTCATTTTTCTTTAGTCATGCCTGCCCTTTATCCTGCTACTTGTTGCTCGAAGCGTATAATATTAATACCCCAGACTGCGGTCGATAATCGTGCCGTCCGCTGCATTGATCGTCAGGAAGCTTTTGCCGGGGTAGTCAATGTAATTCGTGTATTCCACCCCATCGTATGAACTGTGTACCTCCTCATCTCCAAAGAAATCCCACACCGGCACAAGCGTTCCGCTGCGGCTGTCCGCGCCTGGATCATAGATGCGCATATATCCAAGAGTGACATCTGTAATTTCCAGACTTGCGGAATCATTGTAGCTGTCCGTATTCTGAATCACGATCATCTGCTCAAATATTTCCGCTATCTCAGAAAAAGAAAGCATATCCACATTCTCGTACTTCTTTTCCCCGACCTCGCACAAGTTCTGAATTTCTGCTTCCTGTAATCCATCCGCATTCACAATAAAGGTCACTAATTCATAGCACCACGGCTCCGTCGTGCTTTCCATGGATTCCAGACCGCCACCCTCGTTCATCTCGTAGGTAACGGGGATTCCGTCGAGTGTCCGTGTATAGACAATGTACCAGCCGCCGTCGATACAGCTTGCCGTGTACGTATCGGATGTAATGCCGCTGCTTTCGAGATTCTTCCAGGCATGCGTCGTGAAACCCACAGAGAATTCATCAGACAGCCCCAGCTGCTCCATATATGTGTCCGAAATTGCAATCGCCTCCTCTACCGTGATTCCCGCCAGCTCCTCACACGTCTCCTGCGTTGGACGATATGCATTGGAAGCAAAAGCCTTGGAATTATAGTATGTTTCCTCCCAGCTGACATCCTCTGCTATCTCTTCTTTATCCGTATAACGGGAAATTTGAATCGACATCGGTGTCGAGGATGAATTTTTCAAAATATAGGAAAAAAGTCCATCCTCCCTTTCTGCAACTCCGAAAAAATAATCATCATAGTACACTGTGTTTCCATTCTCATCCTCGTAAGAAGTTACACCAAAACCGGGAGTAACTTCCGCCTTTTCCAGTGCCTCCGGAGCTTCTGCGTAAACCTGCTCCCACTCATCAATTTCTTCCTGAAGATCGTAAATATCGCTCTCCGTAACCGCTCCATCCTCAAACACACCGTTTTCTCTCGCCGCTTCGATATAACCGTATGGGTCTGTATTTCCCTCCGCCTGGTATTCTTTCAGCTCATTTAACTTCTCTAACGCCTCCGCCTTTGTCGTCTGGTAGTAATAAGCCCAATCGTAAACCGGGCTGTCCCCGAAAAAAGCTTCCGTCACCAGGTCAATAAAATCCTGATTGAATTCCTTCTGAGAAACTGAGTAAACCGGTACCTGTGAAACATCCGGCACTTCAACTGTAGCGTTACTGGTCATGGTAAAGCTTCCGTCGGATGTGGAGGCTGTCGCGGTGTAGGTATCCGGTACACCAAGACGAGTGGCAAGAACATTCTGCGTCTCACCGGATGAACTGTCATCCGAACCACTTTGCTCCTTTGCGTTTGCTGATGTCTCTGCTTCTGTATCAGCATTGGCCTCACGGTAATTGTCCAGACTCTGGCTTCCCTTCTGCCGCACTATACTGCTGTCCGGTGTGGCAGCGCAGCCCGACAACAACGCTGCGCTAAGTATCAGAGCAAGGTAATGTCTTCTGTTTTTCATAATGCTCCCCTTTCGATATGCGGAACAGAGAGCCTCACCATTTTAAATCGAGATTTACTCGATGGCTCGGTAGCTGTCCCTTATCTGTCATAGGTTTTCTTTTTACGACCACAGTATATCAGGAAAAATATTGCCAAGTCCTTGCCAGACTGTAACCAAATTGTAAACGTTATAGGCGATTCAAATGTCATTTATTCCGAACTCTGTTTCTGCTTTTCGCAGCAAGTGTAAATGCTTTTTCCATTGCAGGCGATAGCTCCGGCGAATCCTCATCAAAGAGAATAGGCTTGTTTCTTGCTCCGATATTACGTCCCCAGAAACGTAAAATTATATTTCTTTACTGCCCGCCAGGAAATGATAATTCCAGCTGCCAGTATTCCTCCAAAGATCATCAAAGACTGCGCGATGGACGGCAGGTTGTCATATCCGAAATCATGCAGCCCATAGACCGCGTTGTTCAGCGGGCTGATCCAGCCGACAATACTGCGGACTCGATAGAGTTCCCAGGTCTCAAGCCCCAGCATTTTCCCAAGTACATCCGGGTCGAGCAGAAATCCGTACAGGCTGTAGAGCAGAGCGAAAAACATCCCAGTCTTTTTTCCGAACAGCAGATTGCCCGGCAGAATCAGAAATCCAAGCGTCAGACTGTAAGCAAACATCAGCAGGGCGACCTGCAGCATACAGCCAATCGGGGTAATGCTCTCCATTACTTTGACAGTAGATGGAACATTCAGCTGATCGCCTAAAGAGGAATAACCAAGGATGGCCGCCGTTTCACTCCACAGGTCACCAGTGTAGGAATATTTCATGCAGAGCACGGCTGTGACAGTCAGAATAAAGAGAATGTACAACGCTGTGCAAAGCATGATATAGAGCAGCTGCGAGATCAGCCAGCGGTTTTTCGTCGTCCGCATCAGATGAAACGGTGTAAATGGCGTCAGCTTTGGCAGATCAGAAAACAGAAAGATCAGAAGCAGGGATATTAGCAGGATCGCGGTAGAATCACCGAATGTCCAGATAAATGGCTCTGCCGCCTGCATTGTCGTCCCGTAATATTCAGCCACCTCCGTAACCCGGCTGCTCAGCAAAAAGCAGAGCACCACGCCAAAAAGGAAGAAGATGATTGTCCTCGGGTTTCGAAAAAAGCCGAGGAAGCTGCAGCGCGTGGAAGAGAGAATCTGGTGAGCCGTTTCTCCAAGATGTAAACTCTTTCTCTCTCCTTGCTTGAAGAACAATCCGTCAGAAGAATGAATCTGACATTTTTTATATAGCATACGCTGTTCCTTTCTGCGGCACTTCCGCATCACGCCCATAATTTTCAGCAGAATTTTCCAGCGAAACATTCCACCTCACCCCTATCCGGCTGCCTTTTCCGGGAGTACTTTCTATTTCAATTCTGCCGCCATGAAGTCTGGCAATCTGCGCACACAAGGCCAGTCCCAGACCAGCACCGCCTTCCCGGCGTGTTCTGGCTTTATCAACCATGTAAAACGGTTCCAGAATCTTATCCTGTTCCTCTGATGCGATGCCGCAGCCATCATCCTGAACATACAGTCCTTCCGGGGAAGCAATCAGGGTAATGGTGCTGCCCTGCGGGCTGGCTTTCCTTGCATTGTCGATCAGATTGGTCAGCAAAGAAAGCAGCAGATCCTCATCTCCGGTAACTGTCAGGTCAGAGTCATTTTGCAGCGGTCGGCTTTCGGAGCTATCCAACTGTTCTGTACAATTTTGGCTTGCTGCATCCTGAATCATAAATTGCAACGAAATTTCTTTTTCCTCCAGTCTTTTCTGAACGATATCTTTTGCTTTCGAGAAAAGCGATTCAACGGAAATGTCCATCAATTCAATATCGGACTCATCCGACAGATCAAGCAGCTGAAGCATTTTAACGGACAGGCGAGAAAGTCTCCGGCTTTCCTGCTCGATATAGTTCAGCGCAGATACCTGGCGCTCCGGGGAAAGCGAAACGCGCTGTAACAGTTCTGCGTATCCCTGAATGCTGGTCATCGGCGTTTTCAGTTCATGGGAAAGCGCGCCAAGCAGCATTCGTTGTTTCTCATTCATCTCATCCAGTGTCCGGATATGTTCATCCACGTTCTCTGCCATGCGGTTGAAGGCCAGAGCAATTTCCGAAACTTCATCTTCTTTTTTTCCAGTTCTCTTTTTCAAAGGAACACGTTCTTCATACTGCCCTTCCGCAATGACATTTGCAGCGTCTTTCAGCTGATAAAGCGGTACAAAAAGTCTGCGTATGATCAGAGCCAGCGCAAGGCCAAGAATCAGCGCAAGAGCCAGTGAAATAACGATTCCGCGCAAAAAAAGGAGCCTGCTTTCCCTGAAAATAGTCGTAATATCCCGATAATGCAAAAGAGCGAATCCATTTCCAGGGCCATAAGAGGTTTCCTCCATGTATGTGATCAGAAGAATACTCCCGTTTATTCCGGCAAGATAAGCGACGGAATCATTCGAACTGTACGCACTGATGAGCGCGTATTTCTGATATTTCTCATCAAGGGGAGTCCCCACTTCCAGATCAAAATCATAGGATGTACTGTTTGCTAGCACTTCGCCATCATAATACAGAACTGCATTGTTGCTGTAGGAACCCTGAAAAACCGACCGCGCCGCAGCAGGTATCCACCGGTCATCCGTAATGCCGAGTTTTGAGAGCTGTTTCACAAAAGAACTCATGTCAGAAGAAAGGTTCGTCTGTTCATCTCCAAGCACAACACCGATCATCCGCATTTGTGTCTCATATAGGTTCCAGATGGAAAAAATCTGCGATAATACCAGAAGCAGCAGCGCTGACACGACTGACAGCTTCGTTCTTAAGAGCCATCTCGAACGAATTGTTTTGAATGAAGTGAGCTTCCCTGCCACAGAATGAATCGAATCTGTATTTTCGTGTCTCATGTATCAGCCTCCTTACTCACGGACATATATGGAAAGCCTCGCCATTATAAAATCGAGCTTTGCTCGATGGCTCGGCCTTCGTCCATGATTTGCTTCACAAATCACGGACATGTATTCAGTCGGTAGCCGATGCGGGGTACAGTCTGGATGACATCCTGAAAATCCAGTTTTTTCCGCAGCCTCGCAATATGCACATCAATCGTGCGTGTCTCGCCGTCAAAATCCACACCCCAAAGCGCATTGAGCAGCTGCTCACGGCTGAGAGCAATATTTTTATATTTTACAAGCTGCAGCAGACAGTCGAATTCCATTGGCTTCAGAGAAATCTCCTTCCCTGCCTTCGTCACACGCCGTTCCTCAGGAAAGATCTCGACATCCCGCACCGCAAAGACTTCAGATCCCTTTCGGTAGCGTGTCAGCACCTTTTCCACACGTACAAGCAGCTCCAGCATTTCAAACGGCTTGACAATATAATCCTCCGCCCCGTCTTTTAAGCCATGAATCTTACTGTTCAGGTCGTCCTTTGCCGTCAGAAAGATCACCGGGATACCCAACGCACGCAGCTCCGGCAACAGCGCGAAACCATCTTTTCCCGGAAGCATTATATCAAGAAGAGCCAGATCGATCCATGGACGCTTCTTGTCATGAAGCCAGGCACTGACAGCATCGCCGTCCCAGAATGGCATCGGCTCATACCCCGCTGTCTCCAGGTTGATGCAGATCAGTTCATTGATTGCTGCAGAATCCTCAATGACCAGTATTCGTTCTTTCATATTTTCACCACGTACTTCCCCGATAATAATTGGCAGGAACGCAACTGTTCGTCTCAGAAAACTACGAACATAATGCTTTCCTGCCATTTACTATAATACGGACCGATATGTTTTTCAACGGATGGAATGTAACCAAATTGTAAACGATTTTGTAACTGTCCAGTATCTTTGCAGTTCATTGATCATTTTTTAAATTAGGAAAGATTTTTGCAACCTGACACACTTTTCTGTTCTATTCCGCATTCTGCGCGTAAAGCCAGCATGCCCTCCGGCTTCACCAGTTTCGTATCTGTTTCCGCTTTTTCTCATTATTTCGTTATTTTTTCCTCAGATAGATCACCAGCGAGTACACAGTCGAAATGACAGCCGCCAGAAAGATTCCTGCCAAAGGCACCGCAACACATCCGGCAAAAACAGAAATAAGCCACAGAAAGCCGTCAGCTACAAAAAGCCAGCCTGCAAGCCGATTGGTCTTGTTCCAGTTTTCTGCGTCCGCCAGAGTCCAGGGAAGTTTGACTCCTACCGTATAATTCTGCCTGCATTTCGGCAGATAATTGCCAATGCCAATACAGAATGCGGCCATAAAAAGATCCACGACGATCATCTCATCGATGGCGATTCCCAGTGCGCTGCTGTAAATGAGCGCAGCACAGAACCAGCTGGTCGCCGGGCAGATCCAGAATAAAAGTGCAAGTAATTTGTCATTGATTTCCTGCTTTTTGGGATCAAAGAGCGTTGCGAACACGCAGATCATATGCATGACAAGCACAAAGCACGGGATGCCAAAGACTGCAAAATATTTGTTGCTCCATCCGTTCACCTCGCCGTCAAAGCCAAAATGGGTCGGCATGTTCAACGGCAGCACGTTCCAGTTGATCAGGCCTATCAAAACCGGAAGCAGGATCACAATACTTGTTATCAGGATTCTATTACGATATTGTTTCAACATTTTTCTATTCTCCCTCTTTCTACGCATCCTCGTTTTTTGGAGACAAATTCTGCTGTGTGTCGCTGCGAAGGACTTCTGTCTTTCTATTAGCAGAGGAATATCCCTGTAAATCCGCCAGCCAGACCATAATCTCCTCCAGAACAGAGGTGTTCAGCTCATAATAAATATAGTTTTTGACACGGGTCTCCTCGACCAGTCCGGCTTTTTTCAGAATACTCAGGTGATATGAAATCGTTGCGCCGGTCATGTCAAAATGGCTCCCGATCTCTCCGGCGGACAGGCTTTTCTTTTTTAGTAATTCCAGTATCTCCCGCCGCACCGGGTCTGACAAAGCCTTAAATGTCTCCGCAAAGCCCAAAAACGCCAGCTCCTTTCTGTAGTATTTAGATTTTTCTCTAAATACTATATACTATAATCTTAGCCTTATGTCAAGCAGTATTTAGAAAATATTCTAAATGCAAAGAATCCCCATGAATAACATAGCTTCACATATCTATTCACGAGGATTTATCTATTCACGAGGATTTCTATTCGATTTCGGATCGTTACAACTTCTATCTGAATTTTTTATTTTCTGACATGATAGCCGCAATAATCCAGCATCAGCTCCGCAAAGATGGCATTTGCCCAGCCAAACCACGGACGGGAATATTTATCTGGATCATCCGCGTCAATACTCTCATGCATAAAACCGGTTCCTGCGTCGGTATCAGCCATTGCAAGGATCATTTTTCTTTTTTCGTTCCGATCCTCTGCGACCAGCCCCTGCATTCCCATAGCCAGATGCCAGACTTTTGCTCCCGGCGTATGGATACTTCCGATTCCTTCCAGACGGCGGCCTTTAAAGTAATAAGGATTGAATTCGCTTAAAATCACCTTCTTTGTGTTCTGATACAAAGGATCGTCCGCAGGACAGTATCCCAGATACGGGATGGATAAAAGGCTGGGGATGTTCGCGTCATCCATGATCAGATACTGCCCATATCCATCGACCTCATACGCGTAAAACGGCTCCAGCTTATCTCCCATCGGTACGACAGCCTCCCTCTCAATCGCTGCTCGCAGTTCTTTTGCGAAAGCTGCTGTCTCGGAGGCCAGCTGTGCATCCTGATATACGGAATCTGCAATCTCCGACAGATACTCCAGGATCACAGCCGCGAACATATTGGATGGAATCAGATATCCGTAAACACAGGCGTCATCGCTTGGCCGGAAACCGGACCAGATCAGACCGGTATTTGGTTTTACCAGCGCTCCCTTCCCATCTCTTGAAAGGGTATCGGTATAGACGCAGTTGCTCCGTTCAAAACGGTAGTCCGACCGATTTTCATGGTCCTGCTCTGTCCGGAACACACGCAGGATCGTCTTTGCGGCTGCCAGAAACTCTTCCGTAAAATGAGAGGTCCTGCCGCTGTTTTTCCAGAACAGCCATGCAAGCTGGACAGGATAACACAGCGAGTCAATTTCAAACTTTCTCTCCCACACCTCCGGCTTCATATCCGTCCTGTCGTCCTGCCAGCCCTGCCCATTTGCCGTTTCATTGAAAGCGTTCGCATAGGGGGCAATGAGAATGCACCAAATCTGCCTCCGGATCAGCCCCTCAATCATGTCCGCGATCGAATCATCTTCTCCTGAAAGGAGCAGATACGGCCGCACCTGACAGGCCGAATCCCGCAGCCACATCGCCGGAATATCGCCGGTGATGATAAAGGTCGTCCCATCCTCTTCCCGCCGGATGGTCGTATCCAGTGTACTTTTAAAGCAGTTTTCAAATGTCTGTCCAACCTCCAGTCCTTCTTCTTCCAGCTGCTTTTTTACCGCAGAAATCAGCTTTTTCACAGAGGGCAATTCACTTAACTTTTCTTCTGTTATCGAATCCTTATGCATGGGAAATACTTCTCCTTCTGTTTTTTTCCTGTTTGTGAATCTGTCTGCATACTTTTTCGGTTTTCTCAAAAACTATCTATGCAGTTGCAACAAATACAAAAGCAGGAGGTACGAATGAAAAACCGTTTTATACGCTGCGGAATGTACGGCTGGTGCATGGAGGTATTCTGGACCGGTCTTCATTCCCTGATCAATCATGACCCGAAACTGACCGGAATCTCATCCCTGCGGATGTTTCCCATCTACGGTATGGCATCTCTGATTGCTCCGCTTTCGCATGTGCTGAAAAAACTCAATACTTTTACACGCGGAATCATTTATATGCTGGGGATTTTTGCAGTGGAATATACATCCGGATCATTTTTGAAAAAGAGGGGAAAATGCCCCTGGGATTACAGTGATTCTCCATATCAGGTGAATGGCGTTATCCGGCTGGACTATGCGCCAATCTGGTTTCTGACGGGCCTGTTTTTTGAGAAAGCAGCGACATCATAACAATACAATTCTTCGCGCCCGGCAGTCTGATATTACAGGAACCTGCTGCGCAGAACCCTGTAAAAGCGCCGCAGAATAACCATGCTCTGCGGCGCTCTCTTATCATTGAATTATTTACTTCACAACCAGATTCACGATCTTCTTCGGCACATAGATTTCCTTGACAACATTACCGGAAAGCTTATCGCCGAGCGCCTCCTTGCCTTTGGCGATCGCATCTTCTTTGGAGATGTCGACCGGGATGGTGATAACGACTCTTGTCTTGCCGTTGATCTGCACCGGAATCTCGATTTCATCCTCTTTCATCGCTTCCTCATCCGCTTTCGGCCATTCGGTGTGGAAGACAGAATCGGTATGTCCGTACATCTCCCACAGCTCTTCGGTGATATGCGGCGCAAACGGAGCCATGAGTATGATGAATGTTTCTACCGTCTCACGATCGATACCGCCGGTCTTTTTTGCGAGGTCGATCAGCTTATTGTTATACTCCATGAAGCCGGAGATCACAGTATTAAGACTGAAGCTTTCCAGACGCTGTGTGATGTCATACACGAGCTTGTGGCGAAGCTTAACCATCTCCTTTGTTTCTGCTACATTTGCTTCCAGACTGTCGCACGCCAGCTTCCAGAAACGGTTCAGGAAACGGTATCCACCGTCGATGCCGCGGTCGTCCCACTCGGCATCGAGTTCCGGCGGTCCCACGAACAGCTCATACATACGCAGGGAATCGCATCCATAGTCGCGCACGAGATCGTCCGGGGAGACTACATTGCCCTTGGACTTGCTCATCTTGATACCGTTCTTGCCGGTGATCATACCCTGATTGAACAGCTTCTGGAACGGCTCGTCAAAGTCGATCACGCCGATGTCGCACAGGAACTTGGTGTAGAAGCGGGAATACAGAAGATGCAGCACCGCATGCTCTACACCGCCGATATACATATCGACCGGCAGATATTTGTCCGCCTTCTCGCGGGAAACCAGCTCTTTGTCGTTTTTGTTGTCCACGTAGCGCAGGAAGTACCAGGAAGAACCGGCCCACTGCGGCATCGTATTGGTCTCGCGCTTTGCGTCCGCTCCGCAGACCGGGCACTTGCAGTTCACCCACTCATCGATCGCAGCCAGCGGTGATTCGCCTGTGCCGGTCGGCTCATAGGATTCCACATCAGGCAGGCGCAGCGGAAGATCCTCTTCCGGCACCGGAACATTGCCGCAGTGCGGGCAGTGGATGATCGGGATCGGCTCACCCCAGTAGCGCTGACGGGAAAATACCCAGTCACGCAGCTTGTAATTGACTGTTGCACGGCCGATGCCCATCTTCTCGATGATATGCGGCGCTTCTTTTTTCAGCACAGCGGATTCCCTGCCGTTCCACTCGCCGGAATTGATCATCGTACCGGAAGCAGCCGTATAGGCCTCGGTCATATTCTCAATCTCCTGACCATCTTTGGCGATGACCTGAATGATCGGGATATTGAATTTGGTCGCAAATTCAAAGTCACGGTCGTCGTGTGCCGGAACGCACATGATCGCGCCGGTACCATAATCCGCCAGTACATAGTCAGACAGCCAAATCGGTATCTTTTTGCCGTTCAGCGGATTGATCGCATAGGAGCCGGTAAATACGCCGGTCTTCTCTTTGTCCTGCATACGGTCTACGTTGGAGCGCATCGAGGAGTCAAAGATATACTTCTCTACCGCTTCCTTCGTCTCCGGCGTTGCCAAAGACGCGGCAAGCGCGTGCTCCGGTGCAAGCACCATAAAGGTTGCCCCGTGAAGTGTATCCGGACGGGTCGTATAGACCGTAATCTTCTCTTCTCTTCCCTCTACCGGGAACTCCACTTCCGCACCGTAGGATTTGCCGATCCAGTCGGTCTGCATCTTCTTAACCTTTTCCGGCCAGTCGAGCTTGTCCAGATCGTTCAGCAGACGATCCGCATATTTGGTAATGCGCAGCATCCACTGGCGCATATTCTTCTTCGTCACGGGAGAGCCGCAGCGCTCACAGCAGCCGTTGACGACTTCCTCGTTAGCCAGACCGGTCTTGCAGGACGGACACCAGTTGATCGGGAATTCCTTCTCATAGGCAAGACCATTTTTGAACATCTGTACAAAAATCCACTGCGTCCACTTGTAGAACTCCGGATCCGTCGTGTTGACCTCGCGGTCCCAGTCATAGATCGCCGAGATATCTTTGATCTGCTTCTTGATATTTTTTACATTCTCCGCAGTAGAAATAGCCGGATGAACGTGATTTTTAATCGCATAATTCTCCGCCGGAAGTCCGAACGCATCCCAGCCCATCGGATGGATCAGGTAATAGCCCTGCATCATCTTGTAGCGGCTCCAGACATCAGAGATCACATATCCTCTCCAGTGCCCTACATGAAGGCCGTTGCCGGATGGATAAGGAAACATATCCAGACAGTAATATTTCGGCTTCTTGCCATCGTCAACATTGACCGGGTGTTCTTCCCAGTGTGCTCTCCATTTCTGCTCGATGGCTCTGTGATTGTACGGTGCTGCCATTTTTTCACTCCTCCATTATAACCGGACCATGCTGCATCTCTTAGCAGCGAATGGATTCCGGGAATTTCTGATTCTGTTACAGGTATTCCTATCGATTTACGGTGCTCTGTAAAAAACGTATTACTGTTTCACAGGCATATATACTACCTGTCACTCAACCGCTATTTTATGCCTGTATGACTGGCTTTGTCAAGAAATAGTTCATGACCCTGCGCTTAATTGTGCTAAATAAATAACATAAGTCAACGATAATTTTTAATCACGATCTGCAGCGACTTTCGCCCCATATATTCGTTCACTGACGGATAATAGGTAAAATCCATCTGTATGTGATTCGCCCGTCCCCAGAAAAGGTTCTGCACCTCGTGTTCTCCGAATTTTTCTGTCAGATATTCCTGAAAAGACGCCGGATCTCCAAAATATAACGCGTCGATGGAATAACCGTTCTTATTCTGAACACGCATTTTAACGACATTTTTGTTCTTCCCTATGATTCGGGCGGAAAGTAAAGAAAGAGAGGTATCCGCGAAAAGAGGTTTTTCATTCCCTTTGCCGAACGGCTCCAGCAGGCTGAGCTCGTCAATCACTTTGCCGGATATGTAATGGATCGGCATGGCTACGTCAATATGCACTTTTTCAGTCAGATCATCATCCGTCAGAGTGCTGTTTTCATTCAGGCGGCGGCGCATTTCGGGAATCCGGCTGCGTTCAAGGGAAAAGCCCGCGGCCATCGGATGTCCGCCGAATTTGAGAAACAGATCCTGACATTTCACCATCTCCTCAAACATGGAATAGGTTTCGATTGAACGGCCGGAACCTTTGGCCAGGTTATCCTTTCCGGTGGTTTCTGTATCATTCATAGATTCCGTTTCCTGATTTTCAGCATTTAATGCTGCATATGCGGAAGCAGCATGAGCATCCGTAATGACAAACACCGGCTTGTAATAACGTTCGCGCACCTTCCCGGCAACGATGCCCGCGATACTCTCATGGCAGTCTGGCAGATAGAGGACAAGAACCCGGTCACGGGTGTAGCTCTCATCGGAATCAATCTGCGCACAGGCCGTATCGACCGCCTGCTGTGTGAGCGTTTTCCGCTCATCATTCAATTCCTTCAGTTCTGCGGCAATCTTCTCCGCCTCTTCTTTCGTCTCCGATAAGAGCAGGCGCAGCGAGCGTTTGGCAGTATCCAGACGTCCGCTCGCGTTGATACAGGGGCCAAGTACAAAACCGATATGATAGGAAGTAAGGGATGACGGATCCAGTTCATTCGCACGGATCAGGGCAGACATTCCCGGATTGTTTGTAGTACGCAGGCGTTTTAATCCTTCTTTTACAAGAATGCGGTTCTCCCCGTCAAGATCCATGACATCGCCTACCGTGGCAAAACCGGCAAACATCAGAAGCTCATCCGTCAGATTTTCTGTCAGGCCATTCGCTGAGGAACTCCGCTTCTCTTCCATCGTCAGCTGCCTGTCGGAAGAACCTGCATCCATATTTCGAGAAGAAACCTCCTTCTCATAATGTTCCGGCAGCGTCCGTTTCTTCCGATAAGCCACATTAGCAGAATTCATCTGTCTGCGCAGCTCACAGATGACCTTCCAGGCTACCGCGGCGCCGCACAGTTTTTTATAAGGATAAGAGCAGCCGGGCTGATGCGGATTGACAATAACATCCGCTGGTGGGAGGCGGTAGATCCGCTGCTCCGCAGGTGAGAGTATCCGCACTGCAGAATCCTCATCGTTACTCTCCGCAGCCTGCAGGGAACAACGCTTTTTATCATCTGCTTCAGAAGTGCCTTCAGTATGATGAAAATCGTTGGTAATGAATAAAGGCTCGTGATGATCGGTCACGATCACGGTCATGCCCTTTTCTCTGGCAAAAGTAATCTCGTCAATCGCGGCGATGCCGTTGTCACAGGTAAGGATCGTATCCACCTCTTCCTGATACGCCAGATCGATCAGCCGCAGGTTAAGCCCGTAGCCGTCCTTCATACGGTCGGGAATCTCATAATCAACACGTCCGCCGCATGCAAGGATCGCGCGATACAGGATGTAGGTTGCACAGACACCGTCAATATCGTAATCGCCAATGATGCGGATCTTTTTTTGTTCCTGTATTTTTTCCGCCAGCAAAGCCGCCGCTTCCGGACATCCTTTCATCAGCGCAGGATCGTGCAGATCATCCAGTCCTCCATACAGATACTGTCCCACAGCATTCAGGCCAACGATGGTCTCCGGCTGTGAGTCTGATGCATTACTTTTTTCTCTTTCTGTTTCCGGACAACCATCCTTTGGCGCAGAGACAGGCACAGACGGCCAGTCCAGACGGTTACGGATCAGTCTGGCTGTGACCTGATCAATCCCATATGCGGCTCCAAGCGCAGCAAAATCGGCCTTTTTCGCAGTGATGTACCATTTTTCTTTTTTATGCATATTGCTTTCTCTCCTGGTGAATACTGACACTTCAGTAAGCGCAAAACAAACGTCCACATACATCAGAACACAACCAGCCGGAAGAATGTTCTCCCGGCTGGCAAATATTCAGCTTACTTCGGTACACAATACTATGGAATCCACCACACCGTGTACAGCTATCACTGATAGGTTCATTTATTTCTTCTTCGACTTCTTTTTCGTCTTTTTCGCCGTACCCTGTGACGCATTGGATGCGGAGGCATTCGATTTCGAACCCGCAGAAGCATCTGCGGCTGTCTTATCACTAACATTGCCGGATGCAATTTCTCCTGCATTCACGGACGCTGTGCCGTTTGCTGCTGCAGTCTGCTTCTGATGCGATTTCATCACATACCACAGAGAGCCGGTCACGCACACGGACGAATAAGCACCGGCCACAATACCGACGATCAGCGGAAGCGCGAACTCTTTGATGGTCGCGATGCCGAGAATATACAGCATAAAGATGGTGATAAAGGTCGTAAATGAAGTATAAATGCTTCGTGTCAGGGTCTGAGTAACGCTGGTGTTTACAATCTGTGCCAGCGAATCCCCTGCCATCAGCTTCTGATTCTCACGGATACGGTCAAAGATGACGATTGTCGCATTGATCGAGTAACCGACGATCGTCAGCATGCAGGCGATGAACGTACTGCCGACTGAAATGCGGACCAGAGCATAGCATGCAAAGACAACGAGTACATCATGCAGAAGAGCCAGCACGGCGCTGCCCGCAAAACGAACATCATGGAAGCGGATGGTGATATAGATCAGCATACAGATTGCTGCCACGATCACGGCTACCACTGCGTCCTGACGCATTTCGTTGCTGACTGTAGCAGAAATAGATTCATAAGTGATCGCGGTCTCTTCGAGGTCAAAAGCCTCCTGAAGAGCCTCAGATACTTCCTGACGCTGATCAAGATCAAGTACCGCCGTCTTAATATAAACGTCTGAGGAGTCCTGTACCGTCTGGAACTGTACTTCCGCATCTCCGGTTATCTCCGTAAAGATCGGTTTGACATCCGATTCAAGTTCATCCAGCGTCATCTCCTCATTAAAGGATACCGTAGTAGAGGTACCGCCCTTGAAATCAAGGCTTAAATTCAGAGCACCGTTGCCCATCGCCGAATTGATTCCCATGCAGACCGGGCCGACAAGGATCAGGACAATGGAGACAGCAAAGAACACGCGGCGGTGTCCGACAAAATCAAAGGCTTTGTAGGTCTTTGCCTTACCATAATATTTTTCATCGCGGAAGCCAACCTGATAAAGAGCGTTCATGATCAGTCTGGAAATGATCAGAGCGGTGATCATGGAGAGCACAATACCAAGTGCCAGCGTCTGGGCAAATCCTTTGACAGAACCGGTGCCGAGCATATTCAGTACAAACGCGGCGATCAGGGTTGTAACATTGCCATCAAGGATTGCGCTGAACGCTTTTTTGTAACCGGCATCAATTGCGCCCTTGACAGATTTACCCGCGGAAATCTCCTCCCGGATACGAGCATAGATAATGACGTTCGCGTCCACGGCCATACCGATCGTCAGGATGATACCCGCGATGCCGGGAAGCGTCAGCGTCATATCAAAGCCGTTCAGACAGATCAGGAACATACAGATATAAAGCAGCAGGCAGAACGCAGCTACAATACCCGGCAGTGCATAAACAATAATCATAAAGATCATGACGATCACAATGCCAATGGCTCCGGCCGTCAGACTCGTCTTGATCGCGTTCTGGCCGAGCTGAGCGCCTACTACCTTCGAGCTGAGTTCTTCCAGTTCAAGGGACAAAGCACCAATACGGATCGAAGAAGCAAGGCTCTGCGCTTCTGCAGCGTCACTCATTCCGGAAATGATCGCTGTACCGCCCGTGATTGCTTCATTTACAACCGGAGCACTGATCACCTCATCATTATATACAATATAAATATAGTTGCCGACATTTTCAGAAGTCGCGGTCGCGAATGCCTCCGCGCCCTCGCTGGTCAGCTCCAGCTTTACGACATACTCGGTATTTCCGAGATCATCCTGCTGTGTTCCCGCAGAAGCCGTATCAACCTCCGAACCGGTCAGTACAACAGTACCGTCATCCAGCTGGAATTCCAGTGAACCCGGCTGGCCGAGCTCCTCCAGGATCTCATTGACATCCGTCACGCCCGGGATCTCAATATTGATCCGGTCAGAACCTTCCTGATAGACATTTGCTTCCGTGCTGTAAGTATCTGCACGCTGCTGCAGCTTATAGACCGTATCGCTCATCTCTTCCGATGTCGGGTTTTCATCGACCACCTGATAGGTGACGCTCACACCGCCGGAAAGATCAAGGCCCAGAATGATATTTCTTGCCGAACCCTTATGACTGGAGCCAAATCCAACCAGCGACACAAAGGCAAAGAAAATCAACAGCAGAGCCATCACGACAAGGGTGATCCTTGCGTTTTTCTTGTTCATTTTCATAATCTGCTTCCTCCTCTTTTCTTTTGCATTTTCGATCAGCTCAGGCAGCCGTTTTTAACCAGCCGCCATTATATCGAAAATTAATTCGGTATCTGATGATTTGTCACATGATTTCAGGTACCTTTCAGCGCCGGCCGTTGCCCGTCATACTGACGATGTCAGTCAGGCATTTCCGCCTCCGCCGCTTTTATCATAATCGCGCACTCCACGCGTTTACGCATCATCTCACAGCCCAAATCGTATGCATCCTTAATCGTGCCATGAAAATTGTAAGAATTTGCCGCGCAGCCGCCGCTGCAATAAAACTTCGCGAAGCAGTTCCGGCATTTTTCTTTTGTATAAACATTGCAGGCTTTGAACTGATCCACAATATCCGTCCGCACCACTCCTTCGTCCACATTGCCGAGAAGGAATTCCTCGTGCCCTACAAACTGGTGGCAGGGATAAAGATCCCCCCACGGTGTGACCGCAAGATACTCCGTCCCTGAACCGCAGCCGGAGAGACGTTTGTATACACAGGGTCCTCCGGTCAGGTCGATCATAAAGTGGAAAAAGGTAAAGCCTCTGCCCTCTTTGTTCCGCTTTACCATTTCGGCTGCCAGACGATCATATTCGGAAAAAATCTGCGGCAGATCCTCCTTGCGGATTGCGTAATCCTCGGAATCCTCCGCTACCACCGGCTCCACGGAAATCCGGTCAAATCCCTCGTCCGCAAGGTGCAGAACGTCATTGCAGAAATCAAGGTTATGATGGGTAAATGTACCGCGCACATACCAGGTCTTCTCGGAAGCAGTGGATCCCGCTGCTTTTATTTTCCCTGATGGTTCCTGCTCTGCAAGCGGAGTATTCGTATCCTGCTCTGCACCAGCGCTGCATCCTTCCCGCAGTTCTACAAAATGTTTGAACTTCGGCATGACCAGATCATAGCTGCCCTTTCCGCCGCGGAACGGCCGCATATGATCATGCACTTCCCGCCGTCCGTCGATACTGAGCACGACATTCGCCATCTCCTGATTCAGAAACTCCATGATCTCGTCATTTAAAAGGACGCCGTTCGTGGTCATTGTAAACCGGAAATTTTTGTTATGAATCTTTTCCTGCTCACGGCCATATTTGACGATGTCTTTTACGACCTGCCAGTTCATCAGCGGTTCCCCGCCGAAAAAGTCAACCTCAAGATTGCGCCTGGAGCCGGAATTCGCTATCAGAAAATCCAGTGCCTTTTTGCCGACTTCCAGACTCATCAGAGCGCGGCGGCCGTGATATTCGCCCTCCTCCGCAAAGCAATAGCGACAGGCAAGGTTGCAGTCGTGCGCGATATGCAGGCAAAGTGCTTTGACTACCGTCGGACGTGCCTTATAGTCGGTGATGGATTTTTCATAAATATCTTCTGTAAACAGGACACCCAGATCGGTAAGCTGAGCGCATTCGCCGAGAGCTTCCCGGATCTCCTGCTTATTATAACAGCCGGCAAGTGTATCGATAATATACGTTTCAATATCGGCAGACCAGGCTTTCGCAACGTAAGCACTGTCTTTTTCCTTTGGATCTGATTCAGCAGACAATTCATCTGAAGCAGGCCAAAGAGAAAGCGGCTTCCCATCAGACTGCCATTGATCAAGCAGAGCGATCACTTCATATGTAAGTTCATCAACCAGATGAATCGCTCCACTGTTTACATCCAAAACAATGTTGTATCCATTATTCTTATACTGATGGATCACAGCATGACACCTCTCTTAAGATATGCACAGAACAAAACCGTGCATCTTGCGGATCCGCACGGCACGGTTCTGTCTTTTGCTGCTATTGTAATTTTTATGCGGCTGTTTACTGTTTATTGTTCTCGCAGGTCTGATTACCGACTGTGCAGCTGGTCTTGCATGCTGACTGACATGAAGTCTGGCACTCACCGCATCCGCCCTTTTTCAGGGTGCTCTGTAAAGGCTTCGTATTTAATGTTCTGATGTGTTTCATTGTCTGCGTCCTCCTTATATGCTTCATATACTTCTGTCGTCCTTTTCCTTTGACCAATTCCGTAAAACCGGCAGCTCCGTGAAAAGAAAAGTCGCCGGTCATTCTCCGTTTATGGCCTGACTGATATATGACCACAGCTGTTCACTATATTACCACAGAAAAACAGAAAATAAAAGCATTTTTATAAAAACTTTTCCCGTATGTATTTATTAACTTCTCAATATAAAAAATCGAATCTGCTGAAGGAAGGTGCAGGTAAAAATTATTCAAAAAAATCCAAAAATCATACACAGAAAAGCAATGAAAAAACTGATAATATAATATAGAATTTTTATGCGATTTTTTAAGGAGGACTTACATATGAAGCTTAAAACGTTTCGTGGCGGTATTCATCCCCCGGAATACAAGGAGCTTTCTTTAGGCAGCCCGGTGGAAGTTTTTCTGCCGAAAGGTGATCTGGTGTTTCCGGTAAACCAGCATATTGGCAAGCCGGCAAAGCCGGTTGTAGCTAAGGGCGACCAGGTTCTTGCAGGGCAGGTGATTGCCGAAGCCGATGGATTTGTGTCGGCAAATATCGTCAGTTCCTGTTCAGGCAGAGTAAAAGCCATTGAGGAGCGCCGCGTCGCTTCCGGAGCAAAAGCCATGTGCATTGTCATTGAGAATGACGGCGAATATACGCTTGCCGAGGGCGTAGGGATTAAACACAATGCCGGTACCTTTTCCAGCAAGGACATTCTGGACGCGATAGCACGCGCAGGTATTGTCGGTATGGGAGGGGCCGGATTTCCGACTCATGTCAAACTCACTTCCAAGAATCCGGATTCGATCGAGTATATCATCGCCAACGGATCTGAATGCGAACCGTACATTACCTGCGACGACCGTCTGATGCAGGAAAAGAGCCGGGGCATTTACGAAGGACTCCGGCTGGTGCTGCAGCTTTTCCCGGACGCAATGGGCGTGATCGCGATCGAAGACAACAAGCCGGAAGCCATCAAGGCGATGGAGGCGGTCTGTGCAGGTAAAAAAGGCGTTATGGTGCAGCCGGTCATGACCAAATACCCGCAGGGCGGCGAGCGCAACCTGATCTCCGTAGTCAGCGGACGTGATCTGAAATTCGGGCAGCTTCCTGCTGATGTTGGCTGTATCGTCTGCAATGTTGCCTCACTCTATGCAATTTATCGTGCCTGCTACTATTCGGAGCCGCTGATGAAACGTTATTTTACCGTATCCGGCAGCGCAGTCGCAAATCCGGCTACTTTTGAGGTACCGATTGGGACTTCCTGTTTGGAACTTGTCGAAGCGGCAGGCGGTATTAAGTCAGGAGTGACTTTGAAAAAAGCATTGAGCGGCGGACCGATGATGGGGATCGCAATGCCTTCTCTTGACGCACCGGTCACTAAAGCGAGCAACGCGCTTACGCTGCTTGCCGAAGATGAGGTGGAAACTGCCGAGGCACAGCAGACCGCCTGTATCCGCTGCGGACGCTGTTCCAGAGTCTGTCCGATCCACCTGATCCCGCAGATGATGGCGGACGCTGCGGAGAAAAAAGATTACGAGAAATATGAACACAAGCTTTATGGTCTCGACTGTATCGCCTGCGGCTCCTGTACCTACATCTGCCCGGCAAAACGTCCGCTGATGCAGCTGTTCAAACAGGCAAAGGCCGAGATTATGGCCGCAAAGAGAAAGTGAGGGATGCGACATGAATGAAAATCAATTACTGAATATTTCTTCCAGCCCCCACGTGCGTGACAGGAAACTGACTACCGGCAAAGTGATGCTGGATGTGATTTTATCGTTGATGCCGGTCACGATCGTCGGTGTCATTCGATATGGGTTTCACGCGTTTCTGGTGATCCTGCTGTCCGTGTTATCTGCTGTGGCTTCTGAGTACATTTTTGACCGCATCACAAAACGACCGAATACGATCACGGATGGCAGTGCGGTCGTGACAGGACTTCTTCTTGCCCTCTGCCTTCCGCCAAAAGCGCCGCTCTATCTTCCGATTCTGGGCAGTGTTTTCGCCATTCTGGTCGTAAAGTGCTTCTTTGGAGGACTTGGAAAGAATTTCCTGAATCCGGCGCTCACTGCTCGCTGTTTCCTGCTGATATCATTCGGCACAGCCATGACGAATTACAGTGTGGATTCTGTCAGCTCGGCAACACCGCTCGCTGCATTTGGTGCCGGGGAATCCGTCAATGTCCTGAATGTTTTCCTTGGAGCATCGACCGGTGTCATCGGAAGCTCCGCTCTCGCACTTCTGCTTGGCGGTCTGTTTTTGCTGGCAACCGGCGGCATTACCTGGGAGATTCCGGTATCCTGCATTGCGGTTTTTACCTTATTTATGGGGCTTTTCGGTGAGGGCGGTTTTGCTCCCTCTTATCTTGCGCTGCAGATCTGCGGCGGCGGACTTCTGATGGGAGCGTTCTTTATGGCGACAGACCCGGTCACCAGTCCGGTAACGTCAAGAGGGCATCTTGTCTATGGCGCTCTGGTCGGTCTGCTCGGCGGTCTGTTCCGTGTGTTCGGTTCCTCCACGGATTCGTTCAGCTATGCGATCATTATCTCCAATATGCTTGTACCGTTCATTGACAAGATTCCGATTCCGAAGCCGCTCGGTTATAACAATGGCGAATATAAGGAACGGGAATTCCCGAAAGCGGCGGTCAATCTGACCGTGATCACGCTGGTTGCGGGACTTGCTTTAAGCGGCATTTACGCCATGACAAAATCCAAAATTGAAGAACAGGAGCTTGCAGACACTCTGGCCTCTTATCAGGAGGTATGCCCGGACGCAGTTTCCTTTGAGTTTGACGACGATCTGGACGCAGCTGTTGAGGCTCTGGGCGATGATGTCTACGATGAATCGTTCGGAAGAACGTATGTCAATACCGCTGTGGTCGGCTATGACGCAGACGGTGAAGTTGTCGGCTATGTCTTAAGTGTGACAAGCAGCGACGGCTATGATGGAGATATCACGCTTTCTGTAGGTCTTACCACCGACGGCACCGTGATAAAACTTGCCTTTACCACTCTGACAGAGACGGCCGGTATGGGTATGCGTGTAGACGAGGATTCGTTTAAGAGCCAGTTCGAAGGTGTCAGCACCGACGCATTTGTTCTCAACAAATCCGGCGACTCGACGGAGGACAACGAGATTGATACCATTTCCGGAGCGTCCACCTCGTCGGGAGCAGTCGTCAATGCTGTCAATACGGCGCTTGCATTCTTTGCAGAATATATCGGATGATATAAGGGAGAATTGATTCTCTTTTTTGCAATCCGAAATGTAAGGCAGCGTCATGAGAATTTATATAAGGAGGGATTTCCATGAATCCATATCTGGAACGAATATACAACGGCATCGTGAAAGAAAATCCCTGTCTGGTCCTGATGCTCGGCATGTGCCCCACTCTCGCGGTCACTACCTCAGCGATCAATGGACTCGGAATGGGCGTCTCCACAATGATCGTACTGATCTTTTCAAACATTATTATCTCGGCCATGCGCAATATTATCCCGGATCAGGTACGCCTTCCGGCTTACATCGTTATCACTGCGTCGCTCGTAACGGTCGTTGACCTGCTGATGCAGGCTTATACACCGGGGCTCTATGATTCCCTTGGCATTTACATCCCACTGATCGTGGTCAACTGCATCATCCTCGGCCGTGCGGAAGCCTATGCGAACCGTCACACCCCGGATCTTGCGGCATTTGACGGCATCGGCATGGGACTGGGCTTTACCATTGCTCTGACTGTCATCGGGCTGCTCCGCGAATTCTTTGGAGCCGGCACCGCATTCAACATTACGGTGATTCCGGATTCGATACCGCCTGTGGCGATCTTCGTCAAGGCACCCGGCGCTTTCCTGGTGATCGCGTTCATCATTGCGATCATGAACGCCGTACATATTCATACGGAAGCAAACAAAAAGGTGGAAGGCTGCGACGGCTGCTGCGCGACCTGCCAGATCAGCCACAGCTCACCGGCAGCAGCTGACAGCACGTGCAAGGATAAGAAGGAGGAGGCGACTAAGGCATGAATTCATCTTTGATTCTGATCATCATTACCACGGCGCTGGTGGACAACGTCGTATTAAGTCAGTTCCTCGGCATCTGCTCGTTCCTTGGCGTATCAAAGCAGATCAAGACCTCAGCCAGTCTGGGGGCTGCGGTTATCTTCGTCATGACGATTGCATCCGCGGTAGCTAACCTTTTGTATACATTTATACTGGAGCCACTGAACCTGACATATCTGAATACCATCGTATTCATCCTCGTGATCGCGACTCTGGTGCAGATCGTAGAAATGTTTCTGAAAAAAGCAGCTCCGCCTCTCTATCAGGCTCTCGGTATTTACCTGCCTCTGATCACCACGAACTGTGCAGTGCTCGGCGTAGCCCTGACGAATGTACAGGATGGCTATGGCTTTGTTGAGAGCGTCGTTGCCGGCTTTGGTACTGCAATCGGCTACACCATTGCGATTGTGCTGCTGGCCGGGATCCGGGAGCGGATTGATGAATCCGCCATACCCGCCCCGTTCCGCGGAGCTCCGGTCGTACTGCTCTCTGCTGCCCTGATGTCTATCGCGTTTATGGGATTCAGCGGACTGTCATTTTGATGATTTTCAGTAACTTTTCAATGCGAGGTATCGTCTGATAGTTACAATCATTTCAGATACTCTTATATATGGGAGGTTGAATATGTATCCTGTTCTGATAGCCACGGTAACCGTGGCGGTGATCGGCTTTGTGATGGGAATGCTCCTGATCACGGTCGGAAAGAAATTTAAGGTAGAGGTAGACGAAAAAGAGCTCGCTGTGCGTGAATATCTGCCCGGAAATAATTGCGGTGCCTGCGGCTATGCGGGCTGTGACGCGATGGCGGCTGCAATCGCTAAAGGAGAGGCCCCTGTGAACGGATGCCCCGTCGGCGGCGAGCCTGTAGCCGAAAAAATCAGCCAGATCATGGGCGTGAGCGCGGAAGCCCAGGAAAAAAAGGTAGCTTATGTGAAGTGTCTGGGTTCCTGTGAGCATACCGCCAACCGCAGCAACTATATCGGCATCCACGACTGTGCGGCAGCCGTTTCCAGCGGTCTCTCGCCCTGGGAGTGTGATTACGGCTGTCTGGGCTTTGGTTCCTGCGTGCAGGCCTGTCAGTTTGGCGGCATCCGCATACAGAATGGTGTCGCTGTAATCGACCGCACAATGTGCAAAGGCTGCGGGCAGTGCGTGACTGCCTGTCCCAAGCATCTGATCGAACTCATCCCCGCGAAAGCATCCTATGCTGTTCGCTGTTCCAATAAGGAGCGCGGTCCTGTGGTTAAAAAGAGCTGCGATGTCGGCTGTATCGGATGCAAGCTCTGTGTAAAGCAGTGTGAACATGACGCGATCACGGTCGAGAACAATATCGCGCATATCGACTATGATAAATGCGTTGGCTGCGGCAAATGCGCAGAAAAATGCCCCTCAAAGGCGATTGAAATGCTCTGATGAGCTCTGATGAAAAGCAATTGACCAGAAACAAACAGGAAGATATCACATGGGACTTAAAAGGCGGCCGGATGGCCGCCTTTTTCATGTACAAAATACGATTGAACAAAATCGCTGCGCGATGGCCTGCCAAGGCTGTAGCGCAGTTTTCATTTT
>JAJQHQ010000083.1 GCA_021199655.1 Lachnospiraceae bacterium | reverse complement strand
GTTCAAAAGCATAGAGAAAGTAATTTGAAGTATAAAATGATTCATATTCCAGTTTTTCGGTGAGATGTGATGAAGGAACGAAAAGAGATTTTGGACTATGGAATGACGCTGCCGGATATGTATATGGACGCGCCGTTCCATGACGACAACTGGATCCTGCTTCGGTATAAGAAGAATAAGCGGGCTTTTGCATGGACGTATGAGCGGAACGGGAACATCTGCGTCAATGTGAAGGTGGATCCGGAGTGGCGGGATTTCTGGAGGAGCGCGTATGCGTCTGTCCAGCCGGGATATCACCAGAATAAGGAACACTGGAATACGATCATCCTGGACGGGAGCATCCCGGATGATGAGGTAAAGCGGATGGTGGCGGAAAGCTATGATCTGATTGTGAAGAAATAACTGAAAATGAAATTGACGAAGCGTCTGCCGGAAACGGCGGGCGTTTTGTTTTTACGGGATCGGGAAACCGGTCCTTTTTTGATGTCTGGAAGTGAGGTGAGGGGTCCTGCGGCGCTGAACGTCCAGTGGACGTTCGCTTAGCGCCGACCGAAGCGGAGCGTAGACCCAGTGGCAAGCGTTTAGGACCGACCGGAACGGAGTGCAGACGTCCACTGGCGCTCAGCACCCCAGATGAAGGATATGAAGAAGCTGCTGAAGCTGGATCCGGGGAATACGGAGCTGCTGGCGCAGAAGCACCAGTTTTCCAGCTCCTTTTCAGATTTTATTACCAGATATACGGCGGTGAGTTCCACGAATATGCGGACGGAGACGGCGGAGTATTACAGTGTGGATCCGGATGACGGGCTGACGATGAACCTGGGTGTGAACCCGCTGCTGCAGTTCGGGCTGGATGAGACGCGGGCGCAGTACTTGTGGCAAGGAGGGACCTGCTTGCGGGAGGATTCCTTGCCACCTACGCACCTGCCATCGCCGCAGGCGATTTAAAATGCAGGTGCTCCATGCACGAATATCCTGAATGACCTGCAGGCGGTGAATTATGTGCCGTTTGATTCGGACACGATCGGGAACCCGGCGCTGGATCTGGGGGATGTGCTGACGTTCTCCGGGGGTCAGGCGGACGGAGACCAGATTACCTGCATTACGAGCATCAAGTATACGATCGGCGGGCGGCAGACGCTGAAATGCGTGGGGAAGAACCCGAAGCTGTCCCAGGCAAAAAGCAAGAATGATAAGAACATCTCCGGGCTGCTGAGCCAGATCGAAGAAGGGAAGATGGGGCTTTACACCTATACGAATGCTTCTGCTTATACCATCGCGGATTCCAACACGAAGATCATCAGCATGGAGTTCACGGCGAAGGAAGAAACCTATGCGGAGTTTATCGCGCAGATGGTTGTGGAGATTTCCGCGGATGCGGTGGAACGGTCGGCGACGGCTTCTGGGACGATTACGATCCCGGAAAGTTCCGGTGGGGGAGGCGTCTGAGGATGAAACTATAGACGGTCCATCCACGGATGATGAAAGTGCAGAGACATCCGGGACAGAGGTAGAGGTGTCGCTGCCGGTGGCCTGGACGGAGGACGGCGAGGCGCTTGTGTATGTGACTTACGAGTATAACAACTCTTACATCACGGCCTTTGCACCGGTGGAAACCTGGCACAGCGGGAAGCATATCCTGACGCTGTTTTATCCGATTGAGGACATTGCGGCCAGTGTGGCGAGTCATTTTAACGTTTATCTTCGGCTGGAAGGCGGGAGCGGAAAGGTTGCTACTGGCGACTGTATTGCGGCGATTGCGGGGCAGTCGATGGGCGGCACCTATGCGTGGGACGGCGTTCTGGAACTGGAAGAGGAAGACGTGGGCAGGTTCTCACTGGTTACCGGCCTTATGAATCCGGGGTATACGGATGAGATGGCGTATGAAAAGTACGGCAGGAAAGAATGGGGCGTTGAGGAAAGCGCGTCTGCGGTGGCGTTTGGCCGTATGTTCGCGCCGTTTGAGGATGCAACATGAGGCCGGGCGGAGGCCTGAGTTTGAAGGAGGAGACGAGATGAAGCTGAAAGGCAGTATGAAGATTGAACTGACGGATGTGAACACCGGGGAAGTGACCACGGTGGAGCACGATAACATGATGACGGATGCGGTGAGCAACGTCCTGGGGCTGAACCTGCTGGGAACATTGTATTATTTCGGGGGCAGCTATTCCAACAGCCAGAACGGCTGGATGACCAATCTGCTGCCGATCTGCCCGAACCTGATCGGCGGGATCCTGTTGTTCCCCAATACGCTGACGGAGGATTCCGGGAACATCTACCCGACATCGGAAAACCTTCCGGTGGCGTATGCGTCCAACGATGTGAATTCATCCACGGATCTGCAGCGGGGCAGCTTAAGCCAGACGGAGGGCGGCGCGGCGGATGACGGGTACCAGTTTGTCTGGGAGTTTACGAACGCGCAGGGGAACGGCACGATTGCGGCGGTGGCGCTGACCAGCGCTCTGGGAGGCGTGGGAGGCTATGGCAGCATTGCAGACGACAGCTCTGCTTTCCTGCTGATGAGCGCCCTGAACCAGTCCCTGGACGACGACATCACAAAGCTTTTGTTTAACGCAGTGGAAGTGGATTTTGAGAATGACACGGTGGTTTCCATCGCGTTTTCTTCCTCGTCGGTTGTCATTACGAAGTTCCGGATTCCGATCCTGTCCATCGGGCTGAAAGAAAAGATCGATGATTCCACAGCAGATATCATTGAGACGCATACCATTACCTGCACGACGTTCCTGCCGTCGTCCACCTACCACACGTTCGTGGACGGGCATGACGGGTACTGGTACGGCTTCGGGAACAGCGCGAATTCTTCCGGGAGCGCGACGCTTCTGTGGATCAGGATTTCCAAAACGGATTACACCTATACGGAGACGAGCTTTACCCTGAGCAATGCCGCGCTGACATATGCCGGGTATCGGAGTTATTCCGGCTATCCGAGTTACCGGAACAAGTGCGTGGTCAGGGACGGGTATGTTTACATCCCGTCTTATGATGCGGCGGAGGTATATAAGATCAACTTGGATAATGCGGGTGCATATGATGATTATGAGGATGTGGAAGGAGAAGGTTAAGATGGCTGTGAAGATTACAAAAAAGACAAGCACACACAATACGACAGCATCCGCCGGGAGGGCGATCAAATATATCGTGATCCATTATACGGCGGGCGTTTCCTCTGCGAAGGGGAAGGCGGCGAACACGGCGGAATATTTTGCCGGCACGACGAACCAGGCGTCTGCGGATTTTATTGTGGATGACGAGACCATTGTGCAGTACAATCCGGATCTGGAAAACAGGTACTGCTGGCACTGCGGCGGCAGCAAGCTGTCTACAAAGGGCGGATCCCTGCATGGCGTGGCGAAGAATGCCAATTCCATCGGGATTGAGATCTGTTCGACGAACAGCACGGGGAAGGTTCCGTCCGCGAATGATAAGACATGGAGTTTTACGGACGCGGTTGTGGCAAAGGCGGTGGAGCTGACGCGGTACCTGATGGAGAAGTATTCCATTGACGCGGACCATGTGATCCGCCATTACGACGTGACCGGGAAGCTGTGTCCGGGGATCATCGGATGGAATGCGGATTCCGGGGATGAGAGCCAGTGGAAGGCATTCCAGGCGGCGCTTGCGTCCGGGG
>JAJQHQ010000099.1 GCA_021199655.1 Lachnospiraceae bacterium | reverse complement strand
AGCGGCGACGGCTGGTCACAGGCAGGCTTTGAT
This sequence comes from Lachnospiraceae bacterium, assembly GCA_021199655.1. Taxonomy (GTDB): domain Bacteria; phylum Bacillota; class Clostridia; order Lachnospirales; family Lachnospiraceae; genus Choladousia. The sequence goes on along the minus strand of JAJQHQ010000099.1, from coordinate 23,330 downwards.
ATGCCGCAGGAGATCATCGACACACTCGTTCCGGGTGCGGTAGTAACCATCACCTACACAAGTGAAAACGGCGAAATCTGGCTGGTAATGCCGAGTGCAGAAGCAGGCTGGATGCGTGTTGGCGTAGGCAACTGGGACGGCAGCGGAAGCGATTCCAGCATATACAACGGAACGACCTGCCAGGTTACCTATGAGCAGATCGCGGCGGTATGCGGCGATGATGTGAGCACCTGGGGCGCAACGATGCAGTGTGAAGCTTCCGGAGCATGGGAAGTTTACAGCGTTACGGTTGGTACGGCAGCAGAGTGATATAGAAGAAAATAGTTCCGGACAGTGACCGGATGGTCTGCACATTTATATGCAGGACCATCTGGGCATTGGACGGATAAGGAAACAGAGAAGACCGTATGAAACAGATTGGCTGATGACAGGACGGGAAATATCATTGCTTCGCAAATTCATGACAATTAAAGGAGGAATTACAAAATGAAAATGAAAAAGGCCCTTGCACTGGCACTGTGCGCGACGATGACTGTCGGCATGGCCAGCATTACCTCAAGCGCATCGGATTCTGAGACCAGAACGATCACCATCGGTACCTGGTATGATCATTACTATGACAGCACCAACACCGACATCTACGATGACCCGAGCGTATCGGATGAGGAGCTTGCGCAGATGCATTTTGACGTGGTTGCGGAAGTAGAGGAAGCTTACAATGTGACGATCGAGTTCGTGAACCTGACTTACACGGGTGTACAGGAATCCATCAATACTTCCATACTTGCAGGTACACCGGACTGCGATATTTATGAGGTAGACTTAAGCTTTGGTATCCCGGCAGCTCTGAACGGCTTCGCAACGAATCTGGAAGAGGTTCTCTCAGAGGACGCAAGCGTATTAAGCGATCAGGAAATTTTCTCACAGGTTGATATCGGCCTCGACGACGGCGTATATCTGTTCCAGTCAAACAGCGCAGAGATGCTGCTTGCGAATACCTATATGCTTGCTTACAACCAGCAGATTCTGGATGATGCAGGACTGGAATCCCCGAACGAGCTTTATGAGAAAGGCGAGTGGACATGGGATAAGTGGAGAGAGTATATGATCGCTCTTACCCAGGATACGGACGGCGACGGCGTCATCGACCAGTATGGTTATGGTTCCCGTTATGACTTCCTGATTTATCTGATGCTGATGAGCAACGGTACCGGAATCGCGATGAGCGATACGGAAAACCTTACCAGCACAGAAGTAACGGAAGCACTTGACTTTATCTACAATATGTACAATGTTGACAATGTAGCGGTTCCGTGGGATGCAGATGATTTTGATTCCAACATGAACAATTACATGGACGGCAACGTAGCGTTCTGGATCGACGCGGCGTGGATTTCTTCTCAGAACGAAGACTATGCGCTTGATTTTGATGTGACATGGGTACAGTTCCCGGTTGGCCCGAGCGGAGATCAGGAAACGAACTATACCAAGAACGTTTCTTCCGGTAATGCATGGATGATCCCGACGGGTGTAGAGGATCCGGAATTCGTATACGAAGTATTCGAAGCATGGCAGAACTGGTATCATGACGACACCGATGTACGTGACGGCGATCTGACCTGGTGGGAAGACTGTGCAGTTACGGAAGAAAACTATGCGGTTATGGAAGATTTAGGACAGAGGGGCGGATTTGACCTCTGGAACTCCTTAAGTCTTGAGTGGGATTGGACTGAACTGCTTAATGGCACCATGACGGCGGCTCAGTTCCAGGAGACCTGGAAGCAGAGCGTACAGGATGCACTGGATGCGTTCTACGGCTGATAAGCGGATGAGAGGTTTCATAAAAGATGTAACTGCTGCTGCGGTCCGGAATCAGAGGATTCCGCCGCGAACGCAGGCATCCGCTTTGAAAGGGCTATGAAGGGACTGAGCAGTTCAATGCCCTAAAGAATGACAGACCGCCCGGCTTCGGTTCGGAACCGGGCGGTTTTTTTCAAAAAGCAGGAGAATGAATGTATGGCGAAAACGATTACAATGCGCGATATTGCTGAAAAGGTGGGCGTGAGTACAGTCACAGTCTCCAAAGCACTGGGGGATAGAGATGGTGTGGGCAGCGAACTGCGCATACTGATCAAGGAAACAGCGGAGGAGATGGGATACCATTACAGCGTGGACGCGAACTCTTTCCGAAAGGGAAGGAATTATCGGATCGGCGTTTTGATGGAGGAGCATTTTACGGATGACAACTCTACGGCGCTTTCCTTTTATATGCGGCTTTACCACAGCGTGGTCGTTCAGCTCTCCCGTTTTCATTATTCGGTGCTGCTGGAAATGATCACGCCGCAGATGCTGGAAAAAATGCAGATGCCCAATGTCATCTCGGAGATGAGGATGGACGGACTGATCGTGATCGGAAAGGTACAGGAGGAGTACCTGAAACTCATTCGGGGATCCCGTACACCGCTCGTGTATCTGGATTTTTATGACTGCAATCTGGAGGTTCCGAGCGTCATCTCGGATAATGTATATGGCTCGTATCTTTTGACCGATTACCTGATCGGGCTTGGACACAGAAGATTTGCCTTTCTCGGCAGCATTGACGCGACGCCGAGCATTATGGATCGTTATCTCGGATATTACCGTGCGCTGATGGAGCATGGCCTTAAGCAGGATGAAAAAAGGATCATCCCCGACAGGGGAGAGGATGGGCTTGGCATACCGTTTCGTCTTCCGGAACGTGAAGAAATGCCAACCGCGTTTGTGTGCAACTGCGATGAGACTGCATATACACTCATCGAACAGCTGTGTGAAATGGGATACCGGGTGCCGGAGGACATCTCGGTAGTTGGATTTGACAATTACGTGCCGGGAACGTATACGCTTCCCAAACTGACCACGATAGATGTAGATATGGACGAAATGTCCAGACAGGCCGTGGAGATTTTGATCCGCCTGATGAAAGGGCAGGAGCAGGTCTTCGGCAGAAAGGTAGTCGGCGGAAAAATGATCATCCGTGAATCTGCCGGCCGGGTGAAGGAATGAGGGAACGAACGGGTAAAGCCCTTAAAACCGTATCGGTAAAGTCTCAGGCACGATGGATGGTTTTAATCTTGTTTTATTTGATGCTTTTATGTATGTTTGGGTTTATCTGTACGATGCATGTTTTTGCCGAAAATACAAATATTGAGGAGCAGATCGCAGATATGGAGGACCTGACCGCCATGGATGTTGTAAACGATATGAAGATTGGCTGGAACCTTGGCAACACGCTGGATGCGACAAAGAGCAGCGCTGATATTGACGACGATCCGTCTGTATTTGAGACAGCCTGGGGCAATCCGGTCGTGACACAGGAACTCATTGATGCAGTGCTGGATGCAGGATTTAACGTTGTCCGCATTCCGGTGACCTGGACCGGTCACTTTGGGAACGCACCGGATTACACGATCACGGAAAGCTGGCTCGATCGGGTGCAGGAGGTGGTGGATTATGCGTACGACAAAGGCGTATACGTCATCATCAATATGCATCACGAGGAGTGGAATGAGCCCTATTACGACAATGAGGAGACCGCCTGTGAGATCATGGCCGCACTCTGGAGCCAGATCGCGGAGCGTTTTGCGGATTACGATGAGCATCTGATCTTCGAGGCGCAGAATGAACCGCGGAAAAAAGGCACCGATGTGGAGTGGACCGGCGGTGATCAGGAAGGTTGGGACGTCGTCAACGCGACCAATCAGGCATTTGTAGATACCATCCGCGCCGCGGGCGGCTGCAACCCGTACCGGATGCTGATGATTCCGGACTACGCAGCAAACAGTTCCGTAGCGCTACAGTACCTGACGGTGCCCGATGATGACCGGATCATTGTTTCTGTGCATGCCTATGAGCCCTACAACTTTGCACTCAACACGGAAGGCACGGATGTATGGAACAACGACACGGCTGCGATCGACACTCTGATGTCGACCCTGAAGGAGCTCTTTCTTGACAACGGCATTCCTGTCATCATCGGAGAATTCGGCGCTGTGAACAAGGACAACGAGGCAGAACGTGCCGAGTGGGCCGCATATTATCTGAATGCCGCGAAAGAGATCGGCGTGCCCTGTATCTGGTGGGATAACGGGGCAGTGATCGGAAACGGAGAGCGTTTTGGCCTCATCAGCCGCTATATGTACCGCTGTGTATTTCCGGATCTGCTGGAGGCGATGATGGATGCGGTCGGCTGATAAAACAGGATAGCTGTGTCTGCAGTATTTGAAGTTTACACAGCTGTTTCCAAAGCTTTGCCGCAGTTGTCAGGATTTTGCATGGTGGATCTGAACTGAAGGGGTTTTAGCTGACAGATGGAACACTGGCTGAATTTGCTTCAGTATACAAAGAAAAAAGAAAATACAGTAAATTCCCCCGCCCGCGAGCAGATATGCCAGGGCGGGGATTTTTTGTCCCCAGAACAAAAGAAACGAAAAGGCTGCTCCGCCGCCCAAAAGAGCCGGAAGCAGTGTCTGTATAAGAACATCCGGGACAGTGATGGTAAGAATGCCATATTTCCTCAGTGAAAATAGAATGCAGACTGTTAGAAAAAGCTCATCAAGCAGCATCCCGCACAGATATCCGTTCATTCCCTTGGCCGGGACCAGTCCGATGATGCACAAAAGACGAAGCAGGAAACCAAGAAGGTTCCAGATTAAAATCTGAGAGGATTTTCCCAATCCATGGAGAACGCTCACCAGAGTTCCGCTGATATAGAAAAAAGGGCAGATGAAAGCAAGCCTGCGGATATAAATACCGGCGAGGCTGCTGTGAAATACGGTGGTTCCCAGTGCCTCGCCAAACAGTAAAAATGCACCCAGACAAAAGCTTCCGATCAGCAGACTTCCGAGAAAAGTGGCGTTGACGGTACCTGCAAGCTGTGTGTCTTTGTGCAGAACCTGTGCTTCAGAAACGGCTGGCAAAAGGAGCATCCCAAGTGCCGATGTGACAGCGGTCGGAAACAGGATCATCGGCAGGGACATTCCTGTCAGCGTCCCATATACGGAGAGTGCTTCGATGGAAGTCATCCCCGCGCGGCGGAGCATCAGCGGAAGCAGGGCGGCCTCAATGGCCTGGAGGACGCAAAGCAGGATCCGGTTTAGCCCAAGCGGAGCGGATACAGTGAGAATGCGGCGCGCAGAAAACAGAAGAGAGCGCCGGGCATCCGGCAGCCACTTTGTGATGTGCCGGAATCTTTTCAAAACGGGAAGCAACCGATGAAATTCCTTTTGAGGGGATTCATTTTGATGGCAGTGCTTTTTGCGGAAATCTCTTCTGCCCGATAAACAGATACATCCGGCGCAATACGCAGCGGAGACTGCTTCCCCTGCGATCTGTCCGAATATCATCAGTGCCGCACCGGGCTCGGTTCCATTTTTTATGGAAAGTGTGTAGAGAACCAGGACAGTCGCGATGCGGGCCAGTTGTTCCAGAATCTGGGCCAGTGCAGGAGGGACAATTCTTTTTATCCCCATAAAATAGCCGCAGATACAGCTGCTCACTATCTGAAACGGCAGCGAGAAGGCCATAAGCTTCAAAAGTATGGTACAGGAGTCTTCATGAAGAAACATTCTGGCAACCAACGGCGCGCAAAAGTACAGTACCGCAAAGATCAGCAGGGACGAGGAGAGAGAGAAAAAAAGACCCGCGATAAGAATTTTTCGGGCACCCTTCAAATCTTCTTTTGCCCGATATTCAGCGACAAATTTAGAAATGGCGCTTTGTACTCCTCCGCCGCAGAGAGCTGTGCAAAAAGAATACACCGGTATCGCGAGCTGATAGAGCCCGATCTGGGCTGCACCGATCGTTCTTGAAAGAAATATTTTATAAAAAAATCCTGCGAACCGCGCAAGCAGTCCCATGACGGTCAGAAGAAGGGTTCCTTTGATGAGATAGTGTTTCTGATTCATAGTACAGAGACCTTTGCGGGGATTTGTTTAATCTTATGCCTGAAGCGCCTGCTTTCAGAACAGATTCATGTCTGGACAGGAGATATTCTGCTGTTTGCAAAACTCATGGATGAAAAAATACCGATATCGGCAAAAATGCAGAATGTTTATGCCAAAATTGCATTGATATTTTGCCGATAAACTGGTAGACTAATAAAAAAGAACTGTGATGATACGGAACTTTTGTGAAAGAAGGTGTGTCATTTGAAATATCTGAGCGTTGCTGAGGTGGCGAAAAAGTGGAATATGTCGGAGCGAAGTGTCAGAAACTATTGTGCACAGGGGCGTATCCCGGACGCTTTATTAACCGGAAAAACCTGGAATATTCCTGAAAACGCAGAAAAACCCGTGCGGGTGAATGGTCATGAGAATAAAGCAAAATCATTGTCAGAACATTTGAAAAGTGAAAAGCAAAACAGAGAAAAGGGAGGAATTTATCATAAAATTCAGATTGAACTGACCTACAACTCCAACCATATGGAAGGAAGCAGGCTGACGCACGATCAGACCCGCTATATTTATGAAACAAATACGATTGGTGCCAACTCAGATGCAATAAATGTGGATGACATTCTGGAGACAGTAAACCACTTTCGCTGCATCGACCTGATCATAGACACTGCCAATTTGCCGATCAGCGAAAAGCTGATAAAGCAGCTTCATTTGATTCTGAAGACCGGAACCAGAGACAGCAGAAAGGATTGGTTTGCTGTCGGCGATTACAAGAAGCTTCCCAATGAGGTCGGAGGGAAGGAAACCGTCGTTCCGGAAGACGTGCCTTTTCAGATGAGGCAGCTGATTGCTGAATATAATTCGGCACAATCAAAGACCTTTGAGGAAATACTGGATTTTCATTACAGGTTTGAAAGCATTCATCCATTTCAGGATGGCAATGGCCGTGTGGGGCGCCTGATCATGTTTAAGGAGTGCCTGAAGAATAACATCGTCCCGTTTATCATAGAAGATGACTTGAAGATGTATTACTACCGTGGCCTGGCTAACTGGAAGTCGGAGAGGGGGTATCTTACAGATACATGCCTGACTGCGCAGGATCGTTTTAAGTCTTACCTTGACTATTTTCGTATTGCTTATAAATAAATATCGGAGCTTTTTTCACAAAAAAATTGGTTTTGAAAAAATTTAAAATCAGGTTTTTACTGAATTAATGACAACAATAGAAAAATCTGATACACTATGTTTGGAAAACAGTCAGGGGAACAGGAAGAACGATGTGTCAATGAATAAACACGTTTGCCTGGTTTTGTTCATAGAATAAAGAAGGTCAGAATGAAAAACTCTGATGGAAAGTATTGCGGAGGACGGTATGAAGCTTTCAACAAAAGGGCGTTATGGCCTGCGCGCGATGGTAGATCTGGCGCTGAACAGTGAGACGGAAGCAGTCTCAATCAGCAGTATATCGGAACGGCAGGAGATATCAGAGAGTTATCTGGAGCAGCTGATCGCGAAGCTGCGGCGTGCAGGTCTGGTTGCGAGCACGCGCGGCGTACAGGGCGGATACCGACTGACTTGTCCCGCGGATCAGATTACAGTCGGTGATGTGCTGAGGGCACTGGAGGGCGATATGCGTGCCGTCGACTGCAGCGCATTTAATGAAGAAGGTTGTGAGGGTGCGGATCTGTGTGTGACGAAGTATGTCTGGCAGCGGATCAATGAGAGCATTGACCGGGCGGTGGATGAGATTTATATCAGCCAGCTGGTGGAAGAAAGCAGAAAAGTGATGGAATACAGTCGGGAGCATCCGGAAGAATGTGCAGAAAAACACTGTAATGGCTGATGGGGGTCAGACGCCGGGAAAACAGTCTGACCTTCTGCAATAGAACAAATAGTGACAGGGAGAGCCATATGGACAAATTCATATATCTGGACAACGCGGCGACGACAAGAACGTCGCCGACTGTCGTTGAAGCGATGCTTCCTTATTTTAGTGAGTATTACGGCAACGCTTCCGGCATTTACAGCATTGGGGTAAAAAGCAAAGAAGCAATCAGCGAAAGCCGTGAGATCATCGCCTCCACACTTGGCGCAAGACCGGAAGAGATTTATTTTACCGGAGGAGGTTCGGAGTCGGATAACTGGGCGTTGAAAGCAACGGCGGAAGCATTCGGCATGGGGATGCGGGAACCGAAAACCGGTGGGTTACGAAAAAGCGGATATGAGAAATCACTGCCGGAAGATCCGGCTCCAATCAGAAATCATATCATCACCACAAGGATCGAGCACCACGCGATCCTGCACACCTGCGAATATCTGCAAAAGCAGGGAATCGAGGTGACATATTTAAATGTTGATGAAAACGGTCTTGTGAGACCAGAGGAGGTGGAACGAGCGATCCGGCCGGAGACCTTTCTGATCTCCGTAATGTTCGCCAACAATGAGGTCGGCACGATTCAGCCGATCCGTGAGATCGGGGAGATTACGAAAAAGCATGGCATTCTTTTTCACACGGATGCGGTGCAGGCTTACGGCCATCTGCCCATCAATGTGGAAGAACTGCATATTGACATGCTGAGCGCGAGTGCGCACAAACTGAACGGGCCGAAGGGCGTCGGTTTCCTGTATATCCGGCGCAATCTCCGCATCTCCTCGTTTATCCACGGGGGCGCGCAGGAGCGCAAACGGCGAGCCGGTACGGAAAATGTGCCCGGCATTGTGGGCTTTGGCCAGGCGGCAAAGGAAGCGTTTGAAACGATGGAGAAGCGCAGCGCGTATGAGATGGAGCTTCGGGATTATCTGATTGCCCGCGTATTAAAGGAAATCCCATATTCCCGTCTCAACGGACACCGCACAAAGCGGCTTTCAAACAACGCGAATTTCAGCTTTCAGTTCGTGGAAGGGGAAACGCTGCTGATCATGCTGGACATGGAAGGGATCTGCGGTTCCAGCGGTTCCGCATGCACGTCCGGATCTCTGGATCCGTCTCACGTGCTTTTGTCTCTCGGGCTGCCGGAAGACCTTGCGCATGGCTCTCTGCGGCTGACATTGAGTTCGGAGACGACCAGAGAAGAAATTGATACGGCCGTGGAGACGATAAAAAAAATAGTGGAACGGCTGCGGAGCATGTCGCCTCAGTATGAGGATTTTTGCCGGCGGATGTGACAGTGAAACTCTGCAGAACTATATGGAAAACCCTTTCAATATACGAGGAGAATCATACAGATATGGATAAGAAAAAAGTCGTCGTTGGCATGTCCGGCGGCGTGGATTCGTCCGTAGCCGCTTATCTTTTAAAAGAAGCGGGCTATGATGTGATCGGCGTGACGATGGAGATCTGGCCGGAGGAATCCGGAGAGGATATGAGCCTGCACGGAGGGTGCTGCGGCTTAAGCGCGTCGCAGGATGCTGCGCGCGTGGCGCAAAAGCTGGGAATCCCGCATTATGTCATGAACTTCCGGGAAGAGTTCCGTGAAAACGTGATCAACTATTTTATGGAAGAATACCTTTCCGGCCGCACACCGAATCCATGCATCGCCTGCAACCGCTATGTAAAGTGGGAATCTCTGCTTACACGAAGCATGATGATCGGCGCGGATTACATCGCGACCGGTCATTACGCGCGGGTGGAGCTGCTGCCGAACGGCAGGTACGCGATCCGGCGCTCTGTGACCTCGGCAAAGGATCAGACGTATGCGCTTTACAATCTGACGCAGGAACAGCTTTCTCATACCCTGATGCCGGTCGGGGAGTACGAAAAACCGGAGATCCGTGGTATCGCCGAAAAACTCGGCCTGCCGGTTGCGCACAAACCGGACAGTCAGGAGATCTGCTTTGTGCCGGATCAGGATTACGCCGGTTTTATTGAGCGGAACAGCGGCAGGACGGTACCGAAAGGCAATTTTGTGACCGCCGACGGGACCATTCTCGGACAGCATAAGGGAATCACGCATTATACGATCGGGCAGCGCAAAGGACTGAACCTGGCAATGGGCCATCCAGTCTTTGTGACAGAAATCCGGCCGGAGACGAACGAGGTGGTCATTGGAGAGGCGCAGGATGTGTTTACCGACCGCCTTATCTGTGATCATCTGAATTTTATGAGCATTCCCGACCTTAAAGATTCACTTCGCGTGACGGCAAAGATTCGCTATAACCATGCCGGAGCCTCTGCCTTAATAAGGCGGATTTCAGAGGATCAGGCGGAGGTCGTCTTTGACGAGCCGGTTCGCGCCGTCACGCCGGGACAGGCTGTTGTATTTTATGACGAAGATTATGTCGCCGGAGGCGGAACTATTTTACGACCTTTTATGTGACAAAGGTCTTGCAATTTTTGACGAAACACGTTAATATAGAAATTGTGTATTTGGGGAACGGATACAAAATTCATAATAACTTTGGACAGGAAATGGAGGGCCAAATGATGAGTATTACAGAGCAAAACATGGCGGGCAAGCGAATTTCATCCCTGCTTGACGACAACAGTTTTGTAGAGATTGGCGGGTACGTGACTGCCAGAAGCACGGACTTCAACATGCCCCAGACCGAGACACCCGGAGACGGCGTGATCACTGGATACGGTGTGATTGACGGACATCTGGTATACGTATACAGCCAGGACGCATCCGTTTTGGGCGGATCAATCGGAGAGATGCACGCGAAGAAGATTGCGGGTCTGTATGATCTGGCGATGAAGACGGGCGCACCGGTGATCGGACTTCTTGACAGCGCGGGACTGCGGCTGCAGGAGGCGACAGACGCACTGAACGCGTTTGGAGAGATCTATCAGAAGCAGGCGCTTGCGTCGGGCGTGATTCCTCAGATCACAGCTGTTTTCGGAAGATGCGGCGGCGGACTTGCCCTGATTCCGGGACTGACAGACTTTACATTTATGGAAGGTGAGAAGGCAGAACTGTTCGTGAACTCACCGAACGCGCTTCCGGGCAATACGAAGGAGAAGTGCGATACCTCTGCTGCGAAGTTCCAGAGCGAGGAGACCGGCCTGGTTGACTTTGTGGGTACCGAGGAGGAGATTCTTGGCAACATCCGCGCGCTGGTATGTATGCTTCCGGCGAACAATGAGGATGACCTTTCTTATGAGGAGTGCACCGATGAGCTGAACCGCGCATGTGCGGATCTGGCGAACGCGGTCGGTGACACTTCGATTCTGCTGTCCAATATCGCGGACAACAATCTGTTTGTAGAAGTAAAAGCAGCTTATGCTCCGGATATGGTGACCGGCTTCCTGCGTCTGAATGGTACGACGGTCGGCGCGGTGGCGAACCGTTCGGAGATTTATGATGAGCAGGGCGAGGTTGTGAGCACGTTTGACAGCGTGATCAGCGCCCGTGGTGCGGAGAAAGCGGCAGAGTTCGTTTCCTTCTGCGACGCATTTGAGATTCCGGTGCTGACCCTGACGAACGCGACCGGCTTCAAGGCGAGCAAATGCACCGAGAAGAAGATCGCCAAGGCAGCGGCAAAGCTGACCGCAGCATTCGCGAACGCGACTGTGCCGAAGGTAAATGTAATCATCGGCAAGGCATTCGGCAGCGCCTATGTAGTGATGAACAGCAAGGCGATCGGCGCGGATATGACATTTGCATGGAAGGATGCGCAGATCGGAATGATGGACGCGCAGCTTGCTTCCAAGATCATGTACGCGGGCGAGGATGCCAAAGTGATCAACGAAAAGGCAGCGGAATACGCTTCCCTGCAGTCCAGCGCCCTCTCTGCTGCGAAGAGAGGCTATGTAGACAACATTATCGACGCCGAGGATACCAGAAAGTATGTGATCGGCGCATTTGAGATGCTGTATACAAAGAGAGAGGACGGCCCCTCCAGAAAACACGGAACAGTATAAGCGAGGTGATACAGATGAAACTTAGATTAAAAGCGATATTGCTGGCGCTTGGACTTACTGTTTCCGCTTTTTCTATGGGCGTTTGCGCGGAGGAAGAGACGGATGCGGCGGAGCAGGTGACGGAAGCGGCTGAGACAGAAGCGGCGGAAGAAGACTCAGATGACGCAGAAGCAGAGACCGCGGCTGAGGATGAGACTGAGGCAGAGACCGAAGCATCGATGACTGCGGAAGAATATTACTCTCAGCTGATCGACAATTATCTGGCTCAGATCGATACATGGACGGACGAGCAGGTGGACTCCTATATGGAGAGCGAGGATTCTGTTACGGCTCTGATCGCATACAACTGGAATACCGTAAAGTCTGAGCTGGGTGATTATGTAGAGGTGACCGGAGTTACTGATGTTCAGTCTTCAGCAGACGGCTACGGCGGCACGATCACAGCGACCGCGGACTATGAAGGTGTCAGCAAGGGCGGCACGGTTACCGTGACTTTGTCTTATGAGTACACATATTCTTCCACCTATGGACAGTACGTGATGAATCTGACTGACCTGACATGGGATGTGGACTATACGCTGGGAGTGATGATGCAGAAGGCGGCGATGAATACGCTCATGGGCATCTGCATCGTATTCCTGATGCTGGCGTTCTTAAGCTTCCTGATCAGCAAGATCCACTATATTCCGGAAGCTATCGAGGCGCGGAAGAAGGGCAAGGAAGAGCCTGCACCGACGCCAAAGCCTGCAGCTGCACCGGCTCCGGCAGTGGAAGAAGCTGTAGAAGTGAATCCTGCGGATGATCTGGAACTGATCGCAGTGATCACGGCAGCGATCGCAGCGGCGCGTGAAGAAGATTCGACAGTGAATACCGGCGACGCATATGTCGTTCGTTCGATTAAAAAAGTAAACAACAGAAACTGGCGCAGAGCCTGAATACGGGAGGTTAATCATGAAAACTTATACCATTACAGTAAACGGAAATGTCTATGATGTAACAGTAGAAGAAGGTACAGGCGCGGCGGCAGCTCCTGCAGCGGCACCGAAGGCAGCGGCTCCGGCGCCGAAGGCTGCACCGGCACCGAAGGCAGCAGCACCGGCAGCGGGCAGCGCGGCTGGCGCAGTCAAAGTGACCGCTTCCGTACCGGGCAAGGTATTAAGTCTGGAAGCAAAGGTAGGCGACAGCGTGACCAAGGGACAGAACCTGATCATTCTGGAAGCCATGAAGATGGAGATTCCGGTCGTGGCTCCGCAGGATGGTACCGTGGCGAGCATGGATGTTGCCGTAGGCCAGTCAGTAGAGAACGGAGACGTTCTGGCTTCCCTGAACTAATCCATCTTATGCAATCCTATTGACAGGGAGGTAATAAAATGACCTATGTTGTAAATACGTTGTCAAACTTATGGGAACAGACGGCGTTTATGAATCTGACCGTGGGCAACTATGCGATGATCATTGTGGCGCTTTTCTTCCTGTATCTGGCAATCGGACATGATTTTGAGCCCCTGCTTCTGGTTCCAATCGCGTTTGGTATGCTGCTGGTAAATATCTATCCGGATATCATGTCGGCGCCTTACACGGACGCGGCCGGAGTAGAACACGCAGGCGGACTTCTGTATTATTTCTATACATTGGATGAATGGAGTATCCTGCCTTCGCTGATCTTTATGGGGGTTGGAGCTATGACCGACTTTGGTCCCTTAATCGCGAACCCGATCAGCTTCCTGCTCGGTGCGGCAGCACAGATCGGTATCTATGCGGCATACTTCTTCGCTATCCTTCTTGGCTTTAACGGAAAGGCAGCTGCGGCAATCTCCATCATCGGAGGTGCGGACGGCCCGACTTCCATCTTCCTGGCCGGTAAATTAGGACAGACGGAACTGATGGGTTCCATCGCGGTGGCAGCGTATACTTATATGTCTCTGGTTCCGATTATTCAGCCGCCGATCATGAAGGCGCTGACGACGAAGGAAGAGCGCAGCATCAAGATGCAGCAGCTCCGTCCGGTATCGAAGCTGGAGAAGATTCTGTTCCCGATCATCATCACGATCGTGGTCTGCCTGCTTCTTCCGACCACAGCTCCGCTGGTTGGTATGCTGATGCTGGGCAACCTGTTCCGTGAGTGCGGTGTGACAAAACAGCTGCAGGAAACAGCAGCCAACGCGATGATGTACATCGTTGTTATCCTGCTGGGTACTTCCGTAGGTGCGACCACCAGCGCGGAAGCGTTCCTGAACATGGATACCATCAAGATCGTTGTTCTTGGTCTGATCGCCTTTGCAATCGGCACCGCAGCCGGTGTGCTGCTTGGTAAGCTGATGTGTAAGCTGACACATGGCAGGATCAACCCGCTGATCGGTTCCGCCGGCGTATCCGCCGTGCCGATGGCGGCCCGTGTATCCCAGAAGGTCGGTGCGGAGACGGATCCGACCAACTTCCTGCTGATGCATGCGATGGGGCCGAACGTGGCCGGCGTTATCGGTACCGCCGTGGCGGCCGGTACATTCATGGCAATTTACGGTGTAAAGTAAAGATATAGTAACTATTCAGGACAGTACTTCGCACTCGCTGCGAAGTACGTATGAAAACGTATATTTTGTAAGGGAAAGCCCTATCGCGAAGCGATTCTGAATGGGCTTTCCCCTCGTAACTGTGAAGGAACTGAACAGTTACAAGATATAAATGAAAGGAGTCATTATGGCTGAACAGGTGAAAAAACCGATTAAGATCACAGAGACCATCCTGCGCGACGCGCATCAGTCTCTGATTGCCACCAGAATGTCAACCGAGCAGATGCTCCCGATCGTGGAGAAGCTTGACAAGGTGGGATATCATTCCGTAGAGTGCTGGGGCGGCGCGACGTTCGATGCTTCCCTTCGTTTCCTGAAAGAGGATCCGTGGGAGAGACTTCGTAAGCTGCGCGACGGCTTCAAGAACACAAAGCTGCAGATGCTGTTCCGTGGACAGAATATCCTTGGCTATCGCCCGTACGCGGACGATGTGGTAGAGTATTTCGTACAGAAATCTGCTGCCAACGGCATTGACATCATCCGTATTTTCGACTGCCTGAACGACCTGCGCAATCTGCAGACCGCAGTGACGGCAGCAAATAAAGAAAAAGTTCATGCGCAGGTAGCGATGTCCTATACCCTTGGCAGCGCGTATACGCTTGAATATTGGGTGGATCTTGCAAAGAGAATTGAGGAGATGGGCGCGGATTCTATCTGTATCAAGGATATGGCCGGTCTGCTGCTGCCGTATCAGGCAACCGAGCTGATCAAAGCCCTTAAAGAGACTGTGAAGATTCCGATTCAGCTTCATACGCATTATACCTCCGGCGTGGCTTCCATGACTTATCTGAAAGCCGTTGAGGCTGGTGTTGATGTCATTGATACCGCGATGTCGCCGTTTGCTCTGGGTACTTCCCAGCCGGCAACCGAGGTGATGGTAGAGACCTTCAAGGGTACCCCGTATGATACCGGCTTTGACAGCCAGCTTCTTGATGAGATCGCGGACTACTTCCGTCCGATGCGAGATGAGGCGCTTGAGAGCGGCCTGCTGAACCCGAAGAACATGGGCGTCAACATCAAGACCCTGCTGTATCAGGTACCGGGCGGTATGCTTTCCAACCTGACTTCCCAGCTGAAAGATATGCATGCGGAAGACAAGTATTACGAAGTGCTTGAGGAAGTACCGAAGGTGCGTAAGGATCTTGGTGAGCCGCCTCTCGTTACTCCGTCTTCTCAGATCGTCGGCACGCAGGCTGTGATGAACGTCGTAGGCGGCGAGCGCTACAAGATGGTGACCAAGGAGACAAAGGATATCTTAAGCGGCAAGTATGGCGCGACCGTGAAGCCGTTTAATGAAGAAGTAAAGAAGAAATGCATCGGCGATGCAGAAGCGATCACCTGCCGTCCGGCGGATCTGATTCCGGACGAGCTGGATACGCTTCGCGGAGAGATGGCCGAGTGGTCTGAGCAGGAGGAGGATGTTCTGACATACGCTCTTTTCCCGCAGGTAGCGGTAGATTTCTTCAAATACAGACAGGCGCAGGAGCAGAAAATTGATCCGACCTTAGCTGATGAGAAAAATAAAGCATACCCGGCATAATAGAAGATAACTTGACAGAAGGCGGCAATGAGACCGCAGCGCAATGGGCAGAATACGTGATGTGCGGACAGAACGGACAGAGTATTTTGCCTGTTGTTATGTTATATTTGATGATCGCACCAGTTCTGGGAGGAGTATGGCTGATTCTGCTCTGCTGCAGGGGCAGCCGTATCGGAGGTGTCCGGTCTCACACTGACAATCCCGGGAACACGCTCCGGCTGGTGTGATTTTATGCTGCCTGTCATACAATCAGGAAGCAGCTCGATGATAGTGACAGAGAACACAGGTAAAAGGAAAAGGGAACTGTTATGAAAGATACAACGTTGGTTATTATGGCGGCAGGTATAGGCAGCCGTTTCGGAGGCGGTGGTGTAAAACAGCTGACTTCCTTTGGGCCTCATGGTGAAATTATCATGGATTATTCCATCTATGATGCGATAGAAGCAGGTTTTAATAAGATTGTTTTTGTTATCCGTCATTCGATGGAAAAAGACTTCCGCGAGATAATCGGCGATCGGATCGCAAAGAAAATTCACGTAGAATACGCGTTTCAGGAGCTGGAAGATCTGCCTGCCGGATATACGGTTCCGGAAGGCAGGACCAAGCCATGGGGGACCGGGCAGGCAATTTTATCCTGCCGTGAGGTTGTCCATGAGCCGTTTGCCGTGATCAACGCGGATGATTATTATGGAAAAGATGCGTTTCGCAAGGTACATCAGTTCCTTGTGGAGGCTGCAGATCATACGTTCACAGATAAAGAGAAAGCTGATAAGGATACGGAGAATCTGCCTGGGTGTTCTGTACCAAAGCAGGCATGTTATCAGTTTTGTATGGCCGGATTTATTCTGAAAAACACGCTTTCCGAACATGGCGGCGTGACGCGGGGAATCTGCCGCCTGAATGACGAAGGTGTGCTTTCTGAAATTCTGGAAACAAAGGATATCATCAAAACAAAAGATGGTGCGGCGGTATATTCGGCGAACGCCAGCCTGATCCCGCTGAATCCGGAATCGCTTGTTTCCATGAATTTCTGGGGATTTACACCGGACTTTATGGACGAGCTGGAGAGTGGTTTCCTGCATTTCCTGGATGAACTGGATGAAAATGCGCTGAAAGCCGAATATTTGCTGCCGACTATCGCAGACCGGCTGCTTAAAGAAAAAAGAGCGGATATTTCGGTGCTGCCGTCAACGGACAAATGGTTTGGAGTGACTTTCCGTGAAGACGTGCCGTTTGTAAGACAGTCGATACTTGAATTGATAAAGGCCGGGCTGTATCCGGAAAGACTGTTTTAAGTTATTGGTTAATCGAGTAGGGTGTTTTTCCCTACTCGCTGCGCGGGGCGCATTCAGCGTCAGCTGGAAAACTTCCATATGCGCCCCTGCGCATAAAAAATCCCCTTTACAAAAAGGGGATTTTTTAGTAGAATAATAACTATTCAGGATAGTACCTCGCACTTGCTGCGAGGTACGTATGAAAGCATAAATTTTACAAAGGAAAATCCCATCGCGCAGCGATTTTAAATGGATTTTCCCTCGTAACTGTGAAGGTAATGAACAGTTACGTAGAATACAAGTCACGGGGTATGGCGTAGCTTGGTAGCGCGCTCGGCTGGGGGCCGAGAGGTCGCAGGTTCAAATCCTGTTGCCCCGATTCCATGAGATTATATACATAAGGACATCTGCTTGCAGGTGTCTTTTTTTCTTTACAGGAAACTTCGTTCCTATAAAGAAAAAACGCTCCGCGAGGATGCGCACTCGCGCGTAAAGAATTATGTCGCTGAGGCGACCACGCTCGGCGCGAGAATGCGCCAGGGCGCATTCTTTTTTACTGTGTAATTATAAAAAAACACTTGACAATACACTTAAATCAATGCATAATATCACATAACACTAGAATAAAACATTTTAAACAGTTAATAAACAATATGACCGCAACAAACAGTATCTATAATAAATTTCTGAACCAGATTATGGCGACAGCAGAAGGTGATGTCCTCCCGCGCTGTCGGACAATTCGATAATCACTTGATTCTTCGGGGATTTTTCTGATTGCATGTATACAGAAAGAATTCCTGTCAGAACGTAGCCGGGAACACGCAAATAAACATTTCAAAGATTATTTCAGTGAACATTTTCAATAAATGTGAAAGTGCTGAACTATAGGAATTATTATATTCCGTCAGCGATGAGAAAGGAGATGTCATGATATGGCAGGAAAGGAATACAGCCTGCCCGAAAACAGCGGATATCGAATGATACGGCGGCTTGGCAGCGGGGGAGAAGGCACCGTTTATCTCGTTTGCCATATGAATACCGAGCAGCTAAGGGCAGCAAAAGTGCTGACAAATATCAGGGAAAATAAGCGGCATGAGCTTGATATGCTGAAAAACCTGAATCATCCGTCTCTTCCGAAAGTCATTGACATTCTGGAAGAAGGTGAGAATACCTGGCTGATCATGGAATACGTTCAGGGATGTCGTCTGGATCAGGCTGTATCTCGAGGACTCGGGCAAAAACAGTTTTGGTCTGTGGCACGACAGCTTTCCGAGGTGCTGGTTTATCTGCACAGCAGGAAAAAACCGGTGCTTCATCTGGACATCAAGCCTTCGAATATTTTGCTGCGCCCGGATGAAGGTCTTGTCCTGATTGATTTTGGGGCCTCCATTCGTGGACACCCGGACGAACATGTGAATTCCGGTTACGGGACACCGGGTTTTGCAGCGCCGGAACAGCAGGTGGAGGGAGCGCGCGTAGATGCGAGGACAGACTTATTTGGAGCCGGTGCAGTGCTGTATTACTGCCGTTATGGAAAAACACCGGATCCGGACAGGAAATGGCGCCGCAGAACAGGACTGGATCGGATTCTTGCAAAATGTCTGGAAATAGAACCGGACAGGCGATATGCTGACAGCCTGGAATTTTACAGGGCAATCTGCCGCGGCATAAGGACAGAAAAAAGGCGAAGAATGTTACGCGGCTCTTTTGGTGCGGTCACCCTGCTTGTGCTTTCTGCTTCCCTGCTGCTCTCCGATCTGCAGAGCAGACAGGCAACAAGCCTGTTTCTGTCAGTGAAATCATCTGCGGAGTCTGATGAAGGGGAAGGGTTGGGAACCGTTTTTGGTGAAGATCAGGAAACAGGTACGCTCCTTGAGAAAGGACAGGAATCGGAGCCGTTTTTTGAGAAAACCGGGGAATCGGAGACCTACTTTGAGGAGGAAGGAGGAGAGACAAAGACCGTAACGGAAGAGGATGTACAAACGTACAACCGATTATTGGGTATGGCCTCCGGACTGGGGTTTACACAGGCGATTGAGTGTTATCTGGAGGCATCTGCTCTGTTTCCGGGGGACAGCGAGTGGTATTTGAATCTTCTGGATCAGGTGACAGCAGATGGATTGTTTGATGAAATTGAAGAACAGGCCGTGAAAGAACTGATTTATGCTGTACAGCCGGATACTGGCGCGACTGCGCTTGAGCTGCTTGAAGAAAATGAAGAAGCTTATGGGGAGGTTGCGTACAGGTTTGGACTGGCGTACTGGTATTTTTATGAAGGAAGCGGAGGAAAAAGTGCGGCTGCATGGTGGTTTCAATGTGCTCTGGGAACACTGGACGGAGATTCGACTGCAGTATGGCAGACGACAGCCGTGATTTTAGCGCGGGTTGGGTCTTATTATGGCGCTCTGGGTAATGCTGGTACGGATGAGGAAATATCCGGAAAAGAATGGGATTACTGGAATGACCTGAAGGGGCTGTGGAAGCTTTTCTGCTCTCAGGGGGAGGATCAGGCCATCTGCGCTGAGACGGCTGAAGAATTGCTCTCCCTGTTGACCCTGCACGCGTATGATCTTGGTCAGAACGGTGAAACCGGGGAAGAGATGCTGGAGATTGTCTCTGATATTGAACGGTATCTGTCCGATGATTCTCTGGGACTGGAAGATGAAAAAACTGAAAAAATGATTGCTTTGGCTCAGACTGCGAGGGCGGCAGTGGAACGTGCGTTTCAAAACTGAAAGGGGGAAGTTATGTGATGAAAAGAGATGAAAAATTTGCAGCAATTCTGATGACAGCAGTATTGGTTTGCACAGCTGTTGGAGGCTGCCTGTCTTATCAGTTTTCCATGAATCAATATGCCGAAACATCTTTTGCGATGGAAAAGGAAACCATGACAGAGGACGAGACGGAAAGCGAAACGGAAACGGAAAGTGAGCCGGAAACGGAAAGCGAAACAGAAACGGAATGTGAGCCGGAAACGGTGATCGGTACAGAAACGGAAGATATGTCAGAAATGGAAACAGAGACGGAGAACGAGCCGGACTCAGAAGCTGGAATAGAGCAAATTCCAGATACGGAAGCACAGACAGAGAACGAAATAGAGAGTGAAACGGAGTTTATAGCGGAACCGGAAACGGAACCTTCCGTGCAGACAGAAGCTATAGAGATTACCGAAGCAAACGCAAACACTGAGACACCGGAGCTGATCAGCCGTGGGGTAGATTATGATCTTACAGGCGACGAAGGTGCCTGGTATCGGGATACGAATGGACGGCTTTGGGTGCGATCAGGGACTTCTCTTACTGCACAACCAGAATTGGAAAGCGGGTATAGTGCAGGAAGCAGTATAACAAATATTCAGACAGATGGGACGATGAGCGTTTCACTGAAAGTATTGAATGAAGATGGAACGATAGTGAAGGAATCTGCTGTTTCTGAGGAACGGTATTACGTGGATGAAGAAGCTCCGCAGGCATCCTTTCAAATGAGCGGTAATCTGTTGGGAGAGACCGTCTATGCTTCCGGCCTCTGTACGGTTTCTGCCTTTGTCGAAGCGGATGGGAAAAGCGGCCTGAAAAAAGCTTCCTATAAAATCGTACCCTGTGATAAGAATGGAAGTGCGACAGAGTTCGCCGCATCTGGTACATGGACCGAATGCTCCGCTGCCGTTGATATTCAGGTATCGGGGGAGGGCTTGTATCGTGTTTATATCAAAACAGAGGATATGGTTGGGAATACAACCTTTTCCGGCAGCCGGGTGATCTGCGTAGATAATACTTTGCCTGTTATCAGTATCGCAGGAATAGAGGATCAGTCGGCTAACTCCGGAAGTGCAAAATTGCGGATAAGCTGCACAGATTCACATTATAAAGAGGGTTCTCTGCTGGTAAATATTTGTGGTATCAATCAGGGAAATGCACCGACTGTCAGCCAGACCGGAAATGATGGCAGCTGCGCGTGGGTGGAATATCAGGACTTTCCTCTGACTCAGGAGTATGATGATGTTTATGAAGTTACTGTGACGGCAGAAGATCTGGCCGGAAATAAACAGGAAAAGACGGTACGGTTTTCAATTAACCGGTTTGGGTCCGTTTATGATATATCGTCGGAGACAAAAACAATGCTGGATCAGTATTTTCTGTCGAAAGCGGAGTCAGTCGTTTTTTATGAGACTAATATTGACTATGTCGGTGAATCAAAGATCTATTGTAGATTCAACGGTGCTTTGCGTGAATTAAGTGCCGGAATGGATTATCAGGTCTCGATGGAAGGAAATGACCGAACCTGGAAACGGTATTGCTATACCATTCCATCCGAATATTTTTCGAATGAAGGCGTCTATGAACTGCTGCTTGCGTCCGGCGACGCTGCGGAAAATACGAGTGACACCGGAATTCAGCAAAAACGTGTGACATTTGTACTGGATTACAGCGACCCCACCTGCACAGTCAGCGGAATAGAGGAAAATGGCGTTTACGAGGAAGAAAAAGTGACTGTTTGTGTGGTTCCGGACGACAACATTGGTCTGGACTGCATTCGTATTTATCACAACAGTGAACTGCTTCTGGAAAATTCGAGTCAGCCGAAGTCAGGAGAGACGATTAAAATAACGCTGGTAAAAGAACAGGAATGGCAGACGGTGCAGATCTGGCTGCGAGATAAAGCAGGAAATGAATACTGGAGTGAGGAAATCCCTGTTTATATCGGAGCAGGGCAGACTGAAGTGCCGGTATATCAAAAACAGCGTCCAAGCGCGATGGAGCTTGCTAAGGCAGAATCCGCGGATTCCGCCGAGTATGAAGAGCTTATGGCTGCTTATGGTATGACTGCGGAAGCTGCTGTAGAAACGAATTCCGATGCGGCAGTGGAATCCTTAAGTTACAGCAGTACAACAGGGGAACAAACGGATCATGCCTCGAAAGCAGAAAACGGATTTTTTAAAACTACATCAGAAGGCGGAAGCCTGCAAACGGAAAAGCGCAGCAGAAATATCGGCTGGGTAATGCTTGGAATCGGGCTCCTCATGTTTGCGGGAACTGTCATTTATTACAGAAAGCACCCATCTGAAAAAGTCGGTTTATGAACGGTTAAGAGACTCCTGCAATCACCGTTTTCATATGTACTTCGCGGTAAGCGCGAAGTACTGTCTTAAATAATTACAAATAGACTTTTTTGCATAAGTATGTTATGATGCCCCGTGAAGGGGTGAGATATAAATAATTATGCGAAAGAAAAGGAATATTTTAAAGCGCAACAGCGGGTTCGTAGTGGGCTGCGTTTTTGCTGCGGGAGCTTCTTTTCTTACGGTTGATCTGGTTCTGGCGGATGTGCTTACGGCGGATCTGTTTATGGACGGCAGTTCTTCACTGAATGAGACGGAGGAAGAGGCGGAAGCCGAGGCCGCGTCCATACCGGAAGAAACGGAAGATACGCGGACCTATGAGACAGATGCGTTTACTGTGACTGCTCTGGGAGAGATTCTGGACGGGGTCGAGACGGAGAAAGAGACGGAAGAAGAGACAGAAGAAGAGACAGAGACCGAATCCGAGACAGAGACGGAATCTGAGACAGAGACAGAGGAGGAGACCGAATCCGAGACAGAGACTGAGGAAGAGACAGAGACCGAATCCGAGACAGAGGCGAAAGAAGAGACAAAGACCGGGAAAGAAACGGAATCAGAAGAAACAAAATCTGACACAAAGACTTCTGCTGTAAATGAGACCTCCGCGGATGATACAGAGAGCAATGATCGTACGAGTTCATCGGGCAGCGGCAACACATCATCGTCAGGCAGCACCGGCACGGGTTCATCGGGCAGCGGCAGTACGTCATCGTCAGGCAGCACCGGCACGGGTTCATCGGGCAGCGGCAGTACGTCATCGTCAGGCAGCACCGGTACGAGCTCGTCGGGCAACGGCACATCATCGTCGGGCAGTTCGAATGATGGATGGACTGCTTCTGACACGGACGGCAACATCACGATCTGGACCTATCAGGGTTCCTCATCGAGCGGGAGCAGTTCGGGTTCGTCCGGGAGTTCCTCATCGAGCGGGAGCAGTTCGGGTTCGTCCGGAAGTTCCTCATCGGGCGGGAGCAGCTCGGGTTCGTCCGGAAGTTCCTCATCGGGCGGGAGCAGTTCGGGTTCGTCCGGAA
>JAJQHQ010000049.1 GCA_021199655.1 Lachnospiraceae bacterium | reverse complement strand
TGGATGAATTCGCAAAAACCATCCGGGAACGGGAGAATCTGGGCTATATCAACCGCCTGGCGGTGGAATCTGACCGGATGCTTCGTGCCACGCTGAAAGGCGATACGAAGACGATGGAGGAGATTCTGCAGTTTGCTCACGATACGGAAACTCCTCTTTTGGACTATAATGATGAGACGGAGCTGACCGCGATCGTGAATCTTGTCTATCTGGCGGCGCGTGACAGCTATTATGTAGAAAGAGAGAACAAGGCAGGAGAAGGATATACCGACTTCATCTTCTATCCGGAAAGAACCGGCGATGATGGAATTATCCTCGAACTGAAAGTGGACGATACGCCGGAGGCGGCGATCGCCCAGATCAAAGACCGGAAATATATGCTGAAATTTCAGGGGAAGATGGCGGAGCGGAAGCGCCATACCGGCCGGGTACTGCTGGTCGGGATCAGTTACGATCGAAAGAAGAAAGATCATCATTGCAGGATTGAGATCGAACCTGACAGTCTGCTGTATCCGAGTTAATAGCGAGATAGAGCAGAAGCAGAAGAAAAACCAGAAAAAGCAGCCTTAAGGCTGCTTTTTCTGATGTGGGATGTCTTGTAATTTGTGATTTTGCATGATAGAATGAAAAAAAGAAATCGGACAGGACGTTTGTACTGGTAAAACGCTGACAGGTCGTTGAAGTATTGGAGGTGAAGCAGGGATGGGATATTATCTGAACCCGGAAGATGTTCTTGAATTGTATAGGGGAGAAACGGAGAAACCATACTTTGTAGATAAAACAGAGATGTTATCAGAAATGATTACGTTGCTGGGGCAGGGACGAAACTACATTTCTATCACCAGACCGCGGAGATTTGGAAAATCCGTGGTGGCTGCGATGATAGGTTCTTTCTTCGGAAAAGGCGCAGACAGTGCAGAAGTGTTTTCACATCTTAAAGTGGCTGAAAATCAGGATTATGAAAAACATTTGAATCAGCATAATCTTATATATATCGATTTCAGCAAGGATGTATCGGAATGCACCTCGTATAAGGAGTATATCGATACAATAAAGATGCGCCTGGTGGATGATTTAAAAGAAGCGTATCCAGATGCGAAGATTCGGGAGAGAGATTCACTGGGAGCTATCCTGCGCCTTGTCTCACTGGCGTATAACAACGAAAAATTTCTGATGATATTTGACGAATGGGATTATGTATTCCATAGAAAGTATTTTACAGAAGATGACAGAGGCAAATACACTGCTTTCCTTGGGGACATCACGAAAGGCAGGGCATATGTTGAGCTGGCATATCTTACCGGCGTCTTACCGATCAAAAAGTATTCGGCCAGTGATACGATGAACCATTTTTTTGAATATAATATGGCGAACAGCATTCGATTTCGGGAGTATTTTGGATTCACAAACGCCGAGGTTGATGAATTGTACCAACGTTATTTGAAAATAACCCCGGATCCATCCATATCCCGTGAGGATCTGGCAGACTGGTACGACGGATATCATAAAGAAAGAAGAGAAAGTATTTATAATCCCAATTCAGTCGTGCTTGCCCTTACAGAAAATATGGTTAGTGATTACTGGCCGAAAGCCGGAGAGTATAAAGAACTTAAGGATTATGTGGTGAATGATATTGACGGAGTCAGAGACGCGGTGATGCTGCTTGTGGCGGGTGAACCGGTAGAAGCAGATATATCCGAATATGCTACCACTGCTTCCGTTCTTGAGAGAAGGAATGAAATTCTGTCTGCCATGACCGTATATGGTTACCTGAATTATTATGACGGCCGCGTACGAATCCCGAACAGAGAGCTCTGGGAAGAATTTGAAAGAATCATTCAGGAAGAACCCAAATACAGTTATATGCGCGAACTTGAAAAAGAATCTGCACGCATCCTGCAGGCTACGTATGACGGCGATGAAGAAACGGTTGGGAAGGTACTGGCTATCGTGCACACGACGGAATCACCTTTAAAAGCGTATAATGATGAAGCTGAGTTATCTGGAAGCGTCAAGCTCGCTTACATTGCAGCCAGAAATAAATATAATATGGAACGGGAAGACCAGGCAGGAATCGGATATGTGGACTATATCTTTTATCCCCATAACCGTTCCGATGATGGGATTATCATCGAGCTGAAAGTAGATGATTCCCCGGAGAACGCGCTGCAGCAGATAAAAGATAAAAACTACGCCCTGAAGTTTCAGGGGAAGATTGGAGAGCCGCCAAAGACGACCGGAAGGATTATTCTGGTCGGTATTGGATATTACCGTAAGGACAAAGTGCACAAGTGCCGAATAGAGGTGCTTTAGAAGCGTAAAACGCTGACAGGTCGTTGAAGTATTGGAGGCGAAGCAGGAATGGGATATTATCTGAACAGTACACAGGTTTATTCTTTATACAAAAGTGAAGTGATCAGCCCATATTTTGTCGATAAATCCTTGCTATTAAAGGAGCTTTTTCCGCTTGTGGAAGCTGGCAATAAACATCTTTGCATCACCCGCCCGAGACGCTTCGGAAAGTCTGTGATGGCGGCGATGGTTGGGGCTTTCTTTGGCAAAGGCATCGACAGCAGCGATATTTTTGATTCTTTGAAGATTGCAAAAAAAACTCAGGACAGTTCGACAGAACTGTCTCGTTTTGATGAGCAATATGACTATCGGGATTATATGAATCAATATAATCTGATTTATATCAATTTCATCAATCCCGCAAACTTAAGTAAAAGCTATGATGCTTTTATGGATCGAATTGAAAAAACGCTGACGAGAGATCTGCACAGAACTTTTCCGGAAGTGGATTTTTGGGAAGGCGCTTCTCCGGTTGAAGATCTGATCCTGATTTATGAAGAAACGGGGCAAAAATTTATCCTTGTATTTGACGAATGGGACTGCATTTTCCATAAGTCTTATACGACAAATGAGGACAGGAAAGCTTTTATCAGCTGGCTTGCGGCTATGACAAAGGATAAGGGCTATGTTGCGCTAAGCTATATGACGGGTGTGCTTCCGATTGCGAAGTACTCAAGCGGCTCTACGATCAATAATTTTGATGAGTATACAATGACAGTACAGCCAAAGTTCAGTGAATATTTTGGATTCACGGACAAAGAGGTGGATATGCTGTATGACCGGTATTTGAACAGAACAGCTATTCCGGCAATTACACGGGAAGATCTGAGACTCTGGTATGATGGATATCACACGGCCGGAGGGGAGAGACTGTACAACCCCCGTTCGGTTGTAAAAGCACTTTCCAATAATTGTCTGGCGAGTTACTGGACGTCATCGGGGCAGTATATGGAGATTTCCACTTATATCATGAATGACCGTGCCGATGTAAAAAAGGACGTGGCGTTGATGGTCGCCGGGGAAGCGGTACCTGCAAGAGTCGAGGAGTTCGCGGCTACGTCAATGAACCTGACCACGCGCAATGAGATCCTTTCCGCGATGGTGGTCTACGGCTTTCTGAATTTTGAGGACGGCAAAGTCCATATCCCGAATCGCGAATTGATGGATGAATTCGCAAAAACCATCCGGGAACGGGAGAATCTGGGCTATATCAATCGCCTGGCAATGGAATCTGACCGTATGCTGCGTGCTACACTGAAAGGTGACACGAAGACGATGGAGGAGATTCTACAGTTTGCTCACGATACGGAAACGCCTCTTTTAGACTACAACGATGAGACGGAGCTGACCGCGATCGTGAATCTTGTCT
>JAJQHQ010000018.1 GCA_021199655.1 Lachnospiraceae bacterium | reverse complement strand
GATATTTATTGAGTTTTCAAGGTACACTGGCAATTTTATACTGCGAAGTTTGAGTGATTTACAGTAAAATCCGGGACAATTTCTGCGCCCTGACTCGTGGGATTAAATCCATGAGATCTCAGCAGGAAAACGGCGACAGCTCAAGCCGGATAAAATATCCCTGATCGTGCTGGCAGACCGGGCAGGCAGCCGGAGCTTTTGTGCCGGTGTAGATATAGCCGCAGTTCAGGCAGATCCATCCGGTCTGCACATCTGAGACAAATAATTTGTTTTCTTCCATAAACTGTGCGAAACGGCCGAATCGGTCTCCGTGGAATTTTTCAATCTGTGCGATCATGTGGAACGAACCGGCGACAGCCAGAAAGCCTTCTTCCTTCGCAATGTCGCCGAAACTGGTATAGACAGACTCGGCTTCTTCGTATTCATTGTGCTGGGCTCTGCGCAGAAGATCGCTGATGCTGTCACTGATATCGACCGGGTATCCGCCGTCCACATGGATCGTGGAACCTGAGAGCTGCTGCAGGTGATTATAAAAAATCTCCGCGTGTTCGCGCTCCTGATTGGCGGTAAAGGTGAACACAGCCTCAATGACGTGAAGCTTCGCTTCCTTTGCCTGCGCCGCAGCAAAGGTATAGCGGTTGCGCGCCTGACTTTCACCGGCGAACGCGCGCATCAGGTTGTCTTTTGTCATACTGTCTTTAAAATCTACTGCCATGACTTCTTCCTCCTCAATATAAAAGGGATTTACCAGAAAGTATTGCCGGATTTGGAAAAAATATGCAGGAAAGTTGTAGTAGCAGCACAATAAGGAATGATTGAATCAGGGTTTTGCCGCACTATATGATGTGCAGCTGCGTTTTTAGTGCGTCCTGAAGAACCTGGGAAAAATTAATGCCGGCTTCAGAAGCAATTTCGTTCAGCCATTCCGGAATGGTCAGGGTCTTTTTAACCGCTTTATTGTTGTGCATCTTTCTGTATTTTAATGTGTCGCAGGCGATATAATTCACGAATTCACCATCCTGAAGTGTCAGGTCGCAGGCGGATGATGGTGCAGGAATCTCGCGGCCATCGGTCTCATAGCCATAGAGAATCAGTGCAAGGACGTCTTCGGCCATCATAAGTCCGTCAGCTATGTTGTCGCCGCATGTATAGCAGCCCTCCAGATCAGGAAATACGATGGAGTACCCACCATCTGTTTCCGGGGTAAAAATTGCAGGATATGCGTATCTTGACAAACTGTTTCCTCCTCTCATAGGAAAATCGTGTAGATAATGGGGGCTTTATTTCACTCCCGCACCCTTAAGAATGTTATTGGCGGTTCCGGTCTTTATTTCTCCTTTGTGTCTGGGTACAGCAAATTGGGAATTTGTTAGTGGGCTGAACCATATAGTATGGTTGATGCCTTGCCGGATAATGTAACAACCGCTTCGTTTCAGCATTTTTGTTAATTCGGATGTTTTCATTGGATATCTCTTCATTTTCAATACAACACGTGTGAATACGTATGTCAACGTAATTTTTGAAAAATAAATGAGTTTCCATCACAGCAATTCCCTTGTTTTTCGCGCGAGGTACAGCGGAAAATTCGTAATATTTCCATCTTTCCGATATCCGCGTTTTGAAAAACGAAGCGCATACTCGGGATGATGGTCAGTAACGTATCTTTTAAAGGATGGTGCGGATTTATCAGCACCGCTTTTCGCTTCAACAGGGATAATTTCCGTGCCATATTGAAGGACAAAATCAATTTCACTGTTTTTGTCCGAAAAATATCGAGGGTCCACTTCAAACTGTCCTCGAAGCTGCTGCAGGATATAATTTTCAGTCAGCGGCCCTTTGAACTGGTAATCTTTTTTCAGAAGGATTGCACTGTTGTCAATGCCGGCCATGTGTTTCAGAAGGCCTGTGTCAAATACAAAGAGCTTAAATTGATCCAGCTTGTCAAACGCGGCCAGCGGATGCTCTGTTTTTGAGACATTATAAATCCGGTTGAGCATACCAGCCGATACAAGCCATTCAATCGCTTCTTCGAAATCGCGGGCTCTTCCACCTTCCCGAACGGCTCCGTACATGAACTTTTCGTTGGATTTGGCAAGCTGAGTAACGATGCTGCGGAAAACCATAAGAATACGCCCACTGTTGACTTTGCCATTATGTTTGGAAAAGTCATTTTCATAAATTTCAATTAGTTCCTGTTGTATCTGATTAATTTTTGCAGGATCTTTGTATTTTATCCAGGAGGCTACACATTCGGGCATACCACCGATAATGAGGTAATTGTGGTATGCTTCAAGCAAACGGTTGTGGAAGATTTCTTCGATACTCTGATTCTTCTGAATGCTACAGTAGTAAGAATAAAGAACCGGATCAATTGCTTCCAGAAATTCATCAAAAGTGAGAGGGCAGATTTCCAGCAGATTTACCATGCCTACCGGGTAGGATTTGGGTTGCGCGAGGAGAGTCCCAAGCAGACTGCCTGCTGCAATAACGTGATATTCGCCTGCTTTTTCCTTAAAATATTTGAGCGTATTTAACGCCTCTGAGCATTCCTGTATTTCGTCAAAAATAATTAAGGTTCTGCCAGGAAGAATCTTCTGACCGACAATCATGGAGAGCAGTTCAATGATTCGCTGTGGATTTTTATTTGTTTCAAAAATGGATTTTAATTCATCTTCTTCGTCAAAGTTAAAATAAACATAGCTTTCGTAACAGGTCTGCCCGAATTCTTTCATGAGCCACGTTTTACCGACCTGACGAGCCCCCTTAAGTACCATTGGTTTGCGGTCTTCGCTGGATTTCCAGCTGATCAGGTCCTGAATCGCATTTCGTTTCAAATAAATCACCGTCCTTTCTGAACAACGGAAACATAGTCCTCTTTTAACAGCATAACACATTTTTCAATACTTTCAAGATTGGAAATGCACGTTTTTCTGAAAAATCAGACGTGAAATTTCACGTTTTTCTATGAAAATCATCAAGGTGAAACTGAAAAGCGCTCTTTCAGTGAATCAATGAGTTTCTCTGCAATCGGTGTAAAAACCTGATATTTTTTCCAGATGATATACATTCTGGTCTCCAGCCTAGGAGAAAGAGGCCGAAAGCACAGTCCGCTCTCCGGGCTGACATCGGCCAGCCGGTCAAATACCAGCAGACATCCCAGCCCTTCCCTGACAAAAACAGAACCGTTATAAAACAGGTTGATGGTTCCGACAATGTTCAGATGATCGACAGCTTCCCCGCACCATCTCGGAAGGTCTGCACGGATAGACTGGGGCGAAGTGATGAGCGGTATGCCCTGCAAATCCTCCGGACAGATCACTGTTTTCTGAGCCAGAGGATTGTCCGTCCGCATCAAAAGACCCCAGACGTCTCCATCAGGGAGGGAAAGATAATTGTATTTTGACAGATCAGGCGGCTCCACAATAACAGCGAAATCCGACAGCCCCTGTTCGAGATCATTTACTACGACACGGGTATCCCCGCTGGTGATGTGATACCGAAGTCCCGGATACTGCAGGCGGAAATCTTTGATGGCGCTGGCCAGATAATGGATCAGATAAGATTCCGCACAGCCGATACGTATGTCCCCGCCGGTGATATCATTAAGAGACTGAAATTCTTCTATAGTCTTATCTGTCATCTCAAGAATATCCTCTGCGCGTTTGCGGAGCAGAATCCCTTCTTCAGTCAGATGCACATTATAGTTGCCGCGGGTAAACAGTTTGCATCCAAGTTCTGCTTCCAGTTCCTTGAGCTGCTTCGATAAAGTGGGCTGGGAAATATGAAGTGATCTGGCCGCCCCTGTAATGCTTCCTTCCCTTGCCACTTCTATAAAATATCGCAAAACACGTAGTTCCATAAAAATCTTCCGTTTCTCGTGCTTTATTGGTTGTATATGCTTCTATGGGTTCTGATGGTTATATTGGTTATATTGTCCTGTGGTTATATTAACATATACAGATATTCCCTGCAAGAATAACCAGAAATAGAAATTAAGTATTTGCCATCCTGTTTGCTTAACTATAAAATAGAAGCATCAGAGGAGGTGTCACAGATTTGACGGTTGAAGACATTATTGCTTATTATTATGACGAGGTAAAAGAAAGTGCTGAATATGATGCTTACGCTGAAACGCTTTATCAGGAAGCACAATGCATGCCTGCTTTGCAGACATCAAAATATAATTATGAAAGGACGAAACATTATGAATGAACAGCTTACTTTAACACAGGAATGGGATAAGACGTTCCCAAAGAGCGACAAGGTAAATCACAGAAAGGTGACGTTCCACAACCGCTACGGCATCATTCTGGCGGCTGATCTCTATGAGCCCAAAAATGCAAAAGGACAACTTCCTGCTATCGCGGTCTGCGGCCCCTTCGGTGCGGTAAAGGAACAATCTTCCGGACTGTATGCACAGACGATGGCAGAGCGCGGTTTCCTGACGATCGCATTTGACCCGTCTTACACCGGTGAGAGCGGCGGACAGCCCCGTTATATGGCTTCTCCAGACATCAACACCGAAGATTTTATGGCGGCAGTGGATTTCCTGTCCGTGCAGGATAATGTGGATCCGGAGCGGATCGGCATCATCGGTATCTGCGGGTGGGGCGGTATGGCTCTCAATACGGCAGCACTGGATACCCGCATCAAAGCTACAGTGGCCTCCACCATGTATGATATGTCCCGCGTGAATGCCAACGGGTATTTTGACAGTGAGGACAGTGAGGAAGCCCGTTATGAGAAGCGCAAGGCTCTCTGCGCACAGCGTATCACCGATTACAAAAGCGGCAGCTATGCCCTGGGCGGCGGTGTGGTCGACCCGCTTCCAGAGGATGCGCCGTTCTTTGTAAAGGATTATTATGATTACTACAAGACCGAACGCGGCTATCATCCTCGCTCCTTAAATTCCAGCGGCGGCTGGAATGTGACCGGCTGTCAGTCGTTTCTGAATATGCCGATTTTGCAGTATAGTCAGGAAATCCGGAATGCTGTGCTTGTCATTCATGGGGAAAAAGCTCATTCCTGCTATTTCAGCAGAGACGCATTTAAGAAGCTGACCGGTGATAACAAAGAACTTCTGATCATTCCGGGTGCAGTCCATACGGATCTGTACGACCGGATGGATGTGATCCCATTTGATAAAATGGAATCTTTCTTTGAAACGTATCTGAAATCATGAGGATAAAACCGGAAGTCCAAAAAGAGGGATATCTGTTATGGAATACAGTGAAGAAGCAATCGTTCAGAATATGAAAGATGCCGGTTGTGACGAAGCCTGTATTCAGGAATTTCTTCTTGAATACAGGCAGGGAGAGAAAAAGAAGTGCGATATGCTCTTAAGCCGTCACCGGCGGGGGCTGTTGGAACAGCTGCATCAGGAACAAAAGAAAATTGACTGCCTGGACTATCTCAGCTACCAGATGAAAAGACAGGAAAGAAAATGACAGTGTTCGGCGGATGTGTTATAGTGTAACTTATCGAAAAGAAAACGCACTTGCGGATTTTCACCCGATAAGTGAACGACAGAATCGCCAGATTCTGGAGCATTATAGGAAACGGTTTTCTTCCCATAATGTAAAAAAATATGGATGATGCTGGCGGGAGCCATAAAAGGATATCAGAAAGTGACAGAAGGAGAATGATGGTTATGGAAGCGATCAAAGAAATGCTGGAGTCGAGTCCCATGCTGAAAAAAATGCAGGCAGCGGAAGAAGTGATCTGGATCAATCCGGATAAAACTTCTTTTGCAGATTCGAAGAACTCCTGTGAGCTTACTATGTCGGATATTGACGATGCGGAAGCGCGACTGCAGCGTTTTGCGCCATTTATCATGAAGTGCTTTCCGGAGACAGAAGAGCGCGGCGGTATCATTGAGTCTGCTTTAGCGGATATTCCGAATATGCGTACCCGCATTAATGAGAAGTATGACAGTCATTTGCAGGGACGGCTGCTTTTGAAGCAGGACAGCCATCTGGCAATCGCAGGGTCCGTGAAAGCCAGGGGTGGCATATATGAGGTATTGAAGCATACGGAGGAGCTGGCGCTTGCGAATGGAATCCTCAAAGAGAGTGACAATTACGCAAAGCTGGCGGAACCGGAATGCAGGGACTTTTTTGCACAATATACGATACAAGTCGGTTCGACAGGAAACCTCGGCATGAGCATCGGCATCATGAGCGCTGCGGTGGGTTATCATGTGATCGTCCATATGTCCGCGGATGCAAAACAGTGGAAGAAAGACCTGCTGCGCAGCCATGGCGTGACCGTGATTGAGTATCAGGCTGATTACAGTGAGGCCGTAAAGAATGGAAGAAAGCAGTCCGATGAAAATCCGATGAGTTATTTTGTAGACGATGAGAATTCCAGAAATCTGTTCCTTGGCTATGCGGTGGCGGCAAAGCGCCTCATCGGCCAGCTGGCGGAAAAACAGATTCTGGTGGATGAAATGCATCCGCTGTTTGTCTATATTCCCTGCGGAGTCGGCGGAGCGCCGGGCGGTATTACCTTTGGACTAAAACAGGTATTCGGCGATGCGGTACACTGTTTCTTTGTGGAACCGGTGCAGGCACCCTGTATGCTGCTTGGCATGAGCACCGGACTGCAAAATGGCATTTCTGTACAGGATATCGGGCTGACCGGTCTGACCCACGCGGACGGGCTTGCCGTCGGCCGGCCTTCCGGATTTGCAGGCAGCGTCATGAAGCCGCTGCTGAGCGGCGAATTCACCATCCGCGACGGAAAACTGTATGACTATATGCGCGACGTGCTGGATACAGAATCTGTCTTTCTGGAGCCCAGTGCCTGTGCAGCGTTCCAGGGGCCGATAAAGCTTGAGACAAGCCCGGAGACACGTGCTTATCTGGAAAAGAACGGTTTAATAAATAAAATGAATGTGGCTTCCCATATCGTATGGGCGACCGGCGGAAGCCTTGTGCCGGAAGAAATCCGGGAGGAATACAGGAATACATTTGTTCCGAATTAGGAATACACAAGAGATAATTTATTCGGAAACGATGCACAATCTAATGCTCTGGGAATATCAAGGTTGAAATAGGTACGACAGAAGCAAGTTTTGCCGGGATTGAGAACCTAAATGGATCATGTGGAGGTAATATTGTGACGGAATGTTTTTTTCAATATGACAGGCTGTATCTGAATGCGGCTTACCATGAACCGGAAAAACACAGACACTTACTGTCGCATATCATAATCGGAGTTTCCCATAAAATCAGGTGCAGTGTGAACCAGTATGAATTTGAAGCTGAGGGAATATGCATCGATTCTGACGTTCTGCATACAGCCTGCGCGGAAAAGGGGGAACTGCTCATCTGCCTGTTCGATAAAACTTCTTTATTTGCCAATGAACTTTCCCGTCGTTATCTGAAGGGGCAGAACTATGCTGTCCTGGACAGTGAAACAGTACAGAAAATAAGGAACGTATGGCTTGATACTCGTTCGCTTCCAACTGTGGACGAGGCGATCACCAATATGCTGGGGATAGGAGATTTCTCTTTTTCCATGGACGTGCGGATACAGAATGCTCTTGAGACGCTAAAAAATTATGAGAGTGTTGAGGCTGATACGATAAGCAAACTGGCGGCGGAAGCCGGAATTTCTGTCAGCCGTTTTTCGCATCTGTTTAAGCAAAATGTGGGGATCGCCCTGCGCCGATATCTGGCACTGGAAAAAATAAGGAAGAGCTATATTCATCTGTTGAAATCGGGGAATATTACGGATGCCGCAATGATGGCAGGTTTCGACTCTCCGTCCCATCTGGCTGCGACCTGCAAGAGAATGTTCGGGATCTCCCTGAGCGATTTCCTGAAAAGTTAGTGCGGCTATTCAGAATAGCAGGCTGCTGGTCCGCGCTGTTCTGAACCGTTTCATGAAAAGTTGGCGTGACTAATCGACACAGGTCTTTGCGTTTGCTGCGAAGGCAGTATGAAAATATATATCGTGTTAGCGTGTAATTGAAAGCGTAAAGCTTCCTTGTATGATAAAACGGTATCAACAAGGAGGCTTTTATTTATGAAAAAATATGATATTTCGCAGCCGATAACTCTGAAAAAAGGCGTGTATAAGCTGAACGATGAGGCAAATTTTAATTATCAGCTTAACCGCGTCATCAATTGGGATGGCGGGCGTCTGGTGGATATTCAGAAAATCAGCAGGAAAATAAAAAGCAGCGCCGACTGGAAGCGTGAGCTGATCGCGCTCGGAGATGAGGCGATGGAGGAGGAACGGATTGAGAACGCCATTGCTTATTACCGTATGAGCGAATTTTTTATGTACGACGGCGATCCCGACAAGAAAAAGTACTACGAGAAAGCCACTGCTCTTTTTTACGAGTATTACGCAGATTATTTCGAAGGAGAAAATCCACGTATCAGGAGGCTGAAAGTGCCGTATGAGGGAGTGAAGCTGCCCGTTATGCATGTGAAACCGGAAGGGGAAAGCAGAGGGATACTGCTCCTTCACGGCGGAAATGACAGCTATTTTGAGGAATTTTTGTTCTCCCTGCTGTATTTGCAGGAAAAGGGCTTCGAAGTCTATTTGTTTGAGGGGCCGGGGCAGGGCGGTGTGATCCGCACACAGGGAATGCACTTCACGCATGAATGGGAAAAACCCGTGAAAGTGGTGCTCGATTTTTTCAATCTCTCCGATGTGACGATCATCGGCGTATCGTTGGGCGGTTATCTTGCGCCGAGGGCGGCCGCATTTGACAAGCGCATCACAAAGGTGGTGGCGTGGTCGGTGTTTCCGTCCTTTTTGGATGTCATTATCGGCGGACAGCCGCCGGCTCTGCGGAAGATTTTTTATTTGTTTATGAGACTTCACGCAAAGGGGCTGGTCAATCTGATTTTTAACGCGAAAGCAAAAAAGGAGCCAATGATCGACTGGGGCTTAAAGCACGGGATGTATGCTTACGAAGCGGACAGCGCTTATGGATATGCAAGAAAGCTGGCTGATTACAGTCTGGAGCCGATCGCGGATAAGGTCACCCAGGATCTTTTGATACTTGGAGCGAGCAGGGATCACTTTATCGACTACCATATGATCGGCAGGGAAATTGACATGTTTACGAATGTGAGAAGTCTCACCTTCCGCCTTTTTACGGAAAAAGAAGAAGCGGAAAACCACTGCAATGTGGGTAACGGAAAGCTGGCTCTTGATATGATCTGCAGCTGGCTGGAGAGCCTGCCCATTTAAAATGGCCTTCGGCCATGGGGCAGGCATGCGTCCCGAGCGGGGCTCAGGACAATTGCTGGAGAGCCTGGCACAATGATGAAGTTTATATATCTCCTGACGATGGCAAGAAGCAGGAAAATGATGATACAGATGTATGGAAAGGATTTTTACATACAATTCAAAAGCAGATTGGATTTCTGGTTTAAGAGAGTGCTTAAGGAAACACCCGATATCGGGGAAAGCATATTTTCCTTCAATTACGCTTATGCGCCTTCTTATGTTGCCTGGTACAAGGCGATGATGGAATTGGGAATGAACCAGAAGCAGTCGGATGAGCTTATGTGGCATATGAATGAGAAAATGCTGCTGACCGTTCCGAAGCCGCTGCTGCACATGGTCGGTAAGACGTATCTGAACAGTTTCAGGAAAAAAGCGAAGCAGCACATGCTCCGGCAGGAAAGCGGAAAGCTGCATCCTTTTGACTGGGAAATCGAATACAGGGATATCAACGAGAATGAATTCATGATTAATATCAGGAAATGCGGATTCATTGCCTATGCCGAGAAGTTTGACGCAAAGGGCATCCTGCCGGGAATCTGTGCGGTAGATTACATCGTTGCTTATTACATGAAAAATGGGTTCCACCGGACGAAAACGCTGGGTTACGGGGATGACTGCTGCGACTGTCGGTATGCGTTGAACGGGAGCTGTTCACTGAGACCCGGAAAGGGGCAGAAATAGTGTTGTTATCTTTATATCCAGACTGCGGAAAAAATCTTAAATTTATCTCTTGCACTTCCTGTTAGCATCTGCTACGATACAAAAGGTTAGACAAAACTAACCAATCGTGAATAAAATTTGATTACAGGGCCGTCATATGGAATCACGGCAAACAGTTGAGAAAGTTCTTGACAATGGCTGATGGTTAGTATATACTAACGGAAGTTGTAATATACTAACAACATTATATTAAGAAAGAGGTTCAATATGAAAAAGACATTTGCAATTTTACTGGCACTTTCAATGGCGCTTTCGGTGGAAGCCGGAGCGGAGTCCGCTTACCCCATTGAGATAGAAAGCGACTGGGGGACTGCTGTGATCGAGTCTGAGGTAAATGCGATCGCTGTTTATGATCTGGGAATGCTGGACATCCTTGATACTCTCGGCTTTGGAGACCGTGTTGTGGCTGTTACGAGCGGACTGGCCATGCCGGATTACCTTTCGGATTATGCCGGGGACTTTTATGTGGATCTGGGCGGATTTAAAGACTGGGATCAGGACGCACTTGCAGAGTGCAATCCGGATCTGATCCTGGCCGGCTTCCGTCAGACCAAGAGCGTTGAAGTCGTAGACGCGGTTGCACCGGCTATCTATTTTGCTACCGGTGATGTAGATTCTTCCGAGGCATATATGGCTGCCCTGGAAAAGAGGGTTCATGCGATCACGACTTTGTTTGGCGGGGAAGAGACTGCACAGGAGTATCTGGATCAGATACAGGAAATGATTGATACCGTGCAGAGCTATACCGCGGAAAATGAGGTTTCTTTTATCTGTGTCACATGCGAAGACGGCGGCCTCTCTCTTGGAGCGAATAATTCCAATGCACTGCTTAGCGGCGCCCTTGGATTTATATCTGCTTATGAAGAAGAGGACAATGAGGAACAGGGCCGGGGCGGCGATGGCGGACGCGAGGAAAGCACGGATGGCGAACAGGAAGAAGATATTTCTGAAGAAGCTGTGGCGGATGGCGAAATTCGCGGCGGCGGTGACGGACAGGATAATGCCTCCATTGAAGAAGAAGAATCCGAGGATATGACGGTGCAGAATGCCGAAGTTGTCCAGACGATCACAGATGCGGCGCCAACCTATGTCTTTGTTTTTGATAAGGATGCCGGTGAAAATATGGCTGAAGCAGTATCTGCACAGGAGGTAGTGAAATCAACGGAGCTTGCGGATACGGAGCTTTATCAGAACGGAAATATCATTTATATGGATGAGGCGCTCTGGTACAGTGCAGATGGAGGACTTACATCCACAGTTATGCAGCTCGAGCAGATCATAGACCTGCTGGGGCTTGAGTGAGCCCCTGCCATGCAGAATGTTGAGTCAGAATTAGAAAAGGGTTTTGAAATACTCCGGGGATGCTGCGGCGTTCCCGGAGCGCTTGATTATTTCTTTTTGCAGGCGAAGAAATATTTTTGCTTTGAAGGTCAGGCCTGTGGACGGGAAGTACTGATCCTGGGTTCCGCTTTTCCGGAAGAGCTTTTGATGGCTTATCACATTCGGCCGCATTGGGTAGTTGGCGGCGGACTGGCCATCAGTGAATGTGCGGACAGTCTGGTTCCCCGTGACGCGGATGCCGTTTCCCGGTCTGCGCTCGGATACATAAAAACATATCAGGAAAAGACAGAGAGAAAGCCGCCGGTAATCATTCCCATAGCAGGGGACAGCCAGCGAAAGCTTTCTTATCTTCTGGAAGAGGATGGGTGGACGGTTTATCCGCTGTATATTATGCCGGGCGCTTCTTCGGCCAGTCTTTCCTTTTCAATCGCCGGGCAGCTGGATGAGATTATGGAAAAGCTATCCCTGCGGTGGCTGCTGCCGGGAACCACGAGAGGGATTCGGCGGGCTGTTCAGAAAACATCACGGGCAAAGGATGCCTTTTTTGAATTGTGCAATGATCCGGTGATTCGCTTAAATGGGATGGTGCGGCATTTTTTAAATCTCACCTGGTTTTATGCGGAAGATCTGGAAGAGTGGACGGAAAGGATTACCATCCTGAGGGACAGCCTCCGGGAAACGCAGCTTCCATCCACCAGGGAATACCCCGGCGTTTTGGTGATTGGATCCCCGATCCTGTTTCCGAACTTTAAGGTTCCGCAGTTGCTGGACGCCTGTGGCCTGGAGGTTGTAAACTGCTGCAGCTGGGTTACCGGAAAAACCTGCCCACCGGAATGGACGGGGAATGTTTCCATTTTCAACCGGCAGGAAGCCCTGCAGCAGCTGGCGGCGGTTTCTTTTAAACATGAAAGCTCCGGAGCGTTCGTCCGGAACCGGGATTTGTATGATCAGGCGCTGCGACAGTTGGATGGCGGCAAAGTCCGGGGTGTGATCCTCCATATTCTCAAGGGGCAGATCGAATATGATTTTGAGGCTGACAGACTGGAACAACTTTTTACTCACCGCAATATACCAGTGCTGCGCCTGGAAACGGACTATCATGACAATGACATAGAACAGCTTCGCATCCGGCTGGAGGCATTCTCCGAGCTTCTGAAGCAGAGTATTCACGAGATGTAACTGCTAAATACCTTCACAGTTACCACGAGACATTATTATGAGATCAATTATAAGTACGATTTTAAAGCACTGGAGACTGTTGCTTCTATGCGTTTTAATGGGGCTGTTTGCCCGGTACTCCTGGAAATTTCCTTTTTATGAATTTGCCGATGATGTTACTGAATATACGTTGGGGATAGAGGAAACGGAAGAGGGAGAATTGGGGCTGTATTTTACTTACGATAATGTGAATGTGACATTAGTTCTTGGGGGCGGCATTGACCAGAGCGATATCCAGTTTTATGGGCTGACGACCTCCGGCATTGCTGTCATGAGCGAAGAACATATGTCCTTTCTGACAGAGGATTATACAGGCAGTTTTCTCGCGGTCTCCAAAATGCAGTACGGCGATTATAACGGTGATGGGCAGCGGGACAGACTGCATCTGGCTGCCCGGACGGATATGGAAATCCTTCTTGGCAACAATGCGGATGGAGAGACTTACAGTGCGGATGCTTTTGCGCTGGATGTGGTACTGAACCGGCGCCGGGAAGTGCAGATTTATTATAACGATGCTCCTCTTGCCGATACGATGGTGCGGGTGACTGCTGCAGACGGCAGTGTTACAGACCAGATCACAGATGAAAACGGGATGCTGACAGCACTGGGTGCAAAAGATGCCTGGAAAGGCATTACAGTAGCTTACTCTGAAAATAACATCGATTTTTACATCCTGAGCTATAAGGCAGAGCAAACTACACTTTTTACCCTCCGGCACCTGTCTGCTTTGATACCTCTGTTTTGGATTCTTGCGGTCTCCGTGATTGGAATTCTTTTGTGCATGGCCGCGCGCCGGTATCTGGAACGGAAGGCCTATGGCAGAGATTATGTCCGGCAGCGGAGGTGCGGCTCCGGCCGCACGGGGAATCCGTTTTCCCTGTTTATGTTTGTGCGGTGGCTATGCATGATTTCTGCCTGGCTGATCATTTTTTACGGCGCGTATATTTTTGGCGTCTGGTTTGACGGAATTGCCCTGCCGGTCTTTTCCTGCGGCCTCTACAACGAAAACCAGTTTATCAGCGGAGGCTGTTATTATCTGGCAAATCTGGATTTGTTATTCGGACTTTCGCTGGGAGAAATACTGGCCTGGCTTGTCTCCATGCTGGCGTCTATGATTGTCCTCGGCCGGCTGATCTGCGGTTTTCTGTGCCCGATGGGTCTTTTGCAGGATGTGATCCATCAGGTACGTCTGGGGCTGAAGGCGGATGGTATTGCAATGAACGAAAAGATCTATGACGGTTTGAAGCTGATAAAATGGGGGTTTGTGATCCTGATGCTGAGTCTGTGCTTTGCAGGAGGTAAATTTTGTGATTTCTGTCCGGTTCAGACACTCTCCCCGGCATTTAGCGGATTCAAAGTCAGCCTGTATGCGGGAGCGTTTGTCATGGTGGGCGTTATAATCGGGAGTTTTTTTAAACGCCGTTTCTGGTGTACCATTTGTCCATTGGGTTTTCTGATCGGAATCACACACAAAATTTCTCCGGTTCAGCTGAAAAAGAAGTGTGAGGCCTGCACCGGCTGCGGGGCCTGCTACGAGGCGTGCCCGATGGGAATTAAAACAATCTATACGGAACAGGAAAAAACAAAGGTTACGGACTGGGACTGTATATTCTGCGGAGAATGTGTCCGATACTGTCCTGAGGATGATGCGCTTTCCATCACGGTTTTCGGGCGGCCGGTTTATGTCTCATCCCGGGAAAAATTCATGCTCCGTTATAAAAAACAGAAGTGGAGAGCTGCGCATAAGAGATCGTCTGGCGGCGACGGCGCAGCCAGCGTCCCGCATCAAAGTCCGATGCAGGATATGTAAAGGAGGAGAAGACATGATTACACCGGAACAGGAGCAGGCTGTCCGTATGCGGCAGGAAGAACGTTTCCTCCGCCGGTCGTCTCATACCGCGGCACGCTACCTTCGGGAAATAGAATTTCTGCCGGGGCTTCCGAAAGCGATGGAACCGTTTTTGAACACTCTACGCCGTATCTATGTGGATCACGAAGGAGTTGCGGCTGATATTCCCTGTATCGGCATTTACTGTATGATGGTTCCCCAGGAGCTGATCTATGCGGCGGGCGCGATGCCGGTTAAGCTGTGCAGCGGGCACTACACCGCATTCCAGATCGGCGATGACCGCACACCGCGGGATGCCTGTCCTCTTGTAAAAGCAGTTGCCGGATTTCGGGAAATGAAGACGATGCCCATTTATGAAGACTGCCGGCTGATGGTGGTTCCTGCTGCCTGTGACTGCAAGAAAAAAATAGCGGATCTTTTAAGCCGCGAGAGCGATGTCCATGTAATGAATTTACCGATGAACCGCACAGATGACACGGCAATCTCAGGCAGTGTGACGGAATATAAGAGGCTGATTCGCGTCGTGGAGGCCGTCACTGGTCAGGCTGTGACATGGAAACGACTCCGTGACAGCATCTGGCTGACGGGATTTTCTCAGAGGGAAATGTCCCGTTTTCTGAGATTTAAAAATCAGGAGAGGGCATTGATTCGCGGCACCCATATCATGGCTATGATGAATGCCGCTTCCTATATGCCTCAGGAACAGTGGACGGACTGTCTTCACTCACTGAATGAGGAACTATCCGAGCGTCAGGCAAAAGAGGAGTATATTACTAAGGCGAACCGGCCGCGGATCATGCTGACCGGTTCTCCGATCATTTTCCCGAATATGAAGCTGCCGCTTCTTATAGAACAGATGGGCGGCAGTCTGGCGGCAGACGAGACCTGCATGGGCGAGCGGTTCCTGTACGACCCGGTTGTCCCGACGGACATGAGCTTCGACGGTCTGCTTCGCGCACTGGCAAACCGCTATATACGGGCCTGCACCTGCCCGGTTTTTTCTGAAAACAGGCAGCGGATTGATCGTGTCCTGCATATGGTTCACAGGCATAAAATCCAGGGCGTTGTATACCATGTCCTGCGGGGGTGTCTGGTCTATGATTATGAGTTTCCTCTGCTTGAGAAGGCGCTGGAAAAGGAAGATATTCCTGTTATACGCGTAGAAAGCGATTACAATGAGGAAGATGTGGAGCAGATACGGATTCGGATCGAGGCGTTTATTGAACTGATCAAGCTGAAGGATCTGAAAGGAAAAGGAGTGGGAAATATCCATGACAGATAAGTATTACGCGGGTATTGATGGCGGCTCTACCTATATAAAGACGGCTCTGATTCAGGGAGATCAGGTGGTGGGAACCAGAGCTTCCGGTTCCGGGATTGACAACAGTGCCATTGCTGAACG
The DNA here is from genome assembly GCA_021199655.1 of Lachnospiraceae bacterium. Classification (GTDB taxonomy): domain Bacteria; phylum Bacillota; class Clostridia; order Lachnospirales; family Lachnospiraceae; genus Choladousia. The sequence goes on along the minus strand of JAJQHQ010000018.1, from coordinate 7,909 downwards.
GCTTTTACAGGAATTGTGCCGGGAACGTGGCATCAGCCGAGATGAGATTGCATGCACCATCGCTACCGGCTACAGCCGCAAGATTATGGATACAGCGGACGATGACATTTCAGAAATCACTGCCCATGCCTATGGCGTCCGGCTGACGGCTCCGAAAAACTATCGTCCGGGCCTGATCATTGATATCGGCGGCCAGGACAGCAAAATTATATATCTGGATGAAAATTATACAGTAAAGAATTTCACAATGAATGATAAATGCGCCGCCGGTACAGGGAAATTTATGGAAGTTATCGCGCAGATTCTGGACACAACGATCGATCAGGTCGGAGAGATAGCCATGCAGAGCAAGGCTCCCTGCGATATCAACAGCACCTGCGTCGTGTTTGCGCAATCTGAGGTCATTTCGCTGATTGCCCGGAAATATGACCGCAGCGATATTCTTGCCGGCGTCCATATGTCGATCGCGAAACGAATCATTAAGATGATCCGCCGCAATGAAAAACAGGGCGATATTCTGATGACCGGCGGCGGAGCCCTTAATATCGGTATCCGTTCGGCCTTTGAGGAAGAACTGATGCGGGATGTTTTTGTGGCATCCCATCCGCAGTTTAACGGTGCAATCGGAGCGGCAGTAATCGGGAGGGAGCGGGATAATGCTTAGTCAGCTTTTTCAGGTTATGCTTTCTGCTGTGTCTGTCGGCATTACGTGCAGCCTTTGTGGGGCATCGGCCGGATCAGCCTTTCTTGCGGCTTATGTCATTACACATGAACGTATCCTTCTGCCATGTATGTGCTTTCTGGCGGGCAAAGCCAGTATGACTATGCTCCTGTGCGGAATTTCCGCATCCCTGGGCCAGGTTATCATGGACAGCGCCGGTATGGCTTTTGGAGTCAATATCTATATTGCCGCACAGATTTTTGTTCTTGCGGTCAGTATCCTCATGATCGCGGAGGGAATACGAAACATGACTGCCAGGCGGCGTTTCTTCGACAAAGAATACAGCGGAGACTGCAGTGGAAATTGCGGTGAAAACTGTCATGGAGGCTGCGGCAGGGTTCGGGTCGGACAGAAAGAAGACGGTTCTCTGGCTCTTCTGGTCAGCGGCCTGGCATGCGGCGCGACGCCATGTGCTCCTCTTTTACTGGTACTTGGTCAGTGCGTTACGCTTTCTATTCCCCTGGCGCTTATTTCCGGAATGGTATTTTCCACCGTCGGTTTTATCTCTCCAGTGCTGTTCTGGTTCGTGATTTCCAGACTTCTTGCCGGCAAACTGCGTCAGGACGTGGCGCAATATCTTGGCTGGTTCAGGCTGGGCTGTTACATCCTGCTTCTGGTGGTTACGATCTATACGATATCAGTTTATATACGTTGAAGGAGGTTCGAAATTCATGGATGAGTTGGAAAAATATTCGGAGCTCATATCAGAAGAACAGAAAGAAAGCAATATCAGGAAGAAAGTAATCTGTCTGTGCGCGGGAATTACTCTGGTGGTCTGTGTGACCTACAGCGGCGGGGCTGCCGTAAGCAGCCATATACAGGCCATGAATACAGAAGAGGCGGAAGCTCCCCGTCTGGTCATTCTGGGAAAGGAGTCCGAGGAAACCATAGCGGTCATTGCCGCGGAAATTTCTCAGGCGGACGGAAGCGTCATTTCACTGGAGGATTTTTTAAATAAGCTGATCTGCGGAGCCTGCAGCCGCAAATGTCCTTTGATCGCTCCACGCTGTAAACGGGGAAAATCTAAGGCTGAAATTCAGACCGAATACTATGAGCAGGCCGTGGAGCTTCTGGCTGTCGCAAATGGTGGGGAAAGTGATGAAGATCCGATCTGATCCTGGAGGGGCTGGCACAATAATAAAGTTTAGTGTTAAGCGGAAGCTGTTCTCTGAGCCCCGGAAAGGGGCAGAAATAACGTTTTGCGATAAATATATTGGGCAGGAATTGCGTTTGGCGGCGAATGTATTGAAAAAAATGCATATGTTTGCACACAGGTGTGATATAATACTAACTGTAGTTAGCATAAACTAATTCCGCGAATTATATAAGGAGGATTTCATGGTAAAAGACAGGGAGCAGTGGGCAGGTTTTCAGGGAATACACTGGCGGTATGAAGTGAATGTACGGGATTTTATCCAGAACAATTACACACCATATGATGGTGATGAGTCATTCCTTCAGGGACCTACGAAGGCAACAGAGGTACTCTGGGGGAAGCTGCAGGAACTTCAAAAGGAGGAACGCGCAAAGGGCGGTGTCCTGGATATGGAGACAGAAGTGGTTTCAGGGATTACTGCTTATGGTGCGGCATATATTGATGAGGACAAAAGGGAACTGGAGCAGGTGGTCGGCCTGCAGACGGACAAGCCGCTGAAACGGGCATTTATGCCTTACGGCGGTATTAAAATGGCAGAGCAGGCCTGCCGGATGTATGGCTATGAGCCGAGTGAAAAGCTTCATGAGGTATTTACGAAATATCACAAGACTCACAACCAGGGAGTGTTTGATATTTATACGCCGGAGATGAAAAAAGCACGTCATGCGCATATCCTGACCGGACTGCCGGATACCTACGGCAGAGGGCGGATCGTGGGGGATTACCGCAGGGTAGCTCTTTATGGGATTGATTTTCTGATTGAGAGCAAGAAGAAGGATTTTGCGGCCACGGAGCGTCAGGGAATGAGAAGGTATGATTTCCAGCTCCGAGAGGAGATCGCAGACCAGATCCGGGCTCTTGAGGAAATGAAAGAGATGGCGAAAGCATATGGCTTCGACATTTCCCTGCCTGCTTCAAATGCAAAAGAAGCGGTGCAGTGGCTGTATTTTGGTTATCTCGCGGCAATAAAGACGCAGAACGGCGCAGCAATGAGCGTAGGGCGTATTTCCACATTCCTTGATATTTACATTGAACGGGATATGCAGGCCGGCATTCTCACGGAGAAGGAAGCGCAGGAGCTGATCGACCATCTGGTGATGAAATTCCGCATGGTGAAATTCGCACGGATCGAATCCTACAATCAGCTGTTTTCCGGTGATCCTGTATGGGCGACCCTTGTGCTGGGAGACTTTGGCAATGACGGTCGTCATCAGGTGACGAAGAATGACTACCGTTTCCTGCACACGCTGGAGAACATGGGACCGGCTCCGGAGCCGAACCTGACCGTGCTGTATTCTTCGCGGCTGCCGGAGAATTTTAAGAATTACGCGGCTGCCATCTCGGTAAAGACCAGCTCGATCCAGTATGAGAACGACGAGGTGATGCGTCCGGTATGGGGCGATGACTATTCTATCTGTTGCTGTGTATCTGCGACCGAACAGGGTAAGGAGCTTCAGTTTTTCGGCGCACGCGCGAACCTGGCTAAGTGCCTGCTCTATGCGATCAATGGCGGTGTGGACGAAAAGCTGGGTGAGCAGGTCGGACCGAAATATGCGCCGATTACCTCGGAATATCTGGATTACGATGAAGTTATGGAAAAGTACGATGCCATGCTGGACTGGCTGGCGCACCTGTATGTGGGTACGCTGAACATGATCCATTATATGCACGACAAATATTACTACGAGGCGGCAGAGATGGCGCTGATCGATTCCCATGTAAAGCGCAGCTTCGCCACCGGTATCGCCGGATTTTCCCATGTGGTGGATTCGTTCTGCGCGATTAAATACGCAAAGGTAAAGCCGATTCGCAATGAAAAGGGGATCGCGGTCGACTTTGAGATTGAAGGCGATTTTCCGCGCTATGGCAACGACGACGACCGTGCGGATGAGATTGCGATCTGGGTGCTGCGTTCTTTTATGGGCAAGCTGAAGCACATCCACACCTATCGTGATTCCACGCCTTCTACATCTATCCTGACGATCACGTCGAACGTGGTATATGGCAAGGCGAACGGTGCGATGCCGGACGGAAGAAAAGCAGGCGAGGCTCTTTCCCCGGGTGCGAATCCCTGCTATGGCGCGGAAAAGAACGGGCTTCTGGCTTCCCTGAATTCTGTGGCGAAGATTCCATATGAATATGCACTGGATGGCATTTCCAACACCCAGGCCATCAATCCGGACGCTCTGGGGCACAGCGATGAGGAGCGGACGGAAAATCTGGTGAGTGTACTGGACGGCTATTTTGACCAGGGCGCGCACCATCTGAATGTGAATGTATTCGGTATTGAAAAGCTGAAAGATGCCATGGAGCATCCGGAGAAACCGGAGTACGCGAACTTCACCATCCGCGTGTCTGGTTATGCCGTGAAATTTATTGATCTTACGAAAGAGCAGCAGCAGGATGTGATCAACCGTACCTGTCATGCCGCGATGTAAGGAGCGCGGGCATCCCACATTTCGTGCGGGATAAGTGTGTGGTCGGGGCATGACAAGTAACGAAAACGCAAATGATTATATGGCGGAGCAAGGCAAATGAAGCTGGAGGATCAGGATATGGACGGTTGGGTTCACTCTCTGGAGACCTTTGGGCTGGTGGACGGTCCGGGTGTGCGCTGCGTTGTTTTTCTGCAGGGCTGCGCCATGCGCTGCCGCTACTGCCACAACCCCGAGACCTGGAAAAAAGATGTGGGAGAGCTCTGGACGCCGCAGGCGCTTTTCGAAAAGGTCTATCGTTATCGCAACTACTGGAAGAAAAACGGGGGCATCACCGTCAGCGGCGGTGAGCCTCTTTTACAACTGGAATTTGTAGCCGATTTCTTTTCTCTGGCAAAGGAGAAAGGAATCCACACGGCACTGGATACATCCGGCAACCCATTTTCGTTGGATCAGGAGTACCTGACACGGTTTGGGAGGCTGATGGATGTCACGGATCTTTTTCTCCTTGATATCAAGGCCATGGATGGACAGCTGCACCGCAATCTGACCGGACAGGATAACGCGAATATCCTGGCAATGGCACGCTATCTTTCGGAGCATGGAAAGGATTTGTGGATTCGTCATGTGCTGGTGTCGGGTCTGACAGATTCCGAGGAGGAATTGGTGGCATTACGGAAATTCGCGCGAGAACTTCTGACCCTGCGGCGTCTGGAAGTGCTGCCATACCACACGCTGGGCCGATTTAAATGGGAGAATCTCGGAATACCGTATTCTCTGGATGGGATTCCGACTCCGACGGAAGAGGAAGTTGTGAGAGCGCAGCGGCTTCTCGAATTGTGATTTATTCACGCGAAGAAAAGAAATTTTTGCATGAAATGCCTCCATGAAATCGAAAACCTGAAGTTTTTAAAGGCTTGTGAAAGAGAGCATCTCCCCAGTCTTTTGTGGAGCTAGTGCGGGGCGAATGCTGCCCGTGCATTTGCTCCGTTTTTTGTGGTATGTTATCGTTCGGTGGTCTCTGCTTTGGTCTGCAATCGCTCAGGTTCTGTATTGATTTCTCCATTGATATCTGTTACAATGCGAGTTAGTAATCACTAACAAAAGGTAGATGGAGGGAACGTTATGAGCAAACACGAGGAAATCAAATCCGCATATCGCGCATTGGGGAAAGAAGCAACTTTGTATGATGGTATGATTACCTGTTCTACCCTGCTGGGCAAAGCCGTGTGCAGGCTGGTGTGGGATATGGGACAGACGGAAAACATTGAATATCTGTCCCGTGCGCTTTCCGGTATTCCGGAGAATTTTTCCGGTTCGCTGCTGGAGGTGCCGGTAGGTACCGGCGTGCTGACCATGCCGGTCTATCAAAGGCTGCCTGATGCAAGCATCACTTGTCTGGACTATTCTGAGGACATGATGTCCCGTGCGCAAAAGAGGGCAAAACGGGACAGATTGACGCATGTCCGCTTTCAACAGGGGGATGTGGGGAATTTGCCCTTCCCGGACGGCAGCTTTGACATCGTACTTTCGCTCAATGGGTTTCATGCTTTTCCTGATAAAGAAGCGGCTTACCGGGAAGTGTTTCGGGTCTTAAAGCCTGGCGGCTGTTTCTGCGGTTGTTTTTACGTTGCCGGGGAAACTGCCCGGACAGATTGGTTTATCCGGCATCTCTATGAGCCGAAGGGGTTCTTCACTCCACCCTATGAAACAGCGGACAGTCTGAAACAGCGGCTGGAGCGGCAGTATGAGGCAGTAGAGTTTAGCACTGTGAAATCTGTGGCTTGTTTCACATGCCGGAAGGGTGGGCATGACTGATGAGCATTTCCATCAAAGCTTCCGCTGTTTGCCGTGGGGAGATCGGTTGTTTCTTTGATAATGACGTGGATCATGTAAGGCAACCCTGCTTATGCCGGACAGTGCGTTTCGTCTGGCTTTTACCAACGGCCTGATGAGCGAGAGTATGGTGCTGTGGTTCGGAAGCATATTGGTATGGCTGTACTTGCACCGAAACAGCAAATAACTTATAGCGTGGGGCATTTACGGGGAGGGCGAAACATGAGTTTCTTTCAAAATACCTGCAAGGAAGGAGCATCGGCATGAAATACACAGGGCAATACTGGATCATGATCGCTCCCTTTATGAAAAGGCTGTTGGCGAAACAGTATGGGAGAAAGACCGCAAGAGAATACATAAAGAAAGCAAAGCCCATCTACCGGCAAATGCTGGCCCAGGCGGAGGACATCGGCGCGAAAAATCCCATGGCGCACAACGTCTATATGTCCTTTGTGTTCATGGCTATTTGGAAAGCGGCTGACGGAGCCATTACGCCGGATGATATGCGGGGCATGGCCAGGGAGCTGTTGGGTATGAAAATCGTCCGAACGGTCATGGGTGGCGGCCTGAATGTCAACAAGCCAGAGGATATGGACAGGCTGAACGAGAAATTCCACAAATGTGCAAAATGGGCGGAGGGACATCCGGAATATCGGGAGAAAACCTGGGATTTCCATTTTGACGACACACTTCACAAGTCCGGCATATACTATCATTTCACGAGATGTCCGTTAAACGATTACGCGAGAGCCTACGGTTATTTGGAAATCCTGCCGGTGATGTGCGAACTGGATCATCTGCTGGCAGGGCTGTACCACGCAAGGCTCTTTCGCGAGCAGACGCTGGCAGGCGGCGGGAGGATTTGCGACTACTGGTTTGTGGGAGATCAGGAGCAGAAACAAGTGTAGAGGAGATACCATGATTCAACTGACAAACCTCACCGACGAAGAAATAAAAGCAATCGGCAGGTGCATTGGTGAGGCGTTCTATGATGAGGGTGAGGGCTTATTTACACGTCTTGACCGTGAGGATGCAATAACGGCTCTTAAAATCATGACGGAGTGCTACTACCGCCTTGGTGTCCTCTATGCGACCTCCGAACAGCAGGAGGGCTATCTTGCTTATTGGCGAAAGGGCGAAGCGAAGGAATGGGGCATGAAAATGGTACGTGTATCCTTCCATATGGCATGGCGGTTCCTGCGGGAGCTTTCCTTTGGGTCACTGAAAAAGCTGCTTCCGCTGATGAACAACCCGTATGAGAAAATATATCAGAAAGAGCCGGACTATGTGGTTATTTCCATGGTCGCTGTCCGACGGGAATTCCAGGGGCAGGGATTTCTTCATGTGCTGCTGGAAGAACCATTTTGCATCGCCCGGGAGCGGAACATCCCCTGCGTTCTGGACACAGACACAGAGTTGAAAGTAAAAAAATACATCTCCTGCGGCATGAGAGAAACGGCGGAAACATCAATCAAGGGCGGCGGAACGATATACACAATGGAAAGTCGCGCATGAGAATCGCCTTGCAGGCGATGGCTCGGTACCTTCCTCGGTTTCCGTTGAAAATCGGGACATTGCCTTCGTCCGACATAAAAAGCAATGTCGGACATGAAATGGAGAGAGAATATAGAGATGAATAAAAAGATATGGGACATCTACGCCCCGATTTATGAGAAGGCCATGGCTTTTGTTCTTTACAAAGAATTCATTGTGTGGAGGATTACAGGGCAATGCATGAATACTATCAGAAAAATTACGCTA
>JAJQHQ010000067.1 GCA_021199655.1 Lachnospiraceae bacterium | reverse complement strand
AAGCCGCCTCCTACTCGATCGCAGAGCCGGGCAGGGAGTTTTGCGGCTAAAGCCGCACCCGGCTCGCGCGGCGAGTAGAGGAAAATCACCCTGCTCGATTTCAAGGCGAATCTTGTAAAAAACAAAAGCGTGTGGTATCATGATTTTGTTTTTTGGAATATGAGAATGAGGCAGCTGTGAGGGTACTGAACAGTTGCAGAACGGAAACGGAGGAAATCATGGCGTATCAGTTTGACGGAAGAGTACGGTTCAGCGAAGTGGGACCGGACAGGAAACTGACTCTGGTTTCACTGGTGGATTATTTTCAGGACTGCTCGACGTTTCATTCCGAGGCCTGCGGGAACGGCATCGACTGTCTGGACGCGCATGGCTGTGTCTGGATGATCCTGTTCTGGCAGATTGATCTTCTGCGGCTGCCCATGCTTGGCGAGCGGGTGATCTCGAGGACGTGGCCTTACGGATTTCAGGCGTTTTACGGCTATCGGAATTTTGTCCTGCTGGACGGGGATGAACAGTATCTGGCGAAAGCGAACAGTGTGTGGGCGATGATGGATGTTAAGACCGGGCGGCCGATGAAGGTGCTGCGGGAAGTGGTCGATGGATATGAGATTGAGCCGAAGCTTGACATGGAGTATATGCCGCGCAAGATACGGCTTTCCGGAGAGGGTGAGCGGATGGAGCCGTTCCGGGTCGGCAGACAGCATTTGGATACGAATTACCATGTGAACAACGGTCAGTATATTTACATGGCGGAGGAATACCTTCCGGAAGGCTTTGAGACCGGACGGCTCTGTGTGGAATACCGGCAGCAGGCGAGGCTTCATGACATGATCGTGCCGCATGTGTACCGCGGGGAGAATGAGGTGTCAGTGAGCCTGTGTAATGAGGCAGGGGAGCCTTACGCAATTGTGAGACATACGCGGATGGGACATACACAGAAGAGTTGATGAGAAAGGTATAATCGAATCAAAACGAAGCACAGGAAAAACATCCACAGACACTGGAAGAAAACAAAAGTAAATAGAACAAAGATAAATTAAAGATAAATTAAGACAAAGACAATTTGAGACAGCGATAATTTGAGACAAAGATAAATAGAACAGAGATATAGGTGAGGACGGAAATGCTGCGGGTAGGTGAGAAACAGGAATTAACGGTTTTAAAAAAGGTTGACTTTGGAGTATATCTGGGAGAGGCGGATGAAAAGGTCCTGCTTCCGAAAAAAGAAGTACCGGCGGATGCTGCGGTCGGAGACCGCATTACTGTGTTTCTTTACAGGGATTCGAAGGACCGTCTGATCGCGACACGGCGGGAGCCGATGCTGACGGTCGGGAAATTTGCGGTTCTTAAGGTAAAAGAGGTAGCGAAGATCGGTGCGTTTCTGGACTGGGGGCTGGAAAAAGATCTGCTGCTCCCGTTTCATGAGCAGACGGCGAAGGTGCGTCCGGGGGAGGAGTGCCTGGCGGCGCTGTATGTGGACAAGAGCGGACGGCTCTGCGCGACGATGCGGGTGTATCCGTATCTGCATCGCAACTCACCCTATGGGATTAACGACGAGGTGAACGGCCGCGTGTATGAGCTCAGCGGGAATTTTGGCACGTTTGTGGCTGTGGACGACCGGTATTCAGCCCTGATTCCCCGGCGGGAAGGCGTGACAGGCCTGAAAGTCGGAGACCGCATCCATGCTCGGGTGACCGGCGTGAAGGAGGATGGCAAGCTGGATTTGAGCATACGCGAGAAAGCATATCTGCAGATGGACGAGGATGCCGAGATGGTGATGGGCGTCATCGAGGAATATGCTGGCGTGCTGCCATTTGACGACCGCGTGGATCCGGAGATCATCCGGCGTGAGTTTGGGTTGAGCAAGAACGCGTTCAAGCGTGCGGTCGGCCGCCTGATGAAGCAGGGAAGAGCCGAGATCCGCGACCACAGGATTTATAAATTGAAATAATGCCAGGACGCTGACTGAGCGGCAGCGGAGAAGAAATCCGTAAGCATTATTTCATGGAAAAATGATAGAAAAAATGAGGAGGACAACAGACATGAAGACAGCAATCAGTACAGACAGGGCACCGGCGGCGATCGGCCCGTATTCACAGGCGATTGAGACAAACGGTTTTGTATTTACATCCGGTGTGATCCCGGTAAATCCGGCGACGGGCGAGATTCCGGAAGGAGTGGAGGCGCAGGCCAATCAGGCGTTTTCCAATATGGCGGCGCTGCTGGAAGCTTCCGGCACGGGCATGGAACAGGTGATCAAGACGACCGTATTTATTAAGGAAATGAATGATTTCGGGAAGATCAATGAGATTTATGCGAAATATTTTACAGGAGTATTTCCGGCTCGTTCCTGCGTAGAAGTGGCGCGCCTGCCAAAAGACGTGCTGCTTGAGGTGGAAGCAATCGCGGTGAAAGGATGAAACAGTGAATTTTACGCATCTGCACGTCCACACGGAGTACAGCCTTCTGGACGGCTCGAATAAAATAAAAGAATACGTGCAGCGTGTCAAAGAGCTGGGGATGGACAGCGCAGCGATCACCGACCACGGCGTCATGTACGGCGTGATCGACTTTTATCGTGCGGCAAAGGCAGAAGGGATCAATCCGATTCTGGGCTGCGAGGTGTATGTCGCGCCCGGCTCCAGGTTTGACCGGGAGCTGGGACAGTCGGATGACCGTTATCATCATCTGGTACTGCTGGCGGAAAACAATACCGGTTATCAGAACCTGTCCAAGATCGTCTCCAAGGGCTTTGTCGAGGGCTTTTATTATAAGCCGCGTGTGGATATGGAGGTTCTGCGCGAATATCACGAAGGGATTATTGCCCTCAGTGCCTGTCTGGCAGGTATCGTGCCGCGGTACCTGCAGCGGGGGATGTATGAGGAGGCCAAGGCAATCGCGAAGGAGCATCTGGAAATCTTTGGCGAGGGCAATTATTTTCTGGAGCTTCAGGATCACGGAATCCCGGCGCAGAAGCTGGTAAACCAGCAGCTGGTGCGGATGAGCAGGGAGCTGAATATCCCGCTGGTAGCGACGAATGACGTTCACTATACGTATGAGGAGGACGCGGCGGCGCATGATGTGCTGCTCTGTCTCCAGACCGGGAAAAAGCTTTCGGATGAGAACCGGATGCGCTACGAGGGCGGGCAGTATTTTGTCAAATCGCCGGAGCAGATGGCGGAGCTGTTTCCCTATGCGCCGGAGGCACTGGAAAACACGCATAAAATCGCGGAACGCTGCCACGTAGAGATCGAATTCGGTGTGACCAAGCTGCCGAAATTTGATGTCCCGTCGCCCTACACTTCCTGGGAATATTTAAACAAACTCTGTTCGGAAGGTCTTGTTAACCGTTATGGCGACCGGGCGGAGGAGATCCGCCCGCGGCTGGATTATGAACTCTCCGTGATTCAGAAGATGGGGTATGTCGACTATTTCCTGATCGTCTGGGATTTTATTCATTATGCGAGAGAGCAGGATATTATGGTCGGACCGGGGCGCGGCTCGGCAGCCGGCAGCGTGGTTTCTTATACTCTGGGCATAACGCAGCTGGATCCGATCCGTTACAATCTGCTGTTTGAGCGCTTTCTGAACCCTGAGCGTGTGTCTATGCCTGATATTGACGTGGATTTCTGTTTCGAGCGGCGGCAGGAAGTGATCGACTATGTCATGCGCAAATACGGCAAGGACCGCGTGGTTCAGATCGTGACGTTCGGAACACTGGCCGCGCGCGGCGTGATCCGCGATGTGGGGCGCGTGATGGACCTGCCCTACGCACTCTGCGACTCGATTTCCAAAATGGTGCCGAAGGAACTGGATATCACGCTGGACCGGGCGCTGGAGGTAAGCCAGGAGCTGCGGAAAGCTTATGAAGAGGATCCGAAGGTACATGAGCTGATCGACATGTCGAAGCGGCTGGAGGGACTGCCGCGGCATACTTCGATGCACGCAGCGGGCGTGGTGATCAGTCAGAAAAACATGGACGAGTATGTCCCGCTTTCGAGGGCTGCCGACGGCACGATCACGACCCAGTTTACGATGACGACGATTGAGGAGCTGGGGCTTTTAAAGATGGATTTTCTGGGGCTGCGCACATTGACTGTGATTCAGAATGCGGTCCGGTTTGCGGAAGCAAGCAGCGGAACCTCTATCAACATCGATGAGATCGATTTTAACGATAAGGCGGTTTACGATTCTCTTGCCACCGGCAGGACGGACGGTGTGTTCCAGCTGGAAAGTACGGGCATGAAGAATTTCATGAAAGAGCTGAAGCCGCAGAGTCTGGAGGACGTCATTGCAGGCATTTCCCTTTACCGGCCGGGCCCGATGGACTTTATTCCGAAGTATATTTATGGAAAAAACCATCCGGAAGACATTACCTATGACTGCCCGCAGCTGGAGCCGATCCTGGAGCCGACCTACGGCTGTATCGTTTATCAGGAGCAGGTCATGCAGATCGTGCGGGACCTGGGCGGCTATACGCTGGGGCGCAGTGATCTGGTCCGCCGTGCCATGTCCAAGAAAAAAGCTTCCGTGATGGCGAAGGAACGTCAGAACTTTGTTTACGGTAATGAGGAAGAGGGCGTGCCGGGCTGCATTGCAAACGGCATTGATGAAAAGACAGCGAATAAGATTTTCGATGAGATGACAGATTTTGCCCGTTACGCGTTCAATAAGTCGCATGCGGCGGCCTATGCCGTGGTGGCGTACCAGACCGCGTGGCTGAAATACTATTATCCGGTGGAATTCATGGCGGCGCTGATGACCTCCGTGATCGACAATCCGGGCAAGGTGGCGGAGTATACGCTTACCTGCCGCCAGATGGGAATTGAGATCCTGCCGCCGGATATCAATACGGGACTGAGTTCGTTTTCTGTCGAAGTGGCGGATGACCATTCCGGGCCGACCCGGCCGAACGGGCATGGCCGCGAAGGATCGAATGCCCGGATGACAGAGGACAGCGATATGACAGCGGCCAATGCAGCGGACAGTCAGATGGCCCCGCATCCGCGCAACCGGATCCGTTACGCACTTTCCGCGATTAAGAGCATCGGCCGTTCTGTTATCGACGGGATTGTGGAGGAGCGTGAACGCGGAGGCGTATTCCGAAGCCTGCAGGATTTTATTGAACGGGTCAGCGGCAATAAGGATGTCAACAAGCGCACGATAGAGGGGCTGATCAAGGCGGGTGCGCTGGACTGCTTTGGTGCGACGCGGAAACAGATGCTGATGGGCTATCTGGATATTATGGATCACGCGATAGCGGAGAAAAAGGATTCCGTCTCCGGGCAGATGTCCCTGTTTGACCTGCTCGGTGAAGAAGAAAAGCGGGAGTTTGAGGTAAAGCTTCCGAACGTGGGAGAGTTTGACAAGGAGCAGCTTCTTGCGTACGAGAAAGAAGTGCTCGGTATTTACGTGAGCGGTCATCCGCTGGAGCGGTATGAGGAAAAATGGCGTCGGACGATTTCCAATGTTACTACGGATTTTCAGCTCGATGAGGAGACGAACCAGTCTAAGGTTCAGGATAATGCAAGAGCGATCATCGGCGGCATGATTTCCGCGAAAACAGTAAAATATACCAAGAACAATAAGACGATGGCTTTCGTGACGCTGGAGGATCTGGTCGGCACGGTGGAGGTCGTGGTTTTTCCGCGTGATTATGAGACGTACAATCAATATCTGACGAATGATAATAAAATCTTTGTGCGCGGGCGCGTCAGCTGTGAGGACGACCGGCCGAGCAAGCTGATCTGTGAGCGGATATGGCCGTTTGAGCAGACCACACCCGGGCAGGATGCTGCGCGGGGAGGCTCTGTGCGGGCAGGGGTGACGCAGCCTGCAGACGCATATACTTCGAATACCGGATATACCGCGCCGCAGCCGTCCGGCAGCGGACGGGAGTTATGGGTGCAGTTTGCCAACAAGCAGGAATACGCGCAGAAAGAAGCGCAGATGTTTGACCTGCTGCGTGAAAGCGAAGGCGAGGATTATGTCGCCATCTACGTGCGAAGCGAGCGCGCCGTCCGACACCTGGGTGCAAACTGGACCGTGGATGCGAACGAGGAGCTGGTGACTGCCCTGCGCGGCATTTTTGGAGAAGAGAATGTAAAATTCAGGCAAAAAAAGACATGACAGGTTATTTACGCGTCCGGTCGGAATGCAGCCTGCAACAATTCTTTACAAACGGAGAAAAAAGGATTAGAATGAACTGGAATTGCGGACATGTACCGCGCCGCTGCCGGCTGATGAGACAGCATCCGTAAATGGCAGCATGGGAGGCGCGGCTCACCATTGCACACGTACAGGAGGAAGTGCGATATGGCGAAAAAGGTGGAGACAATTGGCGTACTGACAAGCGGCGGCGACGCGCCCGGCATGAATCCGGCCATTCGCGCGGTTGTGCGCAAGGCCCTCTCTCAGGGTGTGAGAGTCATGGGCATTTATCAGGGCTACAAAGGACTTTTGAATGAGGAGATTGAGGAACTGACGGCCCGGAGTGTTTCGGATACGATCTCGAAGGGCGGCACGATCCTTTACACGGCAAGGTGCCACGAGTTCCGGACAAAGGAAGGTCAGGATGAGGGAGCGGAGATCTGCAGGAAGCACGGGATCGACGGTCTGGTGGTCATCGGCGGCGACGGCTCGTTCCGCGGGGCGCAGCAGCTGGCGGCCAGAGGCATCAACACGATCGGCGTGCCCGGCACGATCGATCTGGATATTGCCTGTACGGATTATACGATCGGATTCGATACGGCTGTTAATACTGCGATGGATGCGATTGACAAGGTGCGGGATACATCCACTTCGCATGAGCGCTGCAGTATCATTGAGGTGATGGGGCGTAATGCGGGCTACATTGCACTCTGGTGCGGTATAGCGAACGGCGCGGAGGATATTCTTCTGCCGGAGCAGTATGACTACGATGAGCAGGTTCTGATCAACAATATTATCAATAACCGCAAGCGCGGGAAAAAGCATCACATCATTATCAATGCCGAAGGCATCGGGCATTCTACCAGTATGGCGAGGCGTATCGAGGCTGCGACCGGCATGGAGACGCGCGCGACGATCCTTGGCCATCTGCAGCGCGGCGGCAGCCCGACCTGCCGGGACCGTGTATACGGCTCCATGATGGGAGCAATGGCTGCGGACCTGCTCGTGCAAGGCAAGTCGAACCGCGTGGTGGCCTATAAGAACGGCGAGTACGTGGATTATGACATTGATGAGGCGCTGGCGATGCAGAAGGAACTGCCGGATTACATGGTGCGTGTGGCGAAGGCGATGCAGATCTAAATGAAAGTAAGAGGAATGCACAGATGATCACAAGCACTTCGAACGCCCGCGTGAAGGATCTGATCCAGATTCAGAAAAAAGCGAAGGTACGGAACGAACGGGATGTGTTCGTGACAGAGGGATCGAAGATGTTTCGTGAGACACCGCCGGAGCGGCTTCTGGAGACCTTTGTTTCGGAAAGCTTTTATCGCAGGGAACAGCAATTATTTGACGGCGGCAGACCGGTCACGGTACTGTCAGACCGTGTTTTTGAAAGTGTGTCGGATACGAGGACTCCGCAGGGAGTCCTCTGTGTTGTACGGCAGTTTCATTATCAGCTGGAGGATCTGATGACCGGGCGGATTTCGACCGTTTCCGGTGCCCCGCTGCTTATTGCTCTGGAGAACCTTCAGGATCCGGGCAATCTCGGCACGATCCTGCGCACGGCGGAGGGAGCCGGTGTGACGGGGATTCTGTTGGGGCCGGGCTGTGTGGATATTTATAATTCAAAAGTGATTCGATCTACGATGGGCAGCGTTTATCGGATGCCTTTTTATTATACGGAAGATCTGCGGCGGGATCTGCTGGTGCTCCGGGAAAAAGGCGTGCGCTGGTATGCGGCGCATCTGGAAGGCAGCGTTCCCTACGATGATATCCCGTATGACGGCGCATGCGGCTTCCTGATCGGAAACGAGAGCCGGGGACTGACTGCGGAGACGGCCGCGCTTGCAGATCAGAGTGTCCGCATTCCGATGTGCGGGCAGGTGGAATCTCTGAATGCGTCGGTCGCTGCTTCTGTTCTGATGTATGAAGCAAATCGGCAGAGAAGAAAAACAGGGCAAATAGTGGATATTTAAAAGGAAGGTGTAATACATGCGGGAACAGTTGACGGAAGCAGATGTGAAGAAGATTCAGGAGGAGATCGAGTATCGCAAGCTTGTGGTGCGCAAGGAAGCGATAGAAGCGGTGAAAGAGGCGCGGGCGCACGGCGACTTGAGTGAGAATTTTGAGTACCATGCGGCCAAGTCGGATAAGAATAAAAATGAGAGCCGGATCCGCTATCTGGAGAGAATGCTGAAGACGGCAGAGGTGATCTCGGATGCTTCCAAAGATGATGAAGTCGGGATCCACAATAAGGTGGAAGTCTATGTGGAGGACGACGACGAGACAGAGGTTTACCGCATCGTGACTTCCGTGCGGGGCAATTCCCTCGATGGCAGGATCAGCATCGAATCCCCGATGGGAAAAGCACTGCTCGGCCATAAGGTCGGTGACCGCGTTCTTGTACAGGTGAACGAGAATTACGGATATTATGTGGAGATCCGCAGTATCGACAAGTCACAGGACGATGAAGGCGAGGAGCTGCGGCAGTACTGACAGGCAGGGTGCCTGCGGCAGCGCGGGACTGATCATATAGGACTGACCATACAGGACAGGCGAAAGGGGGATCCGCTTTTGGAAAATGAGAACGCCCATGCGGACGGGACTGATACGGTTCCCATTTTCAATATAGAAGAGGAATTGAAAAAGCTCCCCGGCAGACCGGGCGTGTACATTATGCACGATGCGCGCGATGAGATCATCTATGTCGGCAAGGCAATCAGCCTGAAGAACCGGGTGCGGCAGTATTTTCAGACCAGCCGCAACAAAGGCCCGAAGATCGAGCAGATGGTGCAGCGCATCAGCCGGTTTGAGTATATCGTGACGGATTCGGAGCTGGAGGCTCTGGTTCTGGAGTGCAACCTGATCAAGGAGCATCGTCCGAAGTACAATACGATGCTGAAGGATGATAAGAGCTATCCGTTCATTAAGGTGACGCTCGGCGAAGCATTTCCGCGTGTGATGTTTTCCCGCACGATGAAGAAGGACAGGTCCCGCTATTTCGGTCCGTTTACGAGTGCGGGAGCGGTACGGGATACGATCGATCTGATCAATAAGATTTATAAATTAAGAAGCTGTACACTTTCTCTGCCCAGGGACATTGGTAAGGATCGTCCGTGTCTGTATTATCACATCGGACAGTGTCCGGCTCCCTGTCAGGGGCTCATCAGCAGCGAGGACTATCGAAAATCCGTGGATGAGGCGATAGAATTCCTGAATGGAAAATACGCGCCGGTGCTGGAAATGCTCCAGAAGCAGATGGAGCAGGCTGCTGAGGAGATGAATTATGAAAAGGCGGCGGAATACCGGGATCTTTTAAACAGTGTCCGGCAGGTTGCCCAGCGCCAGAAGATCACGCATGGGGACGGCGAGGACAAGGATGTGCTGGCTCTGGCAGTGGATGGAGGCGACGCAGTGGTACAGGTGTTCTTCATCCGCGGCGGCAAGATGATCGGCCGAGATCATTTTTATCTGCGGGTCGCGCCGCATGATACCAAAGCGGTGATCTTAAGCAGTTTCATCAAGCAGTATTACGCCGGGACGCCGTTTGTGCCGCATGAACTGATGCTGGAGACGGAGATAGAGGATCACACGGTGGTGGAGCAGTGGCTCACTGAGAAACGGGGACAGAAGGTTACTCTGCGTGTGCCGAAGAAGGGTACGAAAGAGAAGCTGGTCGAGATGGCGGCTGAGAACGCATCGATTGTCCTGCAAAGAGACCGGGAGCGGATCAAGCGCGAAGAAGGCCGCACGATCGGGGCGGTGCACGAGATCGAGGAGCTGCTCGGCGTTGACCGCGCGATGCGCATGGAAGCCTATGATATTTCGAACATCAGCGGATTTGAGTCGGTCGGCTCAATGATCGTTTATGAAAAAGGAAAGCCGAAGCGAAGCGATTACCGCAAGTTTAAGATCAAAACCGTGCAGGGTCCGGACGATTACGCGAGCATGGAGGAAGTGCTTACCCGTCGTTTCCGGCATGGCCTGGCCGAGCGGCAGGAACTGGATGAAAAAGGTATGGGCTATGAGATGGGAAGCTTCAGCCGTTTTCCGGATCTGCTTCTGATGGACGGCGGGCGCGGCCAGGTGAATGTCGCACTTCGTGTGCTGGACACACTTGGAATTTCGATTCCGGTCTGCGGTATGGTAAAGGATGACTTTCACCGGACGAGGGGCCTGTATTTTGAAAATGTGGAGCAGCCGATCGATACGCATTCGGAAGCATTTCATCTGATCACCCGGATTCAGGATGAGGCGCACCGTTTTGCGATCGAATACCACCGAAGTCTGCGCAGTAAGAGTCAGGTTCACTCGCTCTTAGATGAGATCGAGGGGATCGGGCCGACCCGTCGAAAGGCGCTGATGCGGACGTTTAAGTCTCTGGAGGCGATCCGCGACGCATCCCTGGAGGAACTGACAAACGCGCCTTCCATGAATGCGCGCAGCGCGCAGGAGGTGTATAATTATTTCCATGGGGACGGTTCGGGCGCTCTGAAGATTGAGATCGAGGAAGAAAACGTGAATACGGTTCCGGGAAGATAAAACTGCGTTTCATGCGCTTTCTTCTGGACAAAGTGAACAGAATCGGGTACAATCCAGTATAACTATAAAGTATGGAGGGAATTGCAGATGCCGACAGCCAGTGTCCCAATGGAGAAGATTGTCGAAAAAATGGAGCTGACGAATATGACTCCGGAGATCGATATTTCCGGGAAAAGGGTCGTCACTTCGGAAATTAACCGTCCGGCGCTGCAGCTTACCGGATATTTTGATCATTTTTATTCGGAACGCGTGCAGATCATCGGATATGTGGAATATACTTATCTGGAGCATTTGTCAAGAGAGACGAAGGTTCCCGTATATGAAAAATTTTTATCCTACAATGTACCGTGTATCATCTACACGACAATGACGGAGCCGGACGAGGATATGCTGCGTCTGGCAAAGCAGTATCAGGTGCCGGTTTTTACCACCAGACAGACGACCTCCGGGTTCATGGCGGAGATCATCCGCTGGCTGAATGTAGAGCTTGCACCCTGCATTTCCATTCACGGCGTACTGGTGGATGTTTACGGCGAAGGAATTCTGATCATGGGTGAGAGCGGGATCGGCAAGAGTGAGGCCGCTCTGGAACTGATCAAAAGAGGCCACCGCTTGGTCACGGATGATGTGGTCGAGATCCGCAAGGTCAGCGACGCGACACTGATCGGGTCGTCGCCGGATATCACCCGGCATTTTATTGAACTGCGCGGCATCGGTATTATTGATGTGAAGACCCTGTTCGGCGTTGAGAGTGTGAAGAATACACAGCAGATCGATCTGGTGATCAAGCTGGAGGAATGGAGCCGCGACAAGGAATATGACCGCCTTGACCTGGAAGAGGAATATACAGAGTTTCTGGGCAATAAGGTCGTGTGTCATTCCCTTCCGATCCGACCGGGCAGAAATCTTGCCGTGATCGTGGAGGCGGCGGCAGTCAATCACCGTCAGAAGAAGATGGGTTACAACGCGGCGCAGGAGCTGTACAACCGCGTACAGAATTCACTGATGAAAAATGCACAGAAGAAGGAGCAATGAGAGATGATAAAATATTGTTTTGGAATTGATGTAGGCGGGACGACGGTTAAGTGCGGACTTCTGAGTGTGGAAGGAGAATTGCTGGAAAGCTGGGAGATCCCGACCCGGATGGAAGAGAACGGCAGTCATATTCTTCCGGATGTGGCGGAGACGATCCTTCAGAAAATTGCGCAGAAGAATCTGGATAAGGCTGAGATCGCCGGGGTAGGGATCGGCATTCCGGGACCGGTCAATGATGCCGGTGAAGTACCGGTCGCGGTGAATCTTCACTGGGGCTACGTCAATGTCGTAAAAGAACTTGGTGAACTGACCGGACTTATGGTAAAAGCGGGAAATGACGCGAATGTGGCAGCGCTTGGAGAGCTTTGGCAGGGCGGAGGCGCGGGCTATCAGGATATGATCATGGTGACACTTGGCACCGGTGTCGGAGGCGGCATCATACTGGGTGGGAAGATTGTTGCCGGCGCGCACGGCGCGGGCGGCGAGATCGGACATGCACATGTCAGCGACACGATCACCGAGGCCTGCAACTGCGGAAATCATGGCTGCCTCGAGCAGGTGGCATCGGCCACCGGCATTGCGAACCTGGCCCGTCAGATTCTGGATTCCTGCGATGAGCCGTCTCTGATGCGCGGGCATAAGTTTGTTTCCGCGAAGACCGTTTTTGACGCGGTGAAAGAGGGAGATGCTCTTGCCATCCGGGTTGCAGAAGAATTCGGCGACTGCCTTGGAAAGGCGCTCGCGGTGTTTGCGGTTGTTGTAGATCCGCAGATCATTGTGATCGGCGGCGGTGTATCCAAAGCGGGACCGGTATTACTTGATTATATAGTAGAACCGTTTAAGAAAAATACGTTTTCTGCATGTCGGAACACAGAGTTTGCGCTTGCGAAGCTGGGAAATGATGCCGGCATTTACGGAGCGGCAAAAATGGTACTGTAAGAATAGAGGTGAGGACGATGATGAATTTTCATAATTCAAAGACAAAGCAGCGGATTGCGGCGATCATTGTGATCTTAGTCATTGCGGCGATGGTACTGGGGACGATCGTTTCTGCATTGGTGATCTATTAACCAGCAGTTTGTCAGAAGGGGATATCTATGCGTAAAATAGTATATAAGGGAGTTCTGCTTTTCTGTACGCTTTTTCTGTGCATGCTGGCAGGTGTGGAAGCATCGGCCGATGATGTGACAGTGATCAGCGACGGCGTTTTTATAGGGGATAAGGACGTCAGCGGCATGACGGTCGATGAGGTACAGACATATGTGGAGAATGAGGTGGAAAAGCTTTCCACTTCTATCATTACGCTTCAGATGGGTGACGCGGCGGTGAATGCGACCTGGGCACAGCTGGGGCTTACATGGACAAATACAGATCTTGTAAAAGAGATCAGTGAACTTGGGACGACCGGAAACATTATCCAGAGATATAAGGATCAGAAAGATCTGGAGAATCAGAGCACCAAGTATGAGATAGAGTATGAACTTGATGAGGACGCTCAGGAGGCATTTGTACAGTCGCTGGCTGTCTACAATTCTGACCCGGTGGAAGGCACGATCTACATGGGCAGCGACGGTACCCTGCAGGTGGAAGGCGGAACAGACGGCATGACGCTTGATGTGGATGCGACGCTTGCAAGCCTGAAAGAGGTTCTGACGACATATGAAGCAGGGGATGTGATCATTCAGGCGACGGCGGATGTGGAATCACCGACCCTGACAGCAGAGCTTCTGAGCCAGATGACGGATGTACTGGGAACTGCAACGACGAGCTATGCTTCTTCCTCCTCGAATCGAGCCCAGAACGTTGAAAATGGTACTTCAAAGATCAGCGGCACCCTGCTGATGCCGGGAGAATCGTTCTCAGTAGCGGATGCCCTTTCTCCGGTGACGGAGGAGAACGGCTACGCACTAGCGGCTTCCTATGAGGCGGGACAGGTAGTGGAGTCCTATGGCGGAGGAATCTGTCAGGTGTCTACCACACTGTACAATGCAGTCCTGAAAGCGGAACTGCAGGTGGATGAGCGGTATCCGCACTCCATGCTGGTTTCTTATGTGGATCCGTCAAGAGACGCGGCGATTGCTGTTGGTTCAAAGGATTTTAAATTTACAAATTCTCTGGATTATCCAATCTACATTGTAGGCACCGCATGGTCGGGGACACTGACATTCACGATCTACGGCGTAGAGACAAGGGCTTCGAACCGCACGCTCCAGCTTGTGAGCGAGACCCTCAGCCAGACGGATGCAGCGAGCAATATTACACTGACGGCCAATACGAGCCAGAACGTAGGATATCTGCATCAGGTGCAGAGTGCGCATCAGGGCTTAAGTGCGGTACTCTGGAAAGAGATCTATATTGATGGTGTGCTTTCGGAGACGGTTCAGGTCAACAGCAGCACTTATACTGCTTCTGCGGCAATCTATGAGGTCGGAGTCGCCACGAGCAATACGGAGCTTCAGACAGCAATGTACGCGGCGATTGCGGCGAATGATCTCTCACAGGTGCAGAGTCTGATCGCTAACGGCGTCGCTTCGGAGACAGAGAGCGAGACGACGAAACAGAGTGAGACGACGAAACAGACGGAGACGAGCGCGCAGACGGAGACGACCGCACAGAGCGAGACGACTGCGCAGAGTGAGACGACTGCCCAGAGCGAGACAACAGCTGAGACTTCTGCAGATACGGTGGTTGTTGAATAAAGGGTAGCTTTCAGGATGGGACCTTGCGTCTGCTGTGAGGTACGTATGAAAATACGCAGTAATAATAGTAATGATTCATGACAGAATGTGTGCGGAAAAGGCACTTGTTGTGATAAACATGGGACAGCAGGATGAAGACAGGAGAGTTGACAGATTCGGTGAAGAACCGAACCGTTTTCAGACAGCTTTATAAAGGTCTGGTGAGTAATACTGGCAATACTCGCAGTCATATGCCGGAGCGGGCTGCCCCGGAGGGACAGTCCGGAGCTTTGCCGGAACAGGTGATTTCAACAGTTGGCCCCCTTCCGGGCTATGCTAAGATGCCGTGGCGTCAGGTGACTGCCGCGGCAAATTCTCTTGTGGCGGATGGAGCAGAACCGCAGACATTGCTTCTTCAGGGACTTCTTTCAAAGGATACGGAGGAATCCGCCCTGCGGGAGACAATGAGGCGGTTTGCAGCAGAAGCGGAGATTTTTGGACTTTCCTTTTCTGACGCGAATATACAGGTATCCGGATGTGTGAGCATGCCGCAGTATTTTGTGACCGGAACAGGGACACGCTGCGGTCCCGCCCGCCGAATATTGTCCCCGGGTCAGGAACTGGTCGTGGTCCGACAGATCGGTCTGGCAGGAACAGCGGCACTTGTCTGGACGCATGAGACCGGACTTCTGGAACATTTTCCGACCTGGCTGGTTGAGCGCGCGAAAGGGTTTGACCGCTGGATGCCGATCACGGAGGCCGTGGGAGCCGTGAATCACTTTGGCGGATGTTCCATGCGGCGCATCGCGCAGGGAGGTATTTTCAATGCACTCTGGGAGATGGCGGACTTATCGGGAGTCGGGCTTGAAGTGGATCTGCGGAAAATCCCCGTTTATCAGGAAACGATAGAAATCTGTGAATATTTTGATGTGAACCCATATTATCTGTATTCGGAAGGGGCGCTTCTGGTCGGCACAGACCGGGCGGAAGCATTAACAGCCGCTTTGGCGGATGCGGGGATTTTCGCCGCTGCGATCGGGATGGTGACAGACGGAAATGACCGGGTGATTTACAATGGTGAGAACCGGCGCTATCTGGACCGGCCGCAGCAGGATGAACTGTGGAAGGTTTCTGAGAAGAAAAACAGATAGAAATATAATTATCAGTTATTTATCAGTTGTACAGGAGTGAACAATAATTATGAGAGAACAGATTCTGACTTTTTTGGAAAAAAACAGTAAGATGGATCTCGGAGAGCTGGCGGTTTTGCTCGGCTCAAGCGAGGATGTGATCAGAAATGAGGTTGAAGCGATGGAGAAGGAGCAGGTCATCTGCGGTTACCATACGCTTATAGACTGGGAGAAAACAAGCTCGGAAAAAGTCACGGCGCTGATCGAGGTACGTGTGACTCCGCAGAGAGGACAGGGATTCGATTCCATCGCAGAGCGCATTTACAACTACCCGGAGGTACAGTCGGTGTATCTGATCTCAGGCGCGTATGACCTGCTGGTGATCCTGCAGGGCAAATCGCTGCGCGAGGTGTCCAGCTTCGTCTCGGATAAGCTGTCTACACTGGATTCTGTCTTAAGCACGGCGACGCATTTTATTCTGAAAAAATATAAGGACTATGGTACGATACTCGGCAAAAAAGAGAAAGATGAAAGGATGTTGATGACCCCGTGAGAAATCCGTTATCACAGAAGGTAATGACCATTGAGCCGTCCGGGATACGCCGCTTTTTTGACATCGCCAACGAGATGGAAGATGTCATTTCACTCGGCGTGGGAGAGCCGGACTTTGATACGCCCTGGCACATCCGTGACGAGGGCATTTATTCCCTGGAAAAGGGACGGACGTTTTATACTTCGAATTCCGGCCTGATGGAGCTTCGTAAGGAGATCTGCCGGTATCTGGAGCGGCGCTGCCATCTGACCTACGATCCGGTGCATGAAACGCTGGTGACGGTCGGCGGGAGCGAAGGTATTGATATCGCGCTGCGTGCAATGCTCGATCCGGGCGATGAAGTGCTGATCCCGCAGCCCTGCTATGTCTCCTATCTGCCCTGCGTGCAGCTGACAGGAGGCGTTCCTGTTATCATTGAACTGCAGGAAAAGGATGAATTTCGTCTGACGAAAGAAGAACTGCTGGAGGCGATCACCGACCGGACCAAGGTGCTGATTATGCCGTTTCCGAATAACCCGACCGGCGCCGTTATGCGGCGTGAGGATCTGGAAGCGGTCGCAGAGGTTGTGATCGAGAAGGATCTGTATGTGATTTCCGATGAAATATATTCCGAACTGACTTATCAGGGAGACCATGTTTCCATTGCCAGCCTGCCGGGGATGTGGGAGAGAACCCTGACCATCAACGGTTTTTCCAAATCCTACGCGATGACGGGATGGCGGCTTGGCTATGTCTGCGGGCCGCGTCAGATCATTGATCAGATGATGAAGATCCATCAGTTTGCAATCATGTGCGCGCCGACCACCAGCCAGTATGCGGCGGTAGAAGCGCTGCGCAACGGGGATTCAGATGTGGCTATGATGCGTGAATCCTACAATCAGCGCCGACGTTTCCTGATGCATGAATTTCAGCGCATGGATCTTCCGTGCTTTGAACCGTTCGGGGCTTTTTATGTATTCCCCTGCATCAAAGAATTTGGCATGACTTCCGATGATTTTGCGATGCGGCTGCTGGAGGAGGAGCATGTGGCAGTCGTGCCGGGTACTGCGTTCGGTGCCTGCGGCGAGGGATTTCTGCGGATTTCCTACGCATATTCGATCGATGCGCTGAAGGTTGCACTGGGAAGGCTGGAGAGGTTTATCACGAGACTGCGTGAGGAAGCAGCATGCTCTGCGGTAAAATAAATGTATAATTCACATGGGTGGTTCCTGACATTGCATGATTGCGGGATGGCATGATGGACAAAATAACTGATGGGAGAGAGCATGCCAGATGAACATTGTATTATATGAGCCGGAGATCCCGGCGAACACGGGCAACATCGGACGGACCTGCGTCGCGACCGGCACACGGCTTCATCTGATCGAGCCGCTTGGATTTTTGCTGACGGAGAAAGCGCTTCGCCGCGCCGGGATGGACTACTGGCCGCAGCTCGATGTGACCCGGTATATCAACTACGAAGATTTTCTGGAAAAGAATCCCGGAGCCAAACTCTATTTTGCTTCGACAAAAGCCAGAAACCTGTATACAGAGGTGAGGTACGAGCCGGACTGCTATATTATGTTCGGCAAGGAGAGCGCGGGCATCCCGGAAGAGATTCTGCGTGATCATCCGGATACGGCCGTACGCATTCCGATGATCGGCGAGACACGTTCTTTGAATCTTGGCAATTCTGCTGCCATCGTGCTGTATGAGGCGCTGCGGCAGAACGGATTTGCGGGGATGAAGACGCAGGGGGAGCTGACGCGGTATCGGTGGCCTGAAAGCATCGGAAGGGACGAATAAAGTCCCTGAAAGAGATGAAAGGCAATTTTATTGGCTATAGATGATTGGTCAGGACTGACAAAAGCAAATCATTGCAGTATGGCTTCGGTATGGTAATATGGAGGACTGTGAGTATGAATCTGCCGCAGGAATTTCTGGCGCGCATGGAAGCGCTCTTAGGCGGCGACTATCCGGCCTTTCTTCAATCTTATGAGGAACCGCGTCGCTACGGACTGCGCGTGAATACGCTCAAGATCAGTGTGGAAGAATTTCAGCGGATAGCGCCATTTCATCTGACGCCGATTCCGTGGATCGACAATGGATTTTTTTATGAAAAAGAGGATGCCGTATCAAGACATCCTTTTTACTATGCCGGATTGTATTATCTGCAGGAGCCGAGTGCCATGACTCCGGCGCACATTCTCCCGATATCGCCGGGCGAGCGGGTGCTGGATCTGTGCGCTGCGCCCGGCGGCAAGGCGACTGCTCTGGCCGCAAAGCTTCAGGGGCAGGGGCTGCTTGTGGCCAACGATATCAGCGCTTCCCGCGCGAAGGCTTTGCTGAAAAATCTGGAGCTTTTCGGCGTGACGAACGCGCTTGTGACCAATACGACGCCGAATCTTCTTGCCGCGCATTTTCCGGAAGTCTTTGACAAAATCCTCGTGGATGCCCCGTGTTCCGGGGAAGGAATGTTCCGCAAGGATGCGGCCAGCGCCGCTGCCTGGAGCCTGAAAAAGGTCACTGACTGCGCAAAAGCACAGAAAGAGATTGTCTCCTGCGCAGTATCCATGTTGCGTCCGGGCGGCATGCTGTTGTATTCCACCTGTACATTCTCACCGGAAGAGGATGAGCAGGTGATCGCGTATCTTTTAGAGAATCATCCGGAGATGGAGCTTGTGAAAATCCCGATGGCGGAAGGCTTTGCGCACGGGCGGAACGATGTGCTTTCTGAGGACTGGCATAGGCTGGTACATCGGGCGGCTGAAAATCGGACGGTTGAGAGTCAGACGGCAGGACATTCGTTGGAAGGAAATTTTTCCGGGAGGGATTGTGCCCGGGGGCTCCGGAACTGAACAGATGTGTGCGCATTTTTCCGCACAAAATGCCCGGTGAGGGGCATTTTATGGCGCTTTTGCGGAAACGCGGCAAGGGTGAAAGTGTGCAGGAAACGCATTTTTCACATGCAGGCATGCTGCCATGTGATTCTGCCCTGACAGAATATCAGACCGGAGAAAAAACAAAACGAGAGGATTTCTCGGATTTCAGAGCCCGTAAAAAGCCGGGGAAAAAGCAAAAACAGCAAGCCGTTGTAAAAAAATCAGATTCAGAAAGACAGATTGCTGAGTCATTTTTGCAGGATATTTTGCATTCAGAAAATCTGGTTCAGGCGGAACAGACCAGGCAGACGGAACAGACAAGGCAGGCGGAACGGAACAGGAAGACGGAACGGATCAGGCAGACAGGGCAGGCAGATCAGATGGCAGCGCCGGGCAGGAATCCTGTCAGAACATGTGATCTGGACATTCACGGAAACCAGGTCTATTCTGTGTCGGAGGCCATCCGCGCTCTGAATATCACCGGAGGAATTCCGTTCCTTCGCAGCGGCCTTTATCTGGGAGAAATCAAAAAGGATCGCTTCGAACCCTCACAGGCTCTGGCGATGGCACTGCGGTCAGGCGACTGCGCTCCGGCAGCAATTCTGGATTTTGACTGTACGGATGATCGTGTTCGCCGCTATTTGTGCGGAGAGACGATCGAGGTGGATGACCTGCTAAAAAGTGATTGTCTGCAAGATCAGGCAGAAGACTGCCTGTCGGTTTCTGCACGGACCTGCGCACAGAAAGGATGGTGCCTTGTCTGTGTCAATGGCTTCCCGCTTGGCTGGGGCCGATGTGTCAATGGGACTTTGAAGAACAAATACCATCCCGGCTGGAGAATGAGACAGTGAGCTGCGGATCAGGGCAGCGTTGACGGTCAGAGCCAGGGATTTATTATAAAGGAGCTTTGAGAAAACTGGTATGATTTTTGGAAAATACATCAATCGCTATTATTTAAAGAATGCGCCGCTTCTGCTGCTTGGCATTGCGGCGCTTGTTCTGGTGGATTATTTTCAGCTGCTGGTGCCGGAGATGTACCGCATTGTGGTAAATGGCATGAACGACGGGCAGGCCGTGATCGATGGAGTTATGACGGAATTCACACTGGATGTGCTGTTGGATGAGGTTTGTCTGCCGATGATCTTCATTGTGATCGCGATGGTGATCGGCCGGTTTCTTTGGCGCGTCTGCTTCTTTGGTTCCGCGATCCGCGTGGAGACGGACCTGCGATGCCGGATGTTTGAGCACAGCAAGGAGTTGTCGCAGGAATATTATCAGAAAAATAAGGTCGGCTCCCTGATGAGTCTTTATACGAACGATCTGGATACGATACAGGAATGCTTCGGCGATGGAGTGCTGATGTTTTTTGACGCACTGGTGCTGGGCGGGCTTGCTTTTGTAAAAATGCTGCGGATGGATCTTTTGCTGACCGGCCTGGCGCTGGTGCCGCTGCTGATCCTGCTGGTGCTCGGGCTGACCATGTCCCGCTTGCTGGAAAAAAGCTGGGAGGCGCGGCAGGCGGTCTTTTCCGAGCTGTCGGATTTTACACAGGAGACCTTTTCCGGCATTGCCGTAGTGAAAGCATTTGTGAAGGAATTTCAGGAGCTGAAAGCGTTCTGCAAACTGAATAAGCAAAATGAAGATGCCAATGTGTCTTATACCCGTATCTCTACGCTGCTGGATGTCCTGATCACGCTGTTTGTCGAATCGGTGGTCTGTGTGATCCTGGGGTATGGCGGCTGGCTGGTCTACAACCGGCAGTTTGACGCGGGCATGCTGATTGAGTATGTCGGATATTTTACTTCGATCGTGTGGCCGTTCATGGCGGTGGCGATGCTGATCGAAAAATCCTCGCGGGGAAAGGCGTCACTGAACCGCATCAGTGAGCTTCTGGACGCGAAGGTGGATGTAAAGGACAAAACACCCCGCCCGCAATGGGGAACGGGGCAGGCTGCCGATGGGGAACCATCGGTGATTCAGGAAAATGCGGCGCATCGTGCAGCAGACAATGACTATGGAATCGTGACGGATCTGGACGAGGTGAAAGGAAAGATCGAGTTCCGGCATCTTTCATTCCGCTATCCGGCAGGGGAGAATCATA
Source organism: Lachnospiraceae bacterium (assembly GCA_021199655.1). Lineage (GTDB taxonomy): Bacteria > Bacillota > Clostridia > Lachnospirales > Lachnospiraceae > Choladousia. Next base: position 3,046 of record JAJQHQ010000067.1, on the reverse strand, counting down.
ACATAAATGTAAAACTGTCTGAAAACGATACTTCTGCAAGCAATCCTGATGCAAACAGCACCGATATAAATATCGCCTGTGCGAGAGTGCCGTTTACTGCAGAGGATTGCTCAGTGTCTGGCGAAGCAAAGGAGGTTCTTCACGATGTTTCCTTTACCATCGAAGCGGGGGAGAGCGTCGGCATCGTTGGCCGTACAGGCGCGGGAAAGACGACGCTCGTCGATCTGATCCTTCGGGTGTGGAATGTCGAGGACGGGACACTCTTTGTGGACGACCGGGATGTGAACACGATTTCCATTCATTCTCTGCGGGATGGGTGCGCGTATGTACCGCAGGACAATTTTCTGTTTTCTGATACAATAGCCAATAATATCGCTTTCGCAGTGGACAAAAACCCTTCCGGCGGGCTGCAGCGCAGAATCCGTCAGGCAGCCATTGCGGCGGATGTGGACGAAGATATTTCCGGCTTTAAGGAAGGCTATGAGACAGTTTTAGGCGAGCGCGGAGTGACGGTCTCCGGCGGACAGAAGCAGCGCATTTCCATTGCGCGGGCGCTGATGAAGGACGCGCCGATCCTGATTCTGGATGATTCTGTCTCTGCGGTCGATACGGGTACGGAGCGTGTGATCCTCGATCATCTGAAAGAGCGGGTCGGGAAGACGACGATCCTTATCGCGCACCGTATTTCTACCGTGGAGGAGATGGACAAGATCATTTTTCTGGAAGATTGCTGCGTGAAGGCGGTCGGACCGCACAGAGAACTGTATGCGACCTGTTCAGAGTACCGGAAGATGGTGGATCTGCAGAAGCTGGAAGAAGAAGTGAAGCAGTGAAAAATCAAAAGAAATCAGGAGATTAAGAAGAATTAAGAAGAATCCGGTTGAATAGTGAAAGCCGACAGAAGAAACAAACGAACGAAGTAACGAAAAAAACGAAAAAACGAAAGGAGGCCGGCCATGCACGAGTATTATCCCATCCTGCTGGTGGGTGCGGTGATCGGAACGGTCAGCGCGGTGCTGATTCTGGCGTATGTTTTCATAAAGGATAAAAAAGAAGAAGCGGAATTTGAGCGTAGCATGAAAGACAGCGCGATCATGAAACGCCTGATCTCCTATGCAAAGCCATACTGGAAACAGTTCCTTCTGGTGCTGGTTATGATGGTTTTTACCGTTTCGTATGACATTTTTTCCCCGCTGATCGTGGGGAAGATTGAGAATCTGGTGGCGGGAGAGTTCAAACTGCCGCCGCTTTACCGCTATGTGGCGGCTTACGCGCTGATTCTTGTGGCTTCGATGGGGAGCACGTATGCGCAGGCGATCATTCTGCAAAAGGTCGGGCAGCGCATTATTTCCGATATGAGGGAGGAGCTGTTCTGGCACATTGAGGCGCTTTCGCATGCGCAGCTGGAGAAGATTCCGGTCGGAAAGCTCGTGACACGCGCGACAAATGATACCAACGCGATCTCGCTGATGTTCAACAGCCTTCTTCTGAAGCTGGTGAAAAATACCTTTGTGATCATCGGCATCATCGCGGGCATGCTGTTTCTGAACTATGAGCTGACACTGATGGTACTCTGCTTCGTACCGTTTATTGTGTTATTTACGGTGGTGTTCCAGAAATTTTCGCGGCGCGCGTACCGCAAAGTGAAGGATGCCACGACGGATATCAATACCTGGCTCTCGGAAAATCTTTCCGGGATCAAGGTCACGCAGGTATTCAACCGCGAGGAGGCCAAAAATCAGGAATTTACGGCAAAAAGCCGGGCACTTGGACGCGCCAGAGGAGAGCAGGTGGTGGTATTCGGCATCTTCCGTCCGCTGGTGTACATGCTGTACATTTGCTCGATCCTGTGCCTGCTGTATCTGGGCGGCAAGGGCTATCTGAACGGGACCACGTTTCTTGGCCAGACCATCACCAGCGGAACGATTGTATCCTTTTATATGTACATTTCGAACTTTTTTAATCCGATTCAGGAGCTGGCCGAGCAGTTCAACTGGCTGCAGTCGGCGTTTGCTTCCGCGGAGAAGGTGTTTTCGCTGCTGGATTTGCCGCTGGAGATGACAGACAGCGAGGATGCCATGGAGCTTTCTCATATTCGCGGAGAGATTGAGTTTAAAGACGTGTGGTTTGCCTATGTGCCGGGCGAGTGGGTGCTGAAGGGTGTCTCTTTCCATGTAAACGCCGGGGAGACGGCGGCCTTCGTCGGAGCGACCGGTTCCGGCAAAACGACGATCCTCTCTCTGCTCACCCGCAACTATGAGTTCCAGAAAGGCGAGATCCTGATTGACGGTATCGACATCCGGAAAATCAAAACATCTTCCCTGCGGAGGCATTTCGGGCAGATGCTGCAGGATGTGTTCCTGTTTTCGGGAACGATCCGCAGCAATATCGCGCTGCAGAGCGATCCGAATCCGGCTGCGGAGCAGACCGAAACACCGGAAAATCCAAACAACTGCATTTCCGACGAGCAGATCATGGAAGCCTGCCGCTACGTGAACGCGGACAGCTTCATCAACCGTCTGGAGCACGGGCTGGACGAGGAAGTGCGGGAGCGCGGCAGCAATTTTTCCGCCGGACAGCGGCAGCTGCTCTCATTTGCGCGGACCATTCTGCACCATCCGTCCGTGATGATTCTGGACGAGGCGACCGCAAACATCGACACCGAGACGGAGCTTCTGATCCAGGATTCTCTGGAGCGCATGCGCAGCATCGGAACCATGCTGATCGTGGCGCATCGATTGTCAACCATCCGCAATGCCGACCGGATCTTTGTGATCGACCATGGCGAGATCATCGAGCGAGGCACACATCAGGAACTGATCGAACAGCAGGGGCGGTATTATGAGCTTTATCTGCTGCAGGAGCATAAAGAAAACCTGACAAAGAGAATTCAGGCTCTCTGATGGGTTTTTTCAGGGAAAAACCCCGGAAAGTTTTTGCGCTCAGGCAGGAATTTGCGAAAAAATTGGGAAAGACGCTTGCATAACGTCGAAAGATTATTGTTCATACTGTACCCCTTTCACTAAATTAAAGTAGTCCATATCCG
>JAJQHQ010000002.1 GCA_021199655.1 Lachnospiraceae bacterium | reverse complement strand
TGTTGTTGCTAAACTCAAATGACCAGAAATAGATTTGCTTGACTGTCCCTGATTTGCTCTATATACTGTCATTTAGTATATAGAAAGGAATCCCAGGGTACCCTCCTGCCAGATCGTCCCCTGGGATCGTGGTTCTTACAACCATGGTCATTTTAACAGAATATCGTATTGAATGCAATGATGAAGAAGAGAAAATTTTTGTGATAATCAGTCTGGCTGTATCTTATTGTCCCATATGTGGTGAACCTCTTGGTTATAGAGATACCTGCATACGGTATCTGTTAAGAGAAGGCGGTGAAAGAGAGACTTACATTATACCCAGGGGCAAATGTGGTAAATGTGGTACGATCTACAGGATGCTCCCGGATATCGCAGCTCCTTATAAACAGTACGCGGCTGAGGTTATATCTGGTGTGTTGGATGAAGTTATCCAGCCAGAGGATGAAGATTCTGCTGATTATCCGTGTGAAGTGACCATGCAGAGATGGCATCACTGGTTAATGGCTAATGAACTCAGGATCGATGGTTATCTGAAATCAACCGGGCACCGCATTCTGGGCTTCAGCGAAGAATTCCTGATGTCTGATATTTCCCTGCTCAGACAACTGCGCAACAGTTGCCCCGCATGGATGGAGACAATCCTCAGGTTTATATACAACTCAGGCGGTTTTTTGGTCCCTGCCTGAGAACCAGTTTTTGCACTGACTTTGTTTTGTTGTCCTCCGGGGGATGTGTTAGTCTGTTCCCACCAACCAAAAGAAGGAGGAACAGACTTTGGAAACAAAAGAAACCAGCAGCTGGCAGGATGACACTGCCCTGGAACGTTTTAAGCTTATTTCCCCATTGCTGGATGAAAGCCTGGATGAGGCAAAGCTGATTGCCCTGCGGAAAGAAATCTCAAGCCAGAACGAGATCTCCGTCAGGAGCCTGCGCCGGTATGAATCTTACTACAGGGAAAGTGGTTTTTCAGGACTGAGACCAAAGAACCGGGCACAGAGGCGTTCACAGAAGCTCCCAGATAACTTTGACGAGCTTGTAGCGGAAGCAATCCAGCTTAAGCGGGAAGTGCCGGAGCGTTCTGTGTCACAGATCATCTACATTCTGGAACTGGAAGGGCGAGTGGAACCCGGCAGGCTGAAGCGTTCCACCATGCAGAGGCATCTTTATAAGGCTGGGTTCGGTGAACGCCAGATGCAGATGTACAAGGACGCGAGGAAAAGTTCTTCGAAGCGTTTTTGTAAGCCGAACCGGATGATGCTTGTACAGGCAGACATTAAATATGGCCCGAAACTCCCTATTGGAAAAAAAGGTGCAATGGTGCAGACTTACCTGTCATCGGTCATGGATGACCACTCCCGGTATATCCTGCAGGCGCAGTTTTACGATAATCAGGAAGAAACCATCGTGGAGGATACATTCCGCAAGGCAATCCTCAAGCATGGGAAATTTGATTCCGGGTATTGCGATCACGGAAGCCAGTATATTTCGAAGCAGTTAAAATTATCCTTGTCGAAGCTTGGAGTAAATGTAAAATATGCACCTGTTAGAAATGGGGCTGCCAAAGGAAAAATCGAAAAATATCATCAGATCGTAGACGGATTTACTGCAGAGGCAAAGGCGCATAAAATCCGGACACTGGAGGAACTGAACCGGTATTGGGAAATCTATCTGGAGGAGTACTATCACAACAAGCCCCATGACGGCATCCGTGAGTATTATGAAAGCACCGGGAACCCGGTGCCTGAAAAGGGCATTTCACCGCAGCAGGAATGGAACCGGGATACCAGACCGCTGACATTTCTTGATGCGTCTGTAGTTGCGGAAGCATTCCTGCACCATGAACAGCGCCTTGTGGACAAAGGAGCATGTATCAGTTTTAAGGGGAAAAAATATGAAACGAAGCCGTCGCTGATTGGATGTAAAGTAGAAATTTCTTACGATCCCGCATCACCGGAAACCATCACGGTCAGCTATGCCGGAATGGAGCCGTTCACTGCAGAACCTGTGAAGATTGGATCTTACTGTTCCAGGAAACCGGCTATCCCTGCTTCGATGCAGGAAACGGAAGTGGAATCCTCCCGGTTTCTTACGGCATTAGAGAAAAAGCATGAAAAGAGCAGGGAGCATTACGCGAATGCGATCTCCTTTGGGGCATACAGGAAGGACGGTGACGGTCATGTATAAAGCTTTTTATGAAATGAAACGTCTCCCATTTGTCAGAAATGTGCCGATAAATGAGCTTTATGAATCACCTGCTATGGCAGACGCATTGGGGCGCCTTACTTACGGGGCAGATAATCAGCTGTTCGTTGTAGTCACAGCTGATTCAGGATGCGGAAAATCCACGCTTATGCGTCGCTTTTCAGAGTCGCTTCCAAAAGACGATTACATAGTCCTTTACGTATCAGATTCAAAGCTGACACCAAGGGGGCTTTATAAGGGGATGCTTGGACAGCTCGGGCTGGAGGCGAAATATTACCGCGGGGAAGCGAAAAGGCAGCTGCAGAAAGAAGTTGAAGTGCTCCGTGGTGTCCAAAAGAAAAAGGTTGTATGTATTCTGGACGAAGCCCATCTGCTTGAGAAAGAAACAATAGAGGAATTTCGGTTTCTCCTGAATTTCAAGTTTGATTCTGTAAGCCCCTTGTCGCTTGTTCTTGCCGGGCAGTCAGAATTATGGGATAAGCTCCGGCTGAAGCGCTATGCAGCAGTACGGCAGAGGATTGATCTGAACTGCATCCTCCCCCATTTGGACAGAGCAGAAACAGAGCGGTATGTAATGTCTCATTTAAAGTATGCTGATGGAAAGCAGGAGATCTTCACAGACAAAGCCTATGACGCGATCTATAAGGAATCCACAGGCATCGAACGGAGGATCAACCGTATCTGCGAGAAATGCCTGATGTATGGCTGTCAGCAGGGGAAGCGTCTGATTGATGAGCACGTAGTGCAGTATGTCATTGAACACGAGATGCTGGGAGGTGATGTCTGATGAAGACAGATAAAGAACGCCGCAGACTCCTGCATGATTCGCTCTGGGAACTGCTGTTTAAATATGCGGCTCTGCGTGACGAGCTGTCCGAAATACTGCTATCATTCCAATTGATGTACGAAGATATCCAGAATTCCATGGAAGGGATACAGTCTGAAATGGATGATCTGGAAGAACATCTTGAAACATGTGGTTTGGAACTGCAAGGGTTTCATGTGCGAAGCGGATTCTGGGATCCTCTCGACGTGATCGTACAGAACGAACAGACCGGAAATACTAAAGCTAAAATTTGGGATGGTTCAGAAAACGTGGAAATGTTCGATGAATTTGATGATGAACTTCCATTCGATTGAAGAGGCTTTAGCAGATATTTGAACAGCAGGAGGAAAACAGTGATGAGATTTATTTGTAAAAATGCAGGTGCGGAACAGCCTGAGGGACGCTTCTGGGAAGGCAGGACCGAAAGCATAAAGAGGAACGGCGAAGGATTTGAAGCGGATGTTTTTGGAAGAGGCAGCCATATGCACATCATTGTCGGGAAATATGTGAGTGGTAATTATGTCTGCATCCCGGGGTGGGGAGTTGGAAGCCCATTGGCAGCGCTGGATGACAGATTTTGGAACAAGGAACAGTTATCAAGGCATCTCGGTGAGATAGATGCAATAACCTTATCGGAAGCATTATGTGCAATAAAGAAAGCGGAACTTGCTTAAAATAGTGTATCAGTTTTTTGAGCAGAACAACAAACAATCACGGGGTGGTATTTTCCACCCCAAATGTATAGATACAAGTGACAGCTTTCTTGGCAAATGAGGGTCAAAATATCAAAGCTATAGACGGTCAAGAGAGCCGAGCATTAACA
>JAJQHQ010000066.1 GCA_021199655.1 Lachnospiraceae bacterium | reverse complement strand
CTCCACAGACTACACAACCACAAACTATGGAGGAAGCGGCTCCGGAAGCAGTGAAGCAGATGATTTCATCTTCTACTGGTACTCTGACCGATGAAGAACAGGAACAGCTGGCAGCTGAGCAGGCTTCGGCAGGAACCACGATCAACTGGACTGTTTTTGATGCGAATACGGTAATGAGAGACGATGTAACCTCCACGGACGCTACAGAACACATGAATACCTGGCGAGTGGCCTACGACCTGGACACCGTAAGGGAATGGCTGTTTGAACAGACAATATAAAATGAATCTTACAAAACAAGTTTCAGGCCGGATAAAAATATCCGGCCTGTCTTTCCATATCGTTTGCTTTTCAAAAAAGCACTTTTAATAAGCTTCCTTACCAAGCGCAATGCTTTTTAATATAAGAACCTTCATGAGTTGTGCCTCTTTCACTACAACTTCGTTATAAGTTACAGCAACATTGTTTTTTGTATGTTTATAAAGAACGATATCGGGATCATTCATTTCAGCATATTTAAAATGAGTTCTGGTGTCGTTTGCTACATCACCGTTTAAAATATCCCTTAATGGAAATCAGAGCAGTCAACACAGTGTTCCTTCGCGTAATCCAGTACTTCCTGATCATTGTCTGAAAAATCAACAAGATCTCCCAGCCTTCTCTCCTTTGTCAGCCCCCATTTCAGTTCCGGCTCATCAAGGGCATTCATATATATATGATCAAATTGTACGTCACCGCCGGCATGATCCGGGTGTCCATGCGTAACAAGACACAAAATCGGCTTGTCCGTAAGCGCCTCCACATAACTGCGCAGGCCATCCACCGCCCCCAACCCGCTGTCTATGAGAGCTGCGTATTTCTCCCCGATAACCAGTCCAAGAGTGAGGCTGCTCGTATCACAGTAGCTTTCCTGAACAATGTACAGATGTTCTGATATTTTTTTATTTGTAAAAAACTGATGCATAACCGTCTCCTTCTGCCTTTTTAGTCTCATCCTACCCTTAGCTATTTTCCGTGTCAATGCAAAATTTCACTTTTTCGTATTCGTGTCTGGAGAAGAAAAAGCAGGCAGTGTGATCGAACAACAAAGCAATGCCCTTTTCCAGTGCTTCGCGTCCCGTGAACTCATGATCAAACCTTGACACATACTTTCTTCCCCGAAAACGCAATTCCAAATTTCAAAATATCCTTGATTCCATCTTCTTTCATTTCAGCATCATAACGCATATCTTCAATCTGAGACAATGCCTCATCTGCGAGTTTGGCAAGCTGATCTTCCTCCAGGTTTTTCTTCCACTTAAGTTCCATGATAATTCCCGGATATCGTTCTTCCTTTGGAAGCATACTGATATCATATCTTCCGTCACCGGATTCTCTGTTGGATTTAATTTTATACTGATTATCCATCAAAGCGACCAGTCCAAGGACAAGACCATGGTAGAAACCTTCTGTCCCGGCATCATAGAAACTGATGGATTTATCAATATACTCTGCTATAGCCTGCTGCAATTTCCTGCGATTGTTTGCATAAAGGCTTTCCGCAATCTTATTAGCCGTTGTTCTTGTGACGGCCCCGATCTGCAGCAGATGAGACAGTATCTCACCCTTGTAAACCGCTGCGATTTCTCTGTTAGGAATGGAAACCTCACACAGATACGACCCATCTGCCTGCAGCTCTTTTTGGGGTGTCTTCAAATATCCAGCCACTAACAGCAGACTGTAAATATTAGCCGGATCTTCAGCAAGGGATCTGTAAACTACATTCTGGTCAATCCTTGCAATGACCTTCTCCCCTTGAAGCAAAGCATACAGTTCTTCAATAATATCTTCCGTCGCAGCCTTAAGAACATCTTCGAGGATTTCATTTTTACCGGTATTTACCCAATATGCTCCAGGGATGCATCCCTTTGAAATATAATTGATTACCGACCAGGGATTATAGATTTCCTTACTGCCAAATAAATATCCGTCATACCAGTCCCTTATTTCGCTTTCCTTCTCCGATACGCCATAGTATGCAAGCATCTTTGTCACTTCTTCACTGGTAAATCCAAAATAATTGTCGTATTCTTCGTCCATTACAGAATTTACCGACAGATTATTTAATCCGCTGAAAATGCTTTCCTGTGCGATTCGCAGAATACCTGTAAGGAATCCATAAGAAAGATTCTTATTGTCTTTGAATGCTCCGGAAAAGAAATTTCTCATGAAGCGAATGATCTCCTCATAGAAGTCTTTCGGGTATCCTTCCTGAATGGGTGTATCGTATTCATCAATGATAATAATCGGAGCCTTATCATAGTGCGTGGCAAGCATTTTTGACAGTTTCTCAAGTGCAGATGTGAGCTCCACCTCATTTGCTGTGCCATTCAGGATCTTTGAGAAATAGTCTTTCTCGTATTCCGAAAGCTTATCACTGTCTGCCAGTTCCTGATGTCTGCCATATTCCTCCTGAAGGAGCGCTTTCAGTTTTTCAAGCGTTGCTTCCCAGGTATCAAATTTCACATCCTTAAAGGTAAGGAATATAACCGGATATGCGCCCTGATGGGAACGATATTCCTCTCCGCATTTCCAGATAGCCTTATCTGTAAAATATATGGATGTATCGGTATCTGTTTTCTCAAAGAACACCCTGAGCATATCCATATTCAGTGTTTTACCGAATCTTCTCGGCCTCGTAAATAAAGATACCAATGGCTTCTGATCTAAAAAGTCCCTGATCAGCAAGGTCTTATCGACATAATAGTATTCCGACTGGGCTCGTATATAATCAGAAATACCAACAGGCAGGGGCTTCCTCTGGACTCCCGCTGCTTTCTTTACATACTTTCCGGATGAAATTCTTCCATCGTCAGGCTTCCTGACATCATCCGGAATTTTCCAGCTTTTCCCTTCCTTTACGGCTCCCGGAATTTTTCCGTTTTTACAAAAATTTGTGACCGTGCGCTCGGTAACATTCCAAATGGATGCCATTTCTTTACAAGTCTTCATCAGTGCCATCTCCTGTCATTTCCTGATCTTATTTTCATGATTATAAACGATAATCGGAAAGATATCAATCAAAACCGACTTTTTTCCGAAAATATTGCTATGACTATTTTTGTGTGCCTGTACATTTTATACAGTTCTTCTGACAGTACGTTAAAATAAAAAAAGTGGGCAGCGCCAACCGTTTCCGGCTGATTCTGCCCACTATGTATTAATTGCTCTCATCACTGATTTTCATCAATCAGAAAGCACGATTTATCTGGCTCGTGTTCTTTATTATTACACTTCTTCAATAATGCACGTATGATGCTTTCGCCTTTCGCATCCTTATCATAGTTCACCCCGACAAGCATTACCCTGCCGCCGAAGCCTTGTTTCAGGCAATCAAATCCGAGCATATTTTTATGAAGAATATGACCAGAACAACCAGCATCAGCGGCTTTACGGATTTTGCTCCCCACCGCGCAAAGAACCATGTGCCTGCATAATTTCCTGCTACGCTGAAACACCCTGCTGCCAGCCCCAGAATCAAAATCACTTTTCCATTCAGAAGATAGACAGCAAGCGCAGTGAGATTCGTTGTCAGGTTAATTACCTTTGCTACTCCGTTTGCTGATGTAAGCCGCATATGGGCAACGGCAGTCAGCAGCAGCAACAGAAATGTACCTGTTCCCGGACCATAAAAGCCATCGTAAGCACCTATCACCGCTGCAACGACCATACTTAAAACCATGGTTTTCTTCTCACTATAAGGGGGCTTCTGTATATCAAGCGAATGACCGCGCATCACATAAAACGCAGTAACCGGCAGGATGACCAGCATAATGATTTTGAAATATTCATCGCTGATCATCAATGCCAGATTTGCTCCGGCACCAGAACCAATCAAAGCACATAAGACACACAAAGCTGCCTGTTTCCAGATGATATATCCGTTTCTGGCGAATCGCCAGGTTGCCAGCG
>JAJQHQ010000108.1 GCA_021199655.1 Lachnospiraceae bacterium | reverse complement strand
TGCGGACACGATCATGACCACGAACATGATGATCATGACGAGTGCGGCTGTGGGCATGACCATGGTCACGATCACCATCACGATCATGAACATTCTCACCACGTTGAAGGGCACCCGGATGACTGCGAGTGCGAGCTCTGCCATCCGCATGAGGATTATTGCGACGTGTGCGGGCAAAGTCTTTCGAACTGCACCTGCCGCATGCCGGATGAGGACTGCGTAAAGAAAGTATATCTGCTGGAAAATCTCGGCTGCGCCAACTGTGCCGCCAAGATGGAGAAAAAGATCAAGGAGCTGCCGGGTGTGACCTACGCGACCATCACCTACACGACCAAACAGCTGCGTCTTTCTGCGAAGGATCCGGACGCGCTGCTGCCGCAGATTCAGGCAATCTGCTCAGCGATTGAGTCCGAAGTAAAGGTCGTGCCGCGCACAAAGTCGCCCGGAACGCTGGTCACCAGAACCTATACGGTAGAAAATTTAGGCTGCGCCAACTGTGCCGCCAAAATGGAAAAACGAATCAGCGAGCTGGACGGCATTACGACCGCAACGCTTACGTTCGCGACCAAGCAGCTGCGTGTAAGCGGCAAAAATCCGGACGGTCTGTTTGCGGAAATGCAGAAGATCTGCAGCACTATCGAATCGGAAGTAAAACTGGTTCCAAAGGACACCCGTCCAAAAAGCAAGGATACGTTAAATGTCAATGAGATTCTGCCGGAAGCGCGTCAGATGGAGCCTCCGTTTACACTTTCCGACAATATGAAGACACTGCTCGGCATCGGGCTGGGCGCAGTTCTGTTCATTTTAGGCGAAGTACTGGAGCACCGCGGACAGGATACTGCTTCCCTGCTTGTCCTGCTGGTGGGCTATGTGGTGCTTGGCGGACGCATCGTGCTCACCGCTGTGAAAAACCTGCTGAAAGGACAGATTTTTGACGAGAATTTCCTGATGAGTATCGCTACACTCGGCGCGTTTGCTATCCGGGAATACCCGGAAGCCGTCGGTGTCATGCTCTTCTACCGCATCGGCGAATATTTTGAACACATCGCCGTGGAAAAGAGTCGCGGCCAGATCATGGACGCCGTCGATATGCGTCCGGAGGTCGTCAATCTTGTGGTTGGCGAAGATGTACGTGTCATTGACGCGGAGGACGCCAACGTGGGCGATATCCTGCTGATCCGTCCGGGCGACCGCATTCCGCTGGACGGCGTCATCGTAGATGGTGAGAGCCGTCTGGACACTTCGCCGGTGACCGGCGAGCCGGTACCCGTAAAGGTCAGCTACGGCGATGAAGTCGTCTCCGGCTGTGTGAACACGTCTGGTCTTCTGAAGATCCGTGTAGAGAAAATTCTGGAAGAGTCCATGGTCACCCGTATTCTCGATTCCGTGGAGAACGCGGCGGCCAGCAAACCGAAGATTGACCGTTTTATCACGCGATTTGCACGAATCTATACCCCGGTCGTCGTCATTCTGGCGGCGGCGACAGCCATTATCCCGTCCCTCGTGACCGGCAACTGGTATTATTACATCTACACAGCGCTGACCTTCCTTGTCATGAGCTGCCCGTGCGCTCTCGTTTTAAGCGTTCCGCTGGCCTTCTTCTCCGGCATCGGCGCCGGCTCGAAGCGCGGCATCCTCTTTAAGGGCGGCGTCGCTCTTGAGGCTATGAGAAATGTCGACGCAGTCGTCATGGACAAGACCGGCACCATTACCAAGGGCAACTTTGTCGTACAGCGCGCCGTGCCTGCTGCCTCTGATGTTTCACAGAATGAGCTGCTTTCTCTCTGCGCAAGCTGCGAGATGACCAGCACTCACCCGATCGGCGTGAGCATCTTAAGTGCGGCGAACGAACAGAAGATCAGCTACGCACGTCCGACAAATGTAGAAGAAATTGCCGGACACGGCATCCGCGCAGTGATTCCTGTGACAACCGATTCGGAAAGCAGCAGCGCTGCTGCAACCTGCACGGTTCTCTGCGGCAACCGCAAGCTGATGGAGAAATTCGGCGTTTCACTTGAAAACTATGAAAAGAAGGGCTTTGGCACAGAAGTCCTCGCTGCAAAAGACGGTGTCTTCATCGGCCACCTGGTTATCTCCGATACCATTAAGGAAGATGCGAAATCCGCGATCAGCCAGATTAAGTCACTCGGCATTGAGACCGTCATGCTGACCGGCGACGCGGAGGATTCTGCTCAGGCAGTCGCAGACGCGACCGGTATTGACGAGGTACATGCGAAGCTGCTTCCGCAAGATAAGCTCACTGAGCTGATCCAGGTGCGGAATTCGCACGGCGCCGTCATGTTTGTCGGCGACGGTATCAACGACGCACCGGTACTCGCGGGTGCGGATGTCGGAGCGGCTATGGGCAGCGGCGCGGATGCGGCCATCGAAGCGGCAGACGTTGTATTCATGACCTCCAGTATGGAAGCCATTCCACAGTCTCTCGCCATCGCACGGGCGACCAGCGCCATTGCATGGCAGAACGTCATCTTCGCACTTGTCATCAAGGTGCTTGTCATGATTCTCGGCCTGTGCGGCTTCGCCTCCATGTGGATGGCGGTGTTCGCAGACACCGGCGTTGCCATGCTCTGTGTGCTGAACTCGATCCGGGTTCTGTATAAAAAGAAGATTTAAATATCGGATGATATTTTCAATAAATAATTGCATTTTACTTTCTTATGAAATATAATATACTCAAAAAGAGATTTTATCATAAGGGGAAAGTAAAATGCAGTTCATTAAGGATCTGGACAATCATAAAATCGTAGTGCTGCCAGAGATTATTTTTAAAAATAAACACAATATTGACTGGCACGCCGTCGAACAATATCTGAAAAAATATGTCGGGGAATTCGTAACGATAGCAGAAACAAATGATATCGTATATATTGGAAAAGAATTCCCCGATGAATACAAAGGCTCAAAATATACAAGACGTTTAAAAGGTACAAATGCCAAAGTAAAAGCAAATGCCGCACAGGCAATCATGGAAATGCTGGAGATAGCCACCGAAAAGATTTTTCATGAGAACAAAAAAGACAAGCATTCGTTTATGGCTGGAAATGGCTGGTATTATTATAAAACCTGGTTTGCGATACCAACCTATGAAAATGAAAGAAAAACGGATTTATATCACATTTATTCGGCCCGCCTGCTTGTAAATTGTACAGCGCATGGAAAATTATATCTATATGATCTTCTGGATATAAAAAAAGAAGCGAGCAACCCACTCAAGAACTACACTATACTGTAGCCGACTGGCAAAAAACCGCTTCCCTTTTCTGCGACTATACTACTTCCTCAAATAATTGTCAATTGTATTTTCACTTTTATATTTACTATTTTCGAATCTGTCGTAACTGTTCAGTGCCTTCACAGTTACGAGAAAAAGTCCATTTAAAATCGCTGCGCGATGGGATATATCCCGTACGAAGTGCGGGATGCCATCCTGGCGAAGGACTTTTCCTGTAGAATGTACGTTTTCATACGTACCTCGCAGCGAGTGCGAGGTACTGTACTGAATAGTTACAATCTGCCAACAATTCTCGTAATCAATATCATGCACGAAGGGAGCTTTCATGAAAAACGACATGACCTACGGCGGCCTGACCGCCGCCCCATGCACCAAAATACAGGGTTTCGTCCCGCTCGGTCCATCCGGCGAGACGATTCCTGCGACACTGATCAACGGAGCCGGTGAGGGCAGGACTGTCCTCATCTCCTCCGGCATCCACGGAAGCGAATACCCCGGTATCCTCACCGCCATGGAACTGGCGAGAGAACTCACCCCGGAGCAGATCAACGGCCAGCTGATCCTCCTGCATCCGGTCAACACCGCTGCTTTTTATGAACGGCGCAGCTACATCAACCCTGTGGTCGGAGAAAACCTGAACCGTCTCTATCCCGGCTCGCCAAACGGCTCCATGGCCGAGCAGGTCGCCTGGTACATGGGCGAGGAATATCACAAGCGGGTCGATTTTGTCATCGATCTCCACGGCGGAGACATCCATGAGGCGCTTCTGCCCTATGTGTATGTCCCAGGCATTGGAGATCCGGAAGTGCTGCGCGCCTCCATGGAAGCCGCCCTTCTTCTGAACGCCTGCTATCTTGTCCGCTCCTCCTCGACGACCGGTTTTTACAACTCCTGCGCCATAGGCGGCACTCCCGCACTCCTGGTTGAGCGCGGCAGCCGGGGACAATGGTCGCGTGAAGAAGTCGACGCTTACAAAAAAGATGTAAGAAATCTGCTCATCCATCTGGGCCTTCTGGAAGGCACTGTAACGCAGCCTGCAAAAAAAGCCCGCGTGCTTACAAACGTCGTCTATCTCGATGCAAACGCTTCCGGCTGCTGGCTTCCGGATGTTGTTCTGGATGATCATGTGAAAAAAGGACAGCGTCTCGGAGTCATTACCGATTTCTTTGGAAATGTGCTTGAAGAAATATATGCCGATTTCGACAGTATCATTGTCTATCTCGCGGTCTCGCTCGGCATTCAGAAAGGTGATTCGCTGATCACCTACGGGATTTGATTTTGTAACTGTTCAGTACCTTCGCAGTTACGTGATTTTTACAGATACTCAATATTTACCAGTGTCAGACCGTGCGCCTGTGCCGTATCCCCGGCGAGGCTGCGGTCTTTCGCTTCCAGAATCGCCGCCATTTCCTCCGGCTCCATCATATTGCTTCCCACTTTCAGAAGCGTCCCCACAATGATGCGTACCATGTTGTAGAGAAATCCGCTGCCGCAGATGCGCACCGTTATCATGCCCGCTGCCTCTCCCTGTCCTTCGGTCAGATCCAGAGAATAAATGGTACGCACATGGTTTTTGACGTCAGACCTGCTGGTGCAGAAGCTGGTAAAATCATGCGTTCCCACCAGATAAGCGGCCGCCTGCCGCATTTTCCCGACATCAAGATTCCAGTGATAAAAAAGCGAATACAGCCTGCTGCACGGATCCGGAAAAGGACGGTTGCAGATTCTGTATTCGTAGGTCTTGCGCGTATTCGCGAAACGAGGATGAAAATCCGGCGCGACCTCACGAGAATCCTGAATACGGATGTCCTCTGGAAGCCTGGTATTGAGCGCATAAGAGATCCTCTCCGCACTCATACGGGCCGACGTGTCAAAAACGGCTACATTACCGCGCGCATGCACCCCCGCGTCAGTGCGGCTTGCGCCGAGCACATAAATATCCTCATTCAGCAATTCACTTAAATGCCGGTTCAACTCGCCCGCGATCGACACGCCGTTCGGCTGCACCTGCCAGCCGCAGTAATTAGTGCCGTCGTAGGCAACGATCAGTTTTACTCGTTTTACAGGTTTGTTTTGTTCCGTCATACTCACCATCCCAGCACCCCGAACAGCAGCGTCTCCAGCACGGAGAAGCGGCTCACCGCGAACATGATGACAAAGTATCCCAGCAGGATCAGATACCCCGCTTTGTCTCTGCTCTTATACACGAGCGGGCGCATTTTCGTCCGCCCTTCCCCACCGTGATACCCTCTTGCCTCCATCGCCATCGCCAGGTCGTTGGCGCGGCGGAAAGCCGAGATAAAGAGCGGCACGAGAAGCGGAATCATATTTTTCGCTTTCTGAAGCAGATTCCCGGACTCAAAATCCGCGCCGCGGGCCTGCTGCGCTTTCATGATCTTATCCGTCTCCTCCAGGAGAATCGGGATAAAACGAAGCGCGATGGACATCATCATCGATATCTCATGGATCGGCGCGTGCAGCTTTTTCAGCGGCGAAAGCGCTTTTTCAAGGCCATCGGTCAGGTCATTCGGCGTCGTTGTCAGCGTCATCACGGACGAACCGATGATCAGGTAAATCAGCCGGATGGCCATGGAGACTGCCGTCTTAATGCCTTCCTGTGTAATCTGGAAAACCCAGAATTTCACGACGACCGTGCCCTGCACCAGAAACAGGTTGAAGATCACAGTGATCATCAGCAGCATAATGATGGCTTTTAAGCCTTTGATCATAAATCGAAACGGAACCTTTGACGTCCTGATCACCGCGGCGAGAAAAATCGTCGCCACAACATACGCCTCGATGGAACCGAACGCAAACAGCGATATGATAAATACCAGCGTGCCTGCGAGCTTTACTCTTGGGTCCAGTTTATGAATGACCGAATCGGTCGGATAATATTGGCCTAACGTAATCTCTCTTAACATGATGGCTTCTTTCTTATTTGTACTATATTATTATCACTAAATAATGCCTGCGGATTTCTCCGCACTTCGGTCTCCGCTGCCGGTCTCCGCTGCCGCTCCGGTCGTTGCTAAACGTCTGCCACTGGCAGACAGCAACGGTCCGCGCTTAACGGTCCTGCGTGCCGGTGGCACGCGTTCAGGACGGACCGAAACGAAGTGTAGACGCCACTGGCGCTCAGCGCCTCTCGAAATCCTGACATTATAAACACTTCGCAATGGACACCGCCGCCTCTTCAGCAGTCGCAGCGTCCGTATCCACATCCCAGCCCAGTTCGGCCAGCTCATGCATCAGGTAAACTTCCTGCGGAGCCGCCAGTCCGACAGCTTCCAATTCTTTATAATGGCGGAATACCCTGCGCGGCGCGTCGTCATACATGACTTTACCCTTGTTCATCACAATAATACGCTCCACGTAGCGCGCGACGTCCTCCATGCTGTGGGACACTAGCACAACCGTGATTTTCCGTTCTTTGTGCAGCCGCGCCACCTGATCAAGGATCTCATCCCGCCCTCTCGGGTCAAGGCCGGCCGTCGGCTCATCCAGCACCAGCACTTCCGGCTCCATCGCCAGAATCCCCGCAATCGCCGCGCGGCGCTTCTGTCCGCCGGAAAGATCAAACGGGGATACCTTATAGTATTCCTCTCCGAGTCCGACCAGCTTCAGCGCGTCCTTTGCCCGGCGCTCAATCTCTTCCTGCTCCAGCCCCAAATTCTTCGGGCCGAAGCAGACGTCGGTAAAGACATCCGTCTCAAACAGCTGATATTCCGGGTACTGGAATACCAGCCCGACCTTGCTGCGGAGCTGCTTCATATTGTAACCTTCCGCGTAGATATTCTCATCGTTATAATAAATCGTCCCGGAGGTCGCTTTCAGCAGGCCGTTCAGATGCTGGATCAGCGTGGATTTCCCCGACCCGGTATGACCGATGATACCGATAAACTGCCCGTCCGGCAGCTCCAGATTGATATCCTTCAGCGCGTGCTGTTCAAACACGGTGCCGCTGCTGTAGACATAGCTTAGATGCTCTATTCTGATTGACACGCTTTGTCTCCTCCTTTAGCGGCCCTGTACTTCTGCAGCTCCTCCACAAGTTCCTCGTTCGAAAGAATATCCGGACGCAGATCAAATCCCATTTCGCGAAGCTCATGCGTCACCAGAGTCGCCTGCGGCACATCCAGACGGTAGGATTTCAGTTCCTCCACTCGGCCGAAGACCTCGTGCGGCGTCCCCTGCATGACAATTTTCCCGGCATCCATCACAAACACCTTGTCCGCGTCGATGACTTCTTCCATATAATGAGTGATCAGGATCACCGTCACATGCTCCGTGCGGTTCAGCTCATGCACTGTCTTAATGACTTCCTTTCGCCCGTTCGGATCCAGCATCGCCGTCGGTTCATCGAGAACAATGCATTTCGGGCGCATCGCCACCACACCGGCGATCGCCACCCGCTGCTTCTGCCCGCCGGAAAGCTTGTTCGGCGAGTGTGAGCGGTATTCCCACATGCCGACCGAACGGAGGCTTTTCTCTACACGCTCCCAGATCTCCTGCTGCGGCACGCCCATATTTTCCGGGCCAAAGCCGACGTCCTCATCCACGATCGTGCCGATGATCTGATTGTCCGGATTCTGGAATACCATACCGGCCGTCTGCCTGATCTCCCAGAGCTTTGACTCGTCCTGCGTATCCTTGCCGTCCACATAAAGCGTTCCTTCACTCGGCAGCAGGATCGCGTTGATATGCTTCGCGAGCGTCGATTTACCGGAGCCGTTGTGCCCTAAAATCGCGATAAAGTCTCCGGCATTCACATCGAGATCCACGCCGTCGACAGCCCGGATCTTCGACTCGACATTGCCGTTTTCATCCAGTTTCAAATAATCAAAAGCAAGCTTTGCCGCTGAAATAATTCCCATTTTGCGTCCTCTGTTTTCGTATACAATCCGTGAAAAATCGTAACTATTCAGAACAGCAGGTCACTGTTCTGAACTGTTATTAAAAAGAATGCGCCTTGGCGCATTCTCGCGCCGTTGCTGAGCGCCAGTGGCGCTCGTTTAGCAACGACCGAAGCGGAGCGTAGACGCGGTCGCTCTAGCGACGTATTTCTATACGCGCGAGTGCGCTCTCCACTCCGTTCCGGTCGGCGCTAAACGGATGTCCACTGGACATCCAGCGCCCCCGCGGAGCGTTTTGTGATATAGGGAACGAAGTTTCCTATATCACAAAAAATCAGGCAGGATCTTCCGGTATCCGCAGTCTCAGCCGTGAGATCGCGCTGCCTGATCATATTCTGCCCGATTATATCAATTCACGTTATAAAAAGCAAGGGTTACTTCGTATTTGTATGCGCAGGGGTGCATGCTGTAGAAGTCCCGACCATAAGCTCCCCATCAAAGATCAGGCGGCTCTTCACCTGCTTCTCTTTGATCAGATCAAACAAAAGACGGATGGTCGCTTCCGCCATCTCCCTGCGGGGCTGGCGGATCGTGGTGATGGACGGCTCATAATAAAAAGCCATGTCCAGCCCGTCGAATCCGGTCACCGAGCAGTCCGCCGGGATGCGTTTTCCTGCGTCAAAAAGCGCCTTGCAGGCACCGATCGCCATGCGATCCGAAATTGCGTAAATACAGGTAAACTCCTCTCCCGACTCCAGCAGATCTTTTGTCAGCCGGTAGCCGCTCTCCATGGAAAAGGTCTCCAGGTCATCCGGCGTCCATCTGACCAGTCCATCATCGTAGGCAATTCCATGCGCCTGCAGGGCCTCCTGATATCCCCGCTGACGCAGCATACCAACGCTCGCATCTGCTTTGACCGAAGTCAGCAGCGCAATGCGCTTATGTCCGCACTTGCAAAGATAGTCCACCATCTTCCGGCTTTCTTTTTCATTATCAACCGAAACAGACGGATACTCATCTCCCATGTCTGCGGCGTCCGCCGTACTTAAAACAAACGGAACCGAAAGCTGCCGCAGCTTTTCATCCGTACGGTTCGTCACGCCGCCGAGAAACACGACGCCTTTCAGCCGTTTTTCCTTCTCGATGCGCAGGGCGACGTCCACCTCGTCCTCGAACTCTTCCACATGCTGCAGCACAAAGGTGTAGTTGTTCTCATTCGTCTCTCGCTCCAGAATCCGGATCATATCGCCAAAGAACGGATTGCTGATGCCCTTGATCAGCACCGCGATCGTGTTCGACTCCGAACGTTTCAGATTCCGCGCGCTGTTGTTCGGCACATAATTATATTTCTCGATAGTCTCCATGACCTTGCGGCGGGTCTCTTCGTTGATATCCGGGTGATTGTTGATCGCTCTGGATACCGTACTGACGCCTACGCCGCAGAGTCTGGCGACTTCTTTAATCGTGATCTGTTCCATGAGTTACCTGATCCTTTTCGAGCTGCTTCTCACAAAACTCCAATAGAGAAGGAATGTCATTCGTTGCTGTTTCCCAAATAATACTCTCATCCATAGAAGAATATGCATGAGCAAGCCAGTTACGCATACCTCGAATCATTCCCCATGGCATTTGTCCTTTTGTTTCCTCGCGAAATTCTTCCGACAAACCATTCGCCAGCTCTCCAATCTGAAGAACACTCATACAAACTGCATTCATGTATGCCCTGTCGTTAATAAAGTTATTAAACTCATTGCCAAATCTTTGAATAAAATCTCCGATGTCTATACAATATCTGCAAATGTGCAATAAACGTTCTCTGTCGCCCTTATTCATACAGTTTTACCTTTTCTGCATTTACATTATCAACAAACCAGGGAGTTCGTTGGCGTGTGCTTTCCTGTTCAAGCATCTGTGTTGTCAAAAGATCTATTTCTTTGCCAACACTTTCTTTCAGATCATTATACAATCCTCCCATTTCAAACATTCCACGGACAGCAGAATCCTGTCTGTCAATCAGAATATCCACGTCACTGCTTTCCGTTGCTTCATTACGGGCATAAGATCCAAAAAGATACACCGCTTTCAGCTGATACTTACGAGCCACTGGTGTAATACGCAACTTAATTTCATCCAGCGTATAAACCATCACAACACCCCCGTTCTCTAACAAGTTTTTATTATTGTAGCATCATCATCTTCTTTCAGCAATCCTTTTTTCCTTTTTCAATTATTTTCAATCTGCCATACGTCCCGCACATATGCCTGATTTTTTCTGCCAGTTCCTCCGTAAATTCCCCAGAAAGCATACGCCACGTCCAGTTTTTCCCGAGTGTAGCCGGGTGGTTCATCCGCGCTTCCGCTCCCAGGCACAGATAGTCCTGCAGCGGAATGATTGCGGTATCCGCGACGCTTGCCAGTGTCAGACGGATAAACGCCCATACCGTCTCGCACCGGTCTTCATCCTTCAGGCAGAGATAATCCGCGGCAAGCGCGCGATCCTCGTCTGTCAGTTCATCATACCATGCCGCCAGCGTCTGGTTGTCATGCGTACCGGTATATACGACACAATTCTGCGTATATGTGTACGGCATATAATCGCCCGCTTCACGGGAATCAAACGCAAATTCCATCACCTTCATCCCCGGATACCCGCTTTCCGCTACCAGGCGTTTGACGCTTTCCGTCACGTAACCGAGATCCTCTGCAATGATCTGCAGCTCCCCCGTTCCGGTTTTCTCTTTACAAGAGTTCTCTGCTCCGGAATCCTTTTGAGCATCGGAGACTGTCCGTGCATTCTTTTGTCCAAAATGCTCCTGTATTGCCTGAAACAGTTTCATCCCCGGTCCAGGCTGCCAGCTGCCGCCGGCTGCCGTTTTATCCCCATAAGGGATGGCATAATATTCATCAAATCCCCGGAAATGATCGATTCGCACCACATCGTACAGAGAAAAACAGTGTTCCAGGCGTCCGATCCACCAGGAAAATCCTGTTTTCTCATGATAGTCCCAATCATAAAGCGGATTGCCCCACAGCTGTCCGTCCGCGGAAAATGCGTCCGGCGGACAGCCCGCCACCCGCACCGGCCGGCGCTCGCTGTTGAACTGGAACAACTCCGGATTCGCCCAGCTGTCCGAACTGTCAAACGAGACATAGATGGGAATATCTCCGATGATCCGGATGCCCCGCCCGTTCGCATATTTTTTTACCGCGCTCCACTGCTTCGCGAATTCATACTGCAAAAAGCTGTAATAAAGGATTTCCTCCCGGCAGTTCCTGCGGTACCGCTCCATCGCCTCCGGCTGCCGCATGCGGATGTCCTCATCCCATTCAGCCCAGCTTTTGCCGCCGAAGCGGTTCTTCACCGCCATAAACAGGCTGTAATCCGCAAGCCATTCCTTCTGTTCTTCACAGAACCGCAGGAATTCCGCGTTCTGTTCAACCTTTGCCCGCAGGAAAGCATTTTTTAAGACTTCAAACCGGGTCTGGTACAGTTTTGCGTAATCGACGCTCCGCGGTTCTGTTCCGAAATCAAGGGTCTCATATTCCTCTTTCGCAAGCAGTCCTTCCTGCGCAAGCGTATCCAGATCGATAAAATACGGGTTGCCCGCAAACGCAGAGAACGACTGATAGGGCGAATCCCCATACCCGGTCGGTCCCAACGGCAGAATCTGCCAGTACGTCTGCCCCGCCTGCGCAAGATGATCGATAAATTCATACGCTTCTTTGGAAAAACAGCCAATTCCATACGGAGACGGGAGGCTCGACACAGGAAGTAAAATGCCACAGGTTCTCATCTCTCTTCTCCCTTCTAAATAATTTTCAACCTTTCACCGCGCCCGCAACCACGCCTTCAATAATGTATTTCTGGCAGGCCATATAGAACGCCACGATCGGAATGATCGCCATCACCAGTACCGCCATCATCGCGCCCCAGTCCAGCTGACCGTGGCTCTGCTTTAAATACTGTACCGCAATCGGTATCGTACGGTATTTGTTGACATTCAGCACCAGACTCGGCAGGAGATAATCATTCCACACCCACATTGCTTCCAGAATCGCAATCGTCACAGTCGTTGGCTTTAAGATTGGAAAAATCACGCGGAAAAATGTCTGAGGCGGACTGCAGCCGTCAATCACTGCCGCCTCCTCAATCTCCAGCGAAATGCTCCTGATAAAGCCGCTGAACATAAAGACCGCCAGACCGGCTCCAAAACCAAGGTAAATGACGATAATCCCCCACGGCGTAGCCAGATGAAGAATATTCGCGAACTTGGAAAGTGTAAACATCACCATCTGGAACGGCACCACCATGGAAAACAGGCAGAGCGTATAGATGAGTTTTGAAATCTTTGTATGTACGCGGGTCAGATACCATGCAGTCATCGAGCAGAACAGAATAATGGCCGCGACGGAACCCACCGTAATAAACAGGGATGTTCCAAAACAGTTGAAGAAATCCGTATCCTCCAGTGCGTTTTTGTAATTCAAAAGGCCCACCATGACCTTCTCAATACCGGCCTGCCATTTTTCAAAGCCGTCCCCAAAAAGAGACTTGGAGCTGATGCCGAACGGATATTTGAAAATATACGCTTTCCGTTTAAAGGAATTCAGAAGCACAACAAAAATCGGTGTGATCCATGCGAGGCTTAAGACCGTAAAAACTGCGGTGAGAATGCCGCCGTGCTTCGCTTTTCTGGCCGCATTTACCTGTTCGCTCTGCTTTTTTGCCTTTGCCATTATGCCTGCACCTCCTTACTCGTCGTCAGCTTATTCTGGAGCAAAGCAATGACAGCCACCATGATGGAAAAGATAACCGCCTTTGCCTGGCCGACACCCTGCCATCCTGTGGTGCCGTACATCGTATTGTAAATGTTCAGCGCCAGCAGCTCGGACAGCTTGCCCGGATTGCCGCCGGTCAGCGCCAGGTTCTGATCGAAAAGCTTGAATCCATTCGTCAGAGTCAGGAATGTACAGGTACTGATGGTCGGCATCAGCATTGGAATAATGACATAGCGCAGTCTCTGAGAACCGCTCGCGCCGTCAATCTTTGCCGCCTCGATCAGGTCCCCCGGCACATTCTGCAGGCCGGCTATATAAATGACCATCATGTAGCCGATCTGCTGCCAGCAGACGACAATGATCAGTCCCCAGAAAGCGTACCACTGTGTGGAAACGATCGTCTTGGAAAAATTCTGCAGTACCGCATTAAAAATCATCAGCCAGATGTAGCTCAAAACAATGCCGCCGATCAGATTCGGCATGAAGAACACCGTACGGAATATCGTCGTTCCCCGGATTCCCTTTGTCAGCGCCATCGCGATCGCAAAAGCCACAACATTGATGACAGCCATGGACACCAGTGTAAACAGCGCGGTGTACCAGATGGAATGGAGAAAGGTGGTATCCAGTTCCCCATTGACATAAAAGATCCGCGTATAATTCTTCAGTCCGACCCATGTCCAGTCTGTCACTGTCGTAAATTTGCAGAACGACAGGAACACACCGTAAACAAATGGTACAATAAATCCGATCGTAAACGCGATCAGCGTCGGCAGCACGAAAAGCGGAAAATATTTTTTGATTGATTTTTCCATAATAAGCCCTACTTTCTCTGCAAATTTTACGTCCTGATGATACAATAAGAAAGGGACGGGTGAACGCTTCACCCACCCCAGTGCTTCCTAACGATTTCGTAACTGTTCAGTACCTTCACAGTTACCATTACTCTTCATTTGCCAGAGCCCACTGGTTTGCCCAGCCGTCCACGAATGCGGATACCACTGCATCCCAGTCGCCGCTGCCATCCGAGTAAGCGGTCAGCGCGGATACAACATCTGCTCTCCAGTCGTCTACGTTCGGAGTCGCGTTGAAGCTCCATGCTACAGAGGTCTTACCCTGCTCCGCATAGGTATTTACCATCTGCGCAAAACCATTGCTGGACTCATACTCATCCGTAAAGGTATCAAACGGAGTCGTCAGACCCATCGCGTTGGTCAGAGAATCACGGCCCTCGTCAGAGGTGATGACCCACTCAAGGAAATCAAGCGTTGCCGCAATGTCTTCCTCGGAAGCCTGGCTGTTCACTGCCCAGTAGTTCTCGGTACCAACCGCAAGACCTTCGTTCTCATCGTCTACACCAAAGTAGATCGGCATCATGCTGATATCGTCAGCCGTTACCAGATAGCCGTTCTCCTCGTTGGTCAGTGCGGAATACTCCCAGTCGCCGTTCTGATAGAAGACAGCCTCACCCATACCAAACTCGGTCTCTGCATTCAGCGCGCCGGATGCCAGTGTCGCCGCGTCCGCGTCAGAGTAGGTGATGTACATATCCCATACTTCCTTGAAGTTGTCCAGATAGGTACCGTCGATCTCCGCCTCGCCGCTGATCAGGTCAACGCCGTCATCAAGGAACTCATAATACAGAGGAAGTCCTGCAAGGTGTCCGGAGAATCTCCAGGAGGAACCGGAATCAAGACCTGCGGAAGCAAAAGCGCCGGCTACTTCAAAGTCTGTGCCTGCATCCGCGAGCGCTTCATTCAGCTCATCCAGACGGTCTGTAATGTCCGCTGCTACCGCGATCAGAGTCTCAAGACTGTCGATCGCGTCGGAGGACTCGATCACTGCACCGTCAAGACCGCAATACACATCAAGGATCGTCTTATTGTAAATGATACCGTAGCACTCATAGCAGTTCGCGATGCCTGCCACCTTATCATTGTACTCAATCACCAGAGAGGTATCTGTCAGATGCTCATAAAGTGCGCTGCCGGACAGATCATAGGTGTAATTGTCCCAGGTCGCCGCGTCAGATGTGTTGCCGATCGTGAAGATCGTCGGTGCTTCTGACTTTGCCATCTCTGCCTGAAGCGTTGTGTCATACTGGCCGTCTGCTGCTGTAAGGACTGTCACCTCTACGCCGGTCTGCTCCGTATAAACCGCTGCCAGATCCTGCCATGCCTCATCCGTCTCCGGCTTGAAGTTCAGCAGATAAACGCTGCCGGTCTCTTCCGCCTGTGCCGGAACTACTGCAAGACTCGCTACCATCGCTGCGGTCATCGTCGCCGCAAGATACTTCTTCATGTTCTTCATTCCTTAACCCTTCCTTTCAAAAAAATGAACTACACTGCTGCTATGGAAACCTTGCCGGAACCGATATCGGTAACGTTTCCAGTTGATGAACTCAATCTAACACAAAAAGAAAAAACGCGCAACCCCTTTTTGCGCGTTCTCCATCATTTTCGTCTATTTTACAAAATTCAGCACTTAATTTTTGTGCAACTATGCCAAAACAATGAACTAGCATACCCAGTTTCGCATTTGAAAAGCCGGGCAAATCGCCTCCTCTGCACATACACAGCCGCATCAACAAACGGTTTCCTGTCCGCATACGTTTTACAATTCCGGAGCAAACCCCAGTTTCTCCGCCAGTGCCCGCGATGCCCGATTGCTTTCCCATATCCGCAGCCGCACCTCATCCGCTTCCAGGCGTTCCTTCGCATAAGCAAGCGCCGCCCGGCACATTTCCGTACCAAAGCCCTGCCGATGATACGCGGCTTCCAGCATATACTGCATTTCCAGTATGCTGCCTGATGCAACATTGAATGTCTCTCTGAAACTGAGGTGGTATAAAATAATATTGTCTGTCCAAGCCAGTGTCTGTTCCGTTGATATGTCTGTTCGATCTGGCAGCATACCTTCCGGGCTCTGTATCGTGTCCACTTTCCTTTTTCCAGGCACAATTCGCGGCGCAGCAGATTCTGCTGTTCCCAATCTTTCATCCCACGGCTCGAATCCACAGCAGCCGATCACCCTGTCCTGATACAGTACACTCCACAGCCCGAAGCCCTGCAGTCGATAGGCTGTCCTTCTGTAAGAATACAGATATTCTTTTGTAAACCGGTTTCCATGCACATACAGTTCTTTCTCTTCACATATATTTTCCCCGACATACCGTATCTCTTCATAAGCTTCCTTTTCGGCACACTCTCTCCCGATCCGTTCCAGTTCCGGGATATCTTCGTCTGACATCTCCCGGAGCATAAGCCGCCCGGTACTCGCAATCATGACCGGCTGTCCCTTTGCGCGAAGCATCCATTCTTCCAAAAATCTCGCGTCGACTTCCTCAAAACTCTCCAACACCAGAGCGGCGCCGTCAAACCAGCAGCTGACTGTATCCGCATCCGTCGCTTCCGCTGCTGATTTCTGATCTATCCGGGCGTTCATACTATGGCAACAGCCAAAATAAACGATTCCCTCGCGTGCCAGCTTTGCGCCTGTCTCCGGGGAATCTGTGAGGATCACCGTGCCGCTGTTCTTTTTGACCAACGGTATGTCTGTTTCCGACAGGCTGGCGCAGAAAATCCCTTCCTGCATCAGGCTTTTCCGAAAGTCAGATTTTTCCTGTTCCCATGCCGCCTCCAGATCAAAAAGCACGCACTGCAGGCAATTTCCCATAACGCGCTCCATTCTCATACTCCTTTCCAGCCGATCCATCCTTTTGCGGCCGTTCCGTCCTTTCACTGTTACAGAAAGAGGTTCCGTTATAATTGTGTTGTCACTGTTCAATTCTTCCCCGCCGCATCACTTTTTCATATAAATTCAGGCTTGTAAAAAACACATTTTCGTGTAATACTCGTTTTGCGGAGGATACAGCGGCAATTACCCGTTTTCCTCTGCAAAATGACCTGTGCAAAACAGAGATTACTAATGGAAGGAAGAAACCAGATTATGACACAGAACCCAATCGTAACGATCACCATGGAAAACGGCGATGTCATGAAAGCGGAGCTTTATCCGCAGATTGCGCCGAACACAGTCAACAACTTTATCAGTCTAGTAAAAAAAGGCTTTTACGATGGCCTGATCTTCCACCGCGTCATCAGCGGCTTCATGATCCAGGGCGGATGCCCGGACGGGAACGGCACGGGAGGCCCCGGCTACTCCATCAAAGGGGAGTTCGCACAGAATGGCTTTGTCAATCAGCTGAAGCACGAGCCGGGCGTCCTTTCGATGGCGCGCGCGATGCATCCGAACTCCGCCGGAAGTCAGTTTTTCCTGATGCACAAAGCCGCTCCGCATCTTGACGGCGCGTACGCGGCGTTTGGCAAGGTGACCGAAGGCATGGACGTCGTCAATAAAATCGCCGAAACCCCGACCGACTTCCGCGACCGTCCGCTGACCGAGCAGCGTATCGCTTCGATGACGGTGGAGACCTTCGGCGTAGACTATCCGGAACCGGAGAAGATGTAATCCGGAATAATTTTTAATGCTACGCACCGCATATAGCCCAGTGACAGATGTAAAAATCCCCTCCGGTCTTCATGAACTGCTCCTTTGAAAAGATGCAGCTGCACTACCATTCGCCTGAATAATGGGTAGTTCACATTTCTTTCAGGATAGCAGCAATACCGGAAGGGATTCCTTCGTTTTATGATTCATCATTTCCTATGCTCAATCACATTATCATCAATCATCTGAAACTGCATTCTCTGTCTGATCTGACTCAACACCAGACTGGTCTGTTCCTTCCGGCACTTCTTCTGTCCCAGTGATGATGCTGTCTGCCAGCGGATTTTCTGCCTGTACACCGTCTGCCCGTGCATTGTCTTCCTGCGCACTGTTTTCCTGCGCACGGTCTTCCTGCGCGTTTCCCTTTTTCATGCTCCGTATGGCAAACCAGATCAGCACAACACCCACGACTGCAAAGAAAACGGCAAAAACCGCAAAAAGCACCTGTGACTCTTCCGAATCCCCCAGCCCCTGAAACAGCTGCCATGCCGTATACAAAAGATAAGCGCCTACGATTGCGTATATCCACGCCCTCTGTGACTTTTCTCCTCTCACTTTACTTTCCTCCTTCGCCGCCTCTGCCGATATTGCTGCTTTACGTCTGTCCGCCAATCCCCGGTTTCCCAAACCAAAATCCATGTCATCCCAGGCAATCGCATCACAATCGTCCCTTCACCGGAATCGTATCACGGCAGCAAATCCAGCAGCACATACACGCGCTCCTTCGTCAGAGCAGCGGCAGTCGTATTCTCCAGATACGGCTGCATGGTGCCTCCCTCAAATTCCGCGCCCGCGGCCGCTGTTTCGCTCTCCTTTTCCGCGATCCAGACGAGTTCCTCT
Organism: Lachnospiraceae bacterium; assembly: GCA_021199655.1. Classification (GTDB taxonomy): domain Bacteria; phylum Bacillota; class Clostridia; order Lachnospirales; family Lachnospiraceae; genus Choladousia. The sequence continues at coordinate 6,506 of JAJQHQ010000108.1, read as the reverse complement.
TCTGTCAGAGCGTTCATCTCCTCCTCCGACAGGCTGTCCTTCAGATAACTCCAAAGTGTATTAAGCATATCGTCCCAGATCTGATACATCTCATAAGAATACTGGTTCAGCTCGTTCTGAGAAAGAGCCTCGTTCTCCAGCCGGTATGCGATCTCCTCCGCCTGCCCGGCAGCAGCGGCCACTTCCTCCGCCGCCTGTATCTTCAGGGAATAAAAAGCAAGGTACGGGATGTTCATATATGTATACGAATCCGTGATCTCCATCGCTTCTGACTCCGAGATTGGTGTGCTGTGGTCATCCCATGTATCCGTGGTACTGTAAAAGTAAGGATTTTCGCTGTCATAATCGCCGTCATACAGAACAAATGAGAGTACTTCCAGATCCGTGCCAGTGAAACAGTAATGGCCCATACCGGAAAAGCTGGCGCCGCCGGAGCCTTCATATCCAATCGTACCGTCGGTACACAGATAATACCGGCTTCGTTCTCCGCTGACAGCAATGCGCACAGGCTCCTCCGTATCCGCATCAAGCGTATACAGTTCATAGAACATACCCGCATATGGATTTTCCGCAGCCTTTTCCCCGACCAGCAGCTCCTCCGTACCGTCTCCGTCCAGATCAGTCAGATAATATCCCATCTCATCCGCACCGGACAGATAAGCAGCAAGATAGCACAGACCATTTTCATCAAAATCCGAGCTGTCCCAGCCCGTCTCAAAACCCAAAGCATAGCTCTGCAAAATCGCATCATAACCGCCATACCCGGTGACAGAAGCACCCGTTTCTTCATCCGCAGACTCCGCTTCTGCTGCTTCTGTTTCCTGAATGATCATCAGATCCTCCGCCGCATATACCGGAGCAGAAACTGCTGCTGCAGCTAACGCAAACAATACGGCAGCTGCAAGCCTGTTTTTCATTTCCATACACATTCTCATTCCCGTTCTCCTACATATTTTCCTGAATAGTATCCTCAATGAAAGCCGCCTGTTCCCGGCAAAACAGCCTCAGTCAGATACTACGCGTCACTCTCCTGCGCCTCTTCCTCTGCTTCGGTGCACTGCATCTTACTTTTGATCCAAATTGTAGCATAAGACTTCCTTAAACGCAATCGCGGAATCAGAACTTTCTCCGTAACTTTGAAGGTACTGAACAGTTACTTATTTTTTATAATTAAGACATATTTCGGTCATATTTTCGTGGTATAAGTAAGTCAGATGTTGGATAATTTCCGGCATCATTTCATAACTCACGCCTGGCAGCCCCCACACGCTGCCAGGCACTCCCTCTGTTTCAGAGATTATATTTCCCGTTTTTCCATTATTGAAAAATATTAAATTCACAGTTTTCATTATTCCTGTCATTTGCTATAATCAGAATATCGAAGCTTCAGGAGGAAAAAATATGGTTCAGATGTTTGTATATGCCATAGCAATGACTGTTATTTACCTTGTGATTCACCGTTTGCACAACAAAGACAACCTGCAAAAGGGAGAAAGAAGTTTGCGTTATATTATCAGGATTCCGTCTGCACTTCCGGCCACCTATGCTGTCATGTTCTGGATGGGGATCGCGCTTTTCGTTATGTTTGGTATCTTTTATTTAATCGGAACAGGCGGCGTCACTGCCGGTCATTTTATATTCGCCCTTGTATGCAGTGGAATCGGCCTGCTCGTAGTCATCGTCTCTTCCCGCTGGTGAATCACTGTTGACGGAGAAAACATCACCATACACAGGCTGTTCCGGAAAGAACGTACCCTGCACATAAATGATGTTGACGCCAGTCTGCAGGAAAAGGAAACAAAGATGGGCGCTTCAGCAAGAATCATCCTTCGGCAGGACGGCAAAAAACTTGTGTCAGTGAGCAATTCATGTGAAAACTATTGCCCTTTTGAAGAAGCTTTAATCCGGGCAGGAAAATTACCGAACAGGAAGAAATGATCCGGCCTTATTTCAGGTTTCATCCTGCAAAGCAAAAACGGTGCAGCTGTTTAAAGCTGCACCGCAGAAAAAAGGAACTCATTTGCAGCGGATACGCATAGGGTCGTTCCAGTCCATTCCGTACATGATCTATTCTCCATTTTCATTCGCCATACTGCCCTGCTCTTTCTATTCCCCCTACAATCCAGCAAAAAACAATTCGTAAAAATCAGCTTATCACATCAATCGAATCTCCGGCTTCACCTTAAGACCCGGGACCTGGAGCAAACCGCTTAAATCCTCTGCATCAGACATCCTGGCCACGCAATACAAATTCTTCAGCATCACAAAACACTCAGCCCCGGTCAGATCTTTTACATAAGTACCGGTACAAGGATCATAACATTCTGTAAGGTCAATGTCCCGCACGTTCAAAATCTCTTCTTCATTCAAGACTCCATTGTGGTCGGTATCAAGATTTCTGGAAACATATGCTCTGAATAAATCATCCGGGAAATTAGAACTGTCGATTTTCACTTCCTCAATCGGATCAATAATCGTAAACTCAGCATAAGCCTTCCCACAATACTTGTCCATGCCTGTGATGATAATCTGTCCGGTTCCGACTTCTGTATTATTCTCATAGGCAACGGTATAGTCCACATTTTCCCGCAGAATATCATAATCGCCATCCTGATTGAGATAATAAAGAAGCTCGACGGGCGGTTCAAACGCTTCGCCAGTGTACTGATAAACGGTTTCTCCACGATTTACGACAATATCCAGGTTCCCGCCATCTTTAATAGACTGAATTTCAATTCCAACAGCTGGTTCTGTGTTGTCATCGCTTTTATCATCAGAAATATCATCAGATACATACAAATCTGTACTCTCCAAAGCCAGACACGTCGACCTTGTCAACGCCACTGCAAAAAAGCAACACAAGAGCATTATGCAACTAAGCGCATTAAAAATCATTTTTTCCCTTTTGGGCTTTTCCTTTTCTACGATAAATACAATCCGTTCCTTAATTCCAATCATGCCAAACGATAAGGGGGCCGCAAAAGCGTACCGCTTCTGCACGCTGCACGACAGCAGAGCATTTGCATAAGCCTTTTTATCTGTCGTCTGATAGCGCCTGATCACCCGTTCATCACAGGCCAGCTCGATATCCCTGCAAAAATTATGATACGCAATCCACACAAACGGGTTAAACCAGTGAATGGTCAGAAGCAGAAACGCAGCCTTTTTCCACTGATCGTCTCTCCGGCTAAGATGCGCACGTTCATGCGCTACAACATAAGGGACCTGCTGTTCCTGCATATGCGATGGCAAGTAAATGCGCGGATGCAGACCGCCCAGTACAAATGGTGTATCTATTTCATCGCAGATAAAAATATTTTCATAAATGCAAACAGACACCCGGAGCTTTCTCTTTAACAAAAAATAACGAATCCAGGTGTACAAAAGCAGGACAGCGCAGCCGCAAAGCCATACAGCTGTTCCGACAGTCACTGCAAACCCGGACAGCCTTATCTGAGGGGATATTCAGGCTTTCTCCAGATATGCCATGGGACATCGTTACCCATATTTTTCCAGCAAATTTTTTGAATGTGTTTTGTTGAAATCCTGTCCGTGAATTTGCTGCGAGTTCACTGCATTCCGTTTCTGTCGATCCATCCGGCACATTCGGCAAAACAGAAGGGGCTTCTATAGCTTCTATAGCTTCTATAATTTCTACATTTTCTGCAACTTCTTCAATCGATTCCTGGCCGAAGTTTTCTACAGCGATCAGGGAAGATCCTTTCCCCGACAGAATCGGGACAACCAACAGAATCCCTACCGGCACCCACAAAAGGCAGCGAACCGATTTCGAGCCGTTTTTGATTGCTGTCCGCAAAAACAGTACCGCCAGAATCATCGCGACCGAGGAAATGCTCATATTAACAACTGTCAAAAAAATTCCTTTCATACTCTATCCTCACAAGAGTCAATGATACTGCGAAGCTCATCAATCTCCTCCGGCGTGAGCTTTCTCCTTTTCGTAAATGCATTCAAAAAAGCCGGAAGTTCCCCGCCAAATGTCTCGTCCACAAAGCTCTCACACTGCATCCCGGCAAAATCTTCCTTTGAGATCAGAGAAGTAACTACACTGTCCTTATTCTGAAAGATCCCCCGCTCACAAAGCTTTCTCAGTACGGTGTATGTCGTCGGTTTTTTCCAGTTCAATTCCTGACTGCACAGTTTCACCAGTTCTCCCGAACCAATGGGTTCGTTCTCCCAGATCAGATCCGCAAATCGCGCTTCTACCGCGCCCAGTCCATGTGTTGCCATCGTATCATCCTCCGTTTGATTTTTTATACAATACCGTATCACAGGCAGTTATCTTATATTTTGGGTTTGTAATCTATAAACCTTTGTTTAGTTTAACATGTATAAACCTCTTTGTCAATTACAACAAATAGCTGCAATTAAAGCAAAACTTTAAAACAGTTGAAGGACCGATGTTGTCATCCCCATACCGTTTTTTCTATTTTATCAGATCTGATATAGACCCAGCAGAATATCAAGGAATGCTTTCACACTCTTTCTGTTTTCTTCGACATGGGTACACAGAACACATTGCATATGTTCTTCGTAATCCACCGGCGTCCAGGCAAACTCCCCCGGAAAAATCGTTTAGAAATCCCGGTGCAATGCACACACCTTTTCCGGCAGCCACATTCGTCATGGTCGTATGGAGGTATGACCCGATCCTGATTTCAGACATTTATCCTGTTGAACGGCATATCTCGGATTTTGAAACGATGGCGGCATATCTGTCCGGATATACAAAGACCTGTGTCATCAGCTTCATAGATATTTATAAAAAAGTCGAGCGCAACTTCCCGCAGGCACAGTCAGTTCGCCCCACAGAACGAATGAAAATAGGAAAAGCTTTCTCAGAAATTGGGCGCAGATACGGCATGACAATCAAAGCCTGTGCGGAAGGAAATGACCTGGCTCCTTCATTGCATTAAAAAAGCACCAGCCGCTGTGACTGATGCTCTTTTTTATACCTGAAATAGTTCCACACTACCTTTTGAAAAATCCGATTTATCAGCGTAAACCTTTGCGAATAAATCTTCCTTCCGCTTAAACGGCGATAAAATAAAATAACTGCTTATTGCTTTATAACCCTTCCCAGCATTAGAAAATTTGCAGGGAATCTCCCTGCCTTGCGCCTCTTGCCTTCATCTCCCGATGCAGATGATTCAATACCTGCTTCTTATTACCGGACCACAGCGGTGCTGTCAGCAGAGCCTTTGGTCCGTCTCCGGTTATACGATGAAGCACAATGTCCGGATTCAGATGCCTGATACACTGAATCACCACATCCACATACTCATCTTCCGTAAGCACCTGAAACTTTCCATCGAGGTAATCCCGCTCCAGATCCGTGCCTTTCAACACATGAAGCAGCTGCAATTTCACGCCAAATGGCTTTGGGCAGCGTTCCGTCCCGTTTAAATATTCAACTGTTTCAAGCATATCTTCCGTGTTCTCTCCCGGCAGCCCCAGAATCACATGCGTGATACATGGTATCTGCAAAGAAACAAGATTACGAACTGCTTTCTCGTATATCGGAAGCTCATATCCCCGGCGAATATACGCTGCTGTTTTTTCGTGAATAGTCTGCAACCCCAGTTCAATCCAGATAAACTTTCCCTCCGGCGCATACATCTGCTGCAAGTCCTGCAAAAGTTCCAGAATTTCCGTTCCCAGAGCATCTGGCCTGGTAGCAATTGAAATACCGATCACCAAAGGCTCCGACAATGCCGCCGAAAAAATCTCCCGAAGATACTCTTTCGGCCCGTAAGTATTGGTATAGGCCTGAAAATAGATGACAAACCGCTCTCCTGCTTTCTTATGAAAGCGCAAAAGTCCGGCTCTGATCTGCTCATCCACGTTCCTGATATCGGCACTTACTGCGAAATTCCCGCTGCCGCCACTGCAGAAGATACACCCCCGCGTATCCAGTGTACCGTCCCGGTTCGGGCAGGTCAGCCCCGCATCCACCGCGATCTTATAGCATTTCTGCCCGTATGTGTGCCTAAACCAGGCATTTAATGAGTAATAGGGTTTGCCCAGCCAATCTGTCAAAATGAAACCTCCGTTATCTTATCCAGCCACACAATCATGCTGGCAATTAAGTTTGAACAATAGGACGCATGTCCTGATTTCCTGTTTTGTAAACAATTTTTAGCATACCCCCAAATATCTGATTGTTCTCTTATTTTCTGATCCACTTGTTATCACGATCATCATCGCCAGAAGAAACATACCTTTCAACACTCATGTGTAAATCATATTTTTCTCTGAGAGATGCTATCTGCTTCATCATCGGTGATGCAAGCACCAGAACATCAGCATTTTTAACTTTGTTCAAAATTTCAGCCATATCATCTTTCTGGACACATTTCCCCGTTTTAAAACACGCATAGCATGCTTTGCAGGGATTTACAGTACATTCTCTTAGCGAAATTTTTTCTGTATGCTGCCCGCTTTCTTTTGCCCCGCGGATAAACTCATCACAGAGTATAAATCAG
>JAJQHQ010000029.1 GCA_021199655.1 Lachnospiraceae bacterium | reverse complement strand
CGGCGCTGGACGTCCAGTGGACGTCCGTTTAGCGCGGACCGAAGCGGAGCGTAGATCCATCAGCCTCAGACATATGACGCGTCAGCGGCATATAGCCTGCGAAGCAGGCGGTCTGTGGCCTGCTGTTTGGAATGGTGAAATCAATATAGTGCAGATTTATCTGCAAAAGCCTGTCTTTTCTTTTTGGGATGGGCGGATTACATAATATAACTTATCGGAAGGAGAGGACGCTTGCGTACTCTCACCCGATAAGTTAACGACAGAATCGCCAGATTCTGGAGCATTATGCGCAGTGCTTTTCTTCGCATAATATTCTTAAAATCGCGGCAAACTATATCCCGGCAACACAGAATTGATAACGTTCGAATACAAAGGAGAGAAACGGTATGCTGGGAAAATTTCAGGTACGGACAGATCTGGCACTGGAGGCGCGGGAAATCTGCGAGGAAACAGGACATGAGAGCATTCGGGAGGAAAACGGAAGAATCCGAACAGGAATAAAAGGGCAGATCCATGGTGTCAGGGTCGAGGAGAACGCGGATGAAGAGCGGGAGATTTATACTACAACGGTGACGATTGAGACGGAGAACGCGGCAAAAACGATGGGAAAACCGGTCGGTACGTATATAACGCTCGAGGCACCAAATATGTCGGCGCCGGATGAAAACTATCACAGGGAGATATCAGAAGAACTGGCAAAACACCTGAACCATCTGATCAGCGGACGGAAGGAATCCGTGCTTGTAGTCGGGCTCGGCAACCGGGAGGTGACGCCGGACGCGCTGGGCCCGGATGTTGTGAATAATCTTCAGATCACGCGTCACCTGATCCGGGAATACGGGAGGGTGCCGGACGGTATGGAGGAAGCCGGAGAGATCAGTGCGATTGTGCCGGGTGTTATGGCGCAGACCGGGATGGAGACGCTGGAGATCATCCGCGGCGTAGTGGAAGAGACGAAACCGCATCTGGTGATCGCGATCGATGCGCTGGCAGCCCGCAGTACAAAGAGGCTGAACCGCACGATTCAGATAACCGATACAGGCATCAATCCCGGTTCCGGTGTCGGCAACCACCGTGACGCGATCAATGAGGAGACTCTGGGCGTGCCGGTGATTGCGGTGGGTGTGCCCACTGTAGTGGATGCAGCGACTATTGTCAACGATACAATGGAAGAATTGGTCGCCGAAATGGATCGTTCCCGGCATTTTCAGATGCTTGGCGGCACTCTTGGAACGCTGGATTATGCCGAGAAACAGGAAATCATCCATGAACTGATATCGCCGAGCCTGAATACGATGTTTGTGACGCCGAAGGATATTGATGAGACAGTAAAATATCTGAGCTATACGATTTCGGAGGCATTAAACATCACACTGCATAACATATGGAAATAATTGGAAATTTTGTTAAAATCCGGGTGGAAATCCGTAATATCTTGTGTTATAATGACCATAATTTACAGGATATTTACAAGGGGACATTCTGTTTTTAGCCCAGTTGATTCTGGAATTTGCAACACGGGGGTAAGGATGTGAAAGAGACAGATACGAAAAAGACTGAAAAGGAAGATCAGAGGCAGAATTTACTTCCTGTCGATGAGCTTCGTCAGATGATTGCTCTTTTCAATCCATGCACGGATGATTATTTGTTTGTGCTGGACTTTCAGGAAGATACTTATTATATTTCTCCTTATGCTACGGAGCGTTTCAGCCTGCCGGAATATTATTTTCATGATGTGGTTAATAATCTGCTCGCGGTTACCTATGAGAAGGATCGGGGGGCTCTGACGGAGGATCTGGAGGATCTTCTCGCTTCAAAGGATCGTGAGACCCACAATCTGATCTATCGGTGGCTGAATACAGAAGGACAGCCGGTCTGGATCAACTGCCGCGGTCGCGTGGTACGCAGAGACGGCGAAGTGGTTTATATGGTTGGCTGCATCAATGAGATCGGCAGAAAGCAGAAAGCGGACAATGTGTCCGGTCTGCTTGGGGAATCCAGCCTGCAGATGTTCCTGCAGAGCTATGCGGACGAGATTCCGGATGGCTATATCCTTCGGCTGGGGCTGGACAATTTTAAGTCGATCAATACCAAGCTGGGGATTGAATATGGTGATATGGTGCTTCGACGCATGGGTGATATCATTGAGCAGTGCGTTCATGACGGGCAGCATCTGTATCGGATTGTTGCTGATGAATTTATGATCATTGATTTCAACGGAGGCACCGCTTCAGATGCCTCAGAGCTTTATCGGAGCATCCGCAGGAGTCTGGATCAGTTTGTGGAAGAAAATCATTATGAGGCGTTTGTCACGGTATCCGGCGGAATCCTGCTGTGCCGCGATGTACAGGATTTTTCCTGGTCGCAGATTATGAAGTTTTCTGAGTTCGCTCTGACAGAAGCCAAGCAGCTGGGAAAAAACCGGGAATACATATTTAGCCAGAATGATTATGATGCTTTTCTGAAGCGCAGGATGCTGACGCAGTCACTGCGTCAGTCGGTAGCGAATAATATGGAAGGCTTTGAGGTTTATTATCAGCCCATCTTTCACAGCAATACGGGGAAATTAAGCGGTGCGGAGGCGCTGATGCGATACCACACGGCGGACGGCATGGTGATGCCCGGCGAGTTTATTCCGATTCTGGAGGAGACCGGTCTGATCATTCCGGCCGGACGCTGGATTCTGTATGAGGCGTTGCGTTTTGCAAAACGGATGGAAGAAACGATCCCTGATTTCCGGGTCAATGTCAATGTGTCTTACGTTCAGGTGATGAAGAGCGATGTCGTTGAGGATATCATGGAAGCCCTCAGGGTCTGCGATATGAAGCCGAAGGACCTGGTGATCGAGCTGACGGAGAGCGGCCTTATAGAATCGGATGTCTATTTCACCCGGCTCTGGAAACAGCTGAAGGAGAATGGCGTGAGACTGGCGCTGGATGATTTCGGCACCGGTTATTCGAATTTCCATTATCTGAATGATCTGCGTCCGGATATTATCAAGATCGACCGCTCGTTCACAATGCGGGCGATGGCCAACGAATATGAGTACAATCTGCTTTCCCTTTTAAGCGGTATGGTTCGGAATCTGGAGCTGAAGGTCTGCGTAGAGGGAGTAGAGACCGAGGAGGAGAGGGACAAGATCGCCCTGCTCCCGCCGGATTTCAGTCAGGGTTTCTTTTATGGGCGCCCCTGTGCGCAGGATGTATTTGAAGAAAAATTTATCCGGAACGCTGCAGTTCAGTGGTGAAGATCTCTGAAACGATGATCCTGGAAGCGATGATTTGAAATTATACCGTGCTTTTTTACGAATAGAATCATAAAGATGAGGTACCGTTCCTGCGGGATGGTACTTCTTTTTTACGCTTTTTTTAGAATTATTTTCGATTTGCAGGGTTATCAATTACAAAGAGGTATGGTAGAATGATGACATCTAAGACGACAGGCAGAGGATTGAATTGTGGAAAAGCTGGAAATGAAAGAGACTGCAAATCAGGAACAGCAGACTGACAGTGCGGCGGTGGATGCTGCTGCAGAGGATAATACTGCTTCATCGGCAAACACTGAGCCATTACGTAATCTTGCGTCATCGGAGTCTGCGCCGGCGAAAGAGAAGGGGACAGTATCGGAAGATACCATGCTTGCTGAATTGTCCGGATCGGACGATCATTCCGGTGAGAGCCTCTGGCACACGATCAAGACATTTCGCAGTAAGCTCGTAAGTACGCAGGTAATACCGGAAGAGCGTCGGATTCCGGATAATATTATCCCGATGGAGCGTTTTGCACCGGATTCCCTGAACGGACTGACACAGGCACAGGTTGACGACCGCGTTTACCGCGGTCTGGTCAATACTGCCCCGGAGTCTCCTTCCAAGTCCAGAAAGGAGATCATTTACAGCAACGTTCTTACGTATTTCAACCTGATCTTTTTCCTGATCGCGATTTTGCTGATTTTGGTCGGCTCATTCCGAGATATGACTTTTCTGCCGATCATCGCGGCGAATACGTTTATCGGCATCATTCAGGAGCTTCATGCGAAAAAAGTGCTGGATGATCTGAATATTCTGAATGCTCCAAAATGCAGGGTTGTACGGGACGGGAAGGAAGATGTCATTCCGGCAGAGGATCTGGTGCTTGATGATATCGTAGTCTTTGGCGCCGGCAACCAGATTCCTGCTGATGCAGTGATTGAAGACGGAGAAGTGCTGGTCAACGAATCGCTGATCACCGGCGAGGCGGATCAGATTTCCAAAAAGAAAGGTGATGAACTGCTCTCAGGCAGTTTTATTGTTTCCGGCGAGTGCCGGGCGAGGATGGATAAGATCGGCAAGGATTCCTATGTTTCTTTGCTTTCCCAGAAGGCCAAGGTGATGAATGACGCGGAATCCTCCGAGATGATCCGTTCTTTGAACAAGCTGGTCAAGATTGTAGGTATCCTGATCATTCCTATCGGGATCATTCTGTTCAGCCAGCAGTATTTTATCAATGAATCCGGCATGAAGGACAGTGTGACCGCGACAGTGGCAGCGATCATCGGAATGATTCCGGAGGGCCTGTACCTGCTGGCCAATGTGGCTCTGGCTGCGAGCGTGGCGCGTCTGGCACTGAAAAAAGTGCTTGTGCACGATATGAAATGCATCGAGACACTTGCCCGTGTCGACGTGCTGTGTGTGGATAAGACCGGTACGATCACGGACAATACGATGACCGTAAAGAAAATGGTGCCGCTGCGGGCTTCTGATCAAAAAGAAGATGTTTTCACTCCTGAAGAGCTGGCGGAGACAGAGCTGGCGGTTGGCGATTTTGCCGCGGCGATGTCGGTGGACAATATTACCATGAAAGCGATCAAAGAGCACTTCCGAAAACGCACCGGACAGAGGCCGGAGCAGGTGTTCTCTTTCTCGTCTCAGTATAAGTACAGCGGCGCGGTCTTTGGCGGAACCGGATATGTGCTCGGAGCACCGGAAATCATCCTGCGTACAGATTATCAGAAATATGAGGCATCCGTGGAGAAGTACAGCCGACAGGGCTTTCGGGTGCTGGTGTTCGGGCGCTGCCGGGAAACACTGGACGGCGGTCCTCTGAAAGCCCCGGCGGATCCTCTCTGCATGATTCTCCTCGCCAATCCAATCCGCGAGAATGCGAAAGAGACCTTCGCTTATTTCGCGGATCAGGGTGTGGAGATCAAGGTGATCTCCGGCGACAATCCGGTAACGGTTTCTGAAGTGGCTAAAGAAGCGGGGATTGCGAACGCGGAGCTCTATGTGGATGCTTCGGTCCTTTATGAGGAGGAAGAGCTTCGGGCGGCGGCAACGCAGTATACCGTGTTCGGACGCGTGTCGCCTGAGCAGAAGCGGATCCTGATCAGTGCCCTGAAAGACGCTGGACATACGGTTGCCATGACCGGCGACGGAGTTAATGATGTGCTGGCACTCAAGGATGCGGATTGCTCTGTGGCGATGGCTTCCGGCAGCGATGCGGCCGCGCAGGTGGCGCAGCTGGTTCTTCTGGAATCCGACTTTTCCAAAATGCCTTCTGTGGTGGCGGAAGGCCGGCGTGTAGTCAATAACATTGAGCGGACGGCGTCTCTGTTTCTGGTAAAGAATATCTTTTCCCTGTGTATGTCCGTGCTGTCGATTATTTTTACCGTTAATTATCCGCTGGAACCGTCTCAGATTTCGCTGATCAGTCTGTTTACGATCGGTGTACCGGCATTTATCATGTCGCTGGAGCGGAATACGGATCGCATAAACGGTCATTTTCTGAGCAATGTTCTGTTCAAAGCGCTGCCCGGCGGGCTGACAGATTTTATCGTGATCAGCGGTCTCTATCTGTTCTGCGTCCAGTTTGGCGTGAATGAGACGGATCTGTCGACAGCCTGCACGATCGTGCTGGCAATCGTCGGTATGATGGTTCTCTACCAGATTGCATCGCCGATGACGAAATTCCACTGGCTTCTCTGGTTTGCGATGGGAGCCGGACTGATTTACTGCATGATCTTCATGCGCAATATTTTCGGCATTACCAGTATATCGAAAAACTGTATGATGCTGCTGGTATTATTTGCGATCGTGACGGAGCCGACGTTCCGTTATCTGAGCCTCGGAATGAGGCGGCTTTCGGATTTTTGTACGAACCGCAAGGCAAAAACCAGAAAGAAGCAGGCTTAATCTGTAATTTTCCTTTTTGAACAGCAGACCGCAGAAATTTGTAGTAGATTTTACGGGTTTTTATGATATAATTCCTTTATGTGAATGTGACTGTGAAGGTACGGAACAGTTACATGTGTGCAGGACTCATAACAATGCACGGAAAGGAAGATACGATGAAAAGAGTTCTTTTAAAACTGAGCGGAGAAGCGCTTGCCGGACCCGGTAAGACCGGATTTGATGAGCCGACGGTTACTAAGGTGGCCATGCAGGTGAAGACCCTTGTAGAGCAGGGCATGGAGATTGGTATTGTGATCGGCGGCGGCAATTTCTGGAGGGGCCGCTCGAGTGAACACATAGACCGGACGAAGGCAGACCAGATCGGCATGCTGGCGACAGTTATGAACTGCATCTATGTATCAGAGATTTTTCGGTCCGTTGGTCTTAAGACCGCAGTGATGACGCCGTTTGCATGCGGGGCGTTTACGGAACTTTTCAGCAAGGATCATGTAAATACATACTTTGCGGATCATGCGGTGGTATTTTTTGCGGGCGGTACCGGGCATCCGTATTTTTCCACGGATACGGCGACGGTACTTCGGGCCATAGAGATCGAGGCGGAGACGATCCTGCTGGCGAAATCCGTGGACGGTGTGTATGACAGCGATCCGAAGGAGAATCCGAACGCAAAGAAGTACAGCGAGATTTCCATTCAGGAAGTGATCGACCGTCAGCTCGGCGTTGTGGATATGACAGCGTCAATCCTGTGCAGAGAAAATCGGATGCCTATGCTCGTGTTTGGACTGAATCAGGAAAACAGCATTGTGAATACGGTGAATGGGACGCTGGATGGCACTCTGGTGACGGTGTGACCGGTATTTCAGGTAATAGTAATAGTAGTAGTAATGAAAGGAAAAATGGGACAGAATAAAGGAGAACAATTTTATGGATGAGAGAATCAGAGCTTATGATGAAAAGATGACGAAGACTTTTAAGAATCTGCTTGAAGAACTTGGCACGATCCGTGCAGGCCGGGCGAATCCGAATATCCTCAACAAGATTCGGGTTGATTATTACGGTACGCCGACACCGATTCAGCAGGTGGGAAATATTACGGTTCCGGAACCAAGAATTCTGCAGATCCAGCCGTGGGAGCCTTCCATGGTAAAGACCATTGAGAAAGCAATCATGACATCGGACATCGGTATCCATCCTTCGGATGACGGGCGTGTGATCCGTCTGGTGTTCCCGGAACTGACTGAGGAACGCAGAAAAGATCTGGTAAAGGATGTGAAAAAGAAGGGCGAGGCTTCCAAGGTAGCCATCCGCAATATCCGCCGTGATGCCGTTGATGCCTTTAAGAAACTGGGCAAGGGTGAGATTTCAGAGGATGAGGCCAAGGATTTAAGCGAAGAGGCACAGAAGCTCACGGATAAGTATACGAAAGAAATCGATAAGGCTGTAGAGGAAAAATCAAAGGAAATTCTTACGGTATAAATGCACGACGGAAAGATAAAAGAGGCGGGGAGCATAAAAGACTTGCCCGCCTTTTAGTACGTAAGGAGAGAAGTTATGGTTATTCCACAGCATGTAGCGATTATTCTAGACGGAAACGGCCGCTGGGCAAAAGCAAAGGGGATGCCCCGCAGTTATGGCCACGCGAGGGGAGCGCAGAATCTGGAAGTGATCTGCGAGGATGCCTGGAAAATAGGCATCAAATATCTGACGGTGTATCTGTTTTCCACGGAGAACTGGAAACGTTCGCCGGAGGAAGTGGATTCCCTGATGAAGCTGTTCCGCCGCTATACAAAGACCTGTATCAAAACAGCCCGTGACAACAACATGAAGGTACGTGTTCTGGGAGATCCGAGCGCACTTGAAAAGGATCTGCAGAAGAGTCTGGCCGATCTGGTCGAATCTTCAAAGAACAACACGGGACTGAATTTTCAGATCGCACTCAATTACGGCAGCCGGGATGAAATCATACGGGCGATCCGGAAGCTTACGGCGGATTGCGTGGACGGAAAGCTTGAACCCTCCGATATTACAGAAGACTGCTTTTCCGGCTATCTGGACACGGCGGGAGTGCCGGACCCGGATCTTCTGATCCGCACCAGCGGCGAGCTGCGGCTGTCCAATTATCTGTTGTGGCAGCTGGCCTATACGGAGTTTTATTTTACGGAAGTGCCGTGGCCGGATTTTAGCAAAGAAGAACTGATGAAGGCGATTGAAAAATACAACAGCCGCGACCGCAGATACGGCGGGGCTTGAGTCAGATGTCAGGAGTTTTTTGTGCAGGTCCGGGCAGGACGACTGTGAACGTACTGAAAAGACAGGGATGGACGATCTGTCCGGAAGGAAGGATGCGGATATATGTTTCGTACAAGATTATTGAGCGGTATCGTGCTGGTAGCGATCGCGCTGGTGGTGATCATTGCCGGCGGACCGGTGCTTGCGGCAGTGCTTTTTCTGATCTCTCTGATCGGGATGAATGAGCTTTATCGGGCGCTGAATACAGAAAAGCAAAACGATTCATCCCGGAACGGTTCCGCCGGTTCAACCGGGAGCACATGCGAAAATCGGTCGTTATGCGGCCCTCTTTCGGTTATCGGCTATCTTGGGTGTGCCCTCTGGTATCTGCTTTTATTTTTTGATCTGTCAGCATATACTTTGACTGTGCTTCTGGCTGTGCTGATCTGCATGATGGCTGTGTATGTCTTTACTTTTCCCCGATACCGGACCGAGCAGGTGAGCGGGGCATATCTGGGGTTTGTATATGTGGCAGTCATGCTCTCCTGTATTTATGAACTGCGGATGATGGAGGATGGCGTGTATCTGGTCTGGCTGATCTTCCTTGCTTCATGGGGCAGCGATACCTGCGCATACTGTGTTGGCATGCTGATCGGAAAGCACAAGATGACGCCGCGCTTAAGCCCCAAAAAATCCGTTGAGGGAGCAGTCGGCGGCGTTGCCGGTGCGGCGCTCCTGGGAGTGCTCTACGCATATGCAGTATCCAGGCATCTTTCCGGAGAAGCGAATCATATGATGTCCTTTGCGATCATCTGCGCGGCTGGCGCGTTGATTTCCATGGTGGGAGATCTGGCAGCCTCGGCGATCAAGCGCGACCATGACATAAAGGATTATGGAAAGCTGATCCCTGGGCACGGGGGCATCCTGGACCGGTTTGACAGTGTGATCTTCGTCTCCCCGGTGATCTTTTATCTGGCACAGGCGCTGGTGGGCAGATTCTGACAGAGAGGGAAATAAAAGATGAAAACGATAGCAATTCTGGGTTCTACGGGATCCATCGGCACACAGACTCTGGAGGTCGTGCGCGCAAACGGGGATATTCGTGTGGCGGCGCTTGGTGCCGGGAAAAATATTGATCTGCTTGAAAAGCAGATACGGGAATTTCATCCAAGACTCGCCTGTACAGGTTCCGAGGAGGACGCCAAAACCCTGCGCACGCGTGTGGCGGATCTTTCCGTCAGGATCTGTTCCGGTATGGATGGCCTGAAGGAAGTGGCTGTCTGTGAAGAAGCGGATACGCTGGTAACGGCTATTGTCGGTATGATCGGTATCGTGCCGACGATCGAGGCAATCAAAGCCGGCAAGGATATTGCGCTGGCCAACAAGGAAACACTGGTGACAGCCGGACATCTGATCATGCCGCTTGCCGCCCGGTATGGTGTGAAAATCCTTCCGGTGGACAGTGAGCACAGCGCGATTTTTCAGTGCCTGAACGGAGAAAAAGACAGGAGCGGCAATGCAAACCGCATTGATAAGATCCTTCTGACAGCTTCCGGCGGCCCGTTTCGCGGGAAAACCTTTGAGGAACTGAAAGAAGTCAAAGTGGAAGACGCGCTGAAGCATCCGAACTGGGCGATGGGGCAGAAGATCACGATTGATTCCGCATCCATGGTCAACAAGGGACTTGAGGTGATGGAGGCTCGCTGGCTGTTTGATGTGTCGCCGGATCAGATTCAGGTTGTGGTGCAGCCGCAGAGTATTATCCATTCGATGGTGCAGTTTGCGGACGGGGCGGTGATCGCGCAGCTGGGAACGCCGGATATGAAGCTTCCCATTTCGTACGCACTGTATTATCCGGAGCGGCGCTTTCTTGCCGGAGAACGCCTGGATTTCGCCAAGATAAGCAGTATTTCATTTGAGAATCCGGATCCGGATACGTTTCTCGGCCTGAAATACGCGCTTGAGGCGGCCCACACGGGAGGCTCCATGCCGACCGTGTTTAATGCGGCAAATGAGCGTGCAGTACGCAAATTTCTGAACCGGGAGATTGGATTTACCGGGATTTATGATATCATCCGTTATTGTATGGATCATCACAGGTTGATTCCTTCTCCGGATGTTACGCAGATCCTTGACACGGAACAGAGTGTCTATGAAATGATTGAAGGCAGGTGGTAGATTGAGTATTGTAATTGCGCTGATCATATTCAGCCTGATCATTATCATTCATGAGCTGGGACATTTTCTCCTCGCGAAGGCGAACGGGATCACGGTTCTGGAATTTTCGCTCGGGATGGGTCCGCGGCTTCTGAGCCATCAGAAGGAAGGAGGCACACGGTATTCTCTGAAACTGCTGCCGTTCGGCGGTTCCTGCATGATGCTGGGGGAAGATGGAGAGGATGAGGGTGAAGAAGGCTCTTTTCAGAGCAAATCGGTCGGCGCGCGCATTTCCGTCGTCGCCGCGGGACCGGTTTTCAACTTCATTCTGGCGTTTGTTCTTTCTATTTTTATTGTGGGAGCGATCGGGTATGATCCGCCGGTGATACTTGGCGTCACGGAAGGCTATCCGGCCGAGGAGGCGGGGCTTCAGGAAGGCGATCTGATCACGAAGATGAATGGTAAGACCATCCGCCTGTACCGGCAGTTTTACAATTATACGTATTTTCATACAGGCAAGACGATCACCTTTGAATATGTGCGCGACGGGGAGACATATACGACGACTGTCACACCGATGCTGACGGAGAATGGCTATAAATTCGGCATTTCCGGGAGCACGAATTACCGTTACAGGACCGGGCCGCTGAAGACCTTATACTACAGCGCCTATGAGGTTTATTACTGGATCGATACGACCCTCCAGAGCCTGAATCTGCTGATCCATGGAGGGGTATCGCTGGACGATATGTCCGGACCGGTCGGCGTGGTCAGTACGATCTCGGAGACCTATGAGGAGAGCAGATCCGACGGTGCGTATTATGTCTGGCTGAATATGCTGAATATCGCCATCCTGCTCACCGCAAACCTCGGAGTCATGAATCTGCTTCCCATACCGGCGCTGGACGGCGGCCGTCTGGTCTTTCTGATCCTGGAGGCGGTGCGGCGAAAACGCGTTTCTCCCGAGCTGGAAGCGAGAGTACACTTTGTTGGTCTGATGCTGCTGATGGTGCTGATGGTGGTCGTCATGTTCAACGATGTGCTGAAAATTGTCGCGTGAGGCGGCACATAAACGTTTCTGCTATACAATAGCTGGTCTTCGTGTATTCTGCGGGGACCTTTTTTATGATACAGGAAACTTCGTTCCCTATATCATAAAACGCTCCGCGAGAATGCGCACTCGCACGTAAAGAATTATGTCGCTGAGGCGACCGCGTCTACGTTCCGCGTAAGCGTCTTGCGGACAAAATCAGAGCGTACACTTTTGTTCTGTTCAGAGTAATGCACAGGGATTACAATAGAAACAACAGGTGATAATCATATAGAAAGTGACGTAATAAAAAAATGTGTTGACAATCATATGAATTATTGATATAGTATGGAAGAATCGTTCGTGTTTCCGAAATTGTTCCGATTCCTTTCCTGCATTCCAGATGCTTTTTGCAAAATACTCAGGCTTTGCCTTGCGGCATTGAACAATATACAATCCGATAAAGGTACTGACAGAATCAGCAGTACCGAAATACAGATCAGAAAATCAGAATAGAAAAAAACGAAAGAAAGTCTTGACAGCAGGACAGAAATAGGGTAGGATATTCAAAGAAAGACGAACATAAGTTCGAAGAGGAGAAAGAATATGGCACAGGAAGAGAAACTGAAAGCATTGGATGCTGCACTGACGCAGATTGAGAAGCAGTTTGGTAAGGGTGCGGTGATGAAACTCGGAGATACCGGCGCGCATATGAATATCGAGACGACGCCGACAGGCTCTTTGAGCCTTGATATTGCACTTGGTCTTGGCGGTGTACCGAAGGGACGTATCGTGGAGATTTATGGCCCGGAATCAAGCGGTAAGACGACAGTTGCCTTACATATGGTCGCTGAAGTTCAGAAGCGCGGCGGTATTGCTGGCTTTATCGACGCGGAACATGCGCTCGATCCCGTGTATGCGAAGAATATCGGTGTTGATATTGACAATCTTTATATCTCGCAGCCGGACAATGGCGAGCAGGGACTGGAGATTACGGAGACGATGGTGCGTTCCGGAGCGGTCGATATTATCATAGTCGATTCCGTGGCAGCGCTTGTTCCGAAAGCGGAGATCGAAGGAGACATGGGAGACGCACATGTCGGTCTGCAGGCCCGTCTGATGTCACAGGCACTGCGGAAGCTGACCGGTGTGATCAGCAAATCGAACTGTACCGTGATATTCATCAATCAGCTTCGTGAGAAAGTGGGTATTATGTTTGGCAATCCGGAGACGACGACCGGCGGCCGTGCGCTGAAGTTTTATTCTTCCATTCGTCTGGATGTGCGCAGAATAGAGTCCCTGAAGCAGAATGGTGAAGTAATTGGGAACCATGTGCGTGTGAAGGTTGTGAAGAACAAGATTGCGCCGCCGTTTAAGGAAGCGGAGTTCGATATTATGTTCGGACAGGGTATTTCCCGTGAGGGAGACATCCTTGATCTGGCTGCAAATAATAATATTATCAATAAAAGCGGAGCCTGGTACGCCTATCAGGGGAATAAGATCGGTCAGGGCCGGGAGAATGCGAAGCTTTATCTGAGAGAACATCCGGACATGATGGAGGAAGTTGACCGCAAAGTGCGTCAGCATTATGGCCTGATTGAAGCTGATGAGGAAGATGCAGCAGTGGATGTCGCCGCAAATGCCGCAAAGAAAGTCTCCGAAAAGACCAGAAAAGAATCAGCTGACGCTTCTGCTCCGGAAGTACTGCCAGGGACTGCCGCGATGGCCGGATCTGAGGAGGACGCAAAGTAAAGCCTGATGATAAACTGGATGGAAAACCACATGAATGCAAAAGAATCTGCAGAATCCATAGAAGCATTTGAATCCACAGAATCTGCAGAACCCGTAGAATCATCTGAATCCACAGAATCTGCAGAATCCATTGAATCATCTGGATTCACAGAATCTAAAGGCTTTATGGAAGCGGAGAGAGTGACTGAGATCAGAAAGCTGGGAAAAGGCAGATACCTGGTGTCTCTGGAGAGCGGTTTTGATTTTCCTCTTTATCGGCAGGAGCTTTCTGAATGTGGTATTTCTATATCTTCTGTCGAAAAAGATTTGTCGGAAGCAGAGCAGACAGACGTAATTTCCGGCGAGATGCTTTCGCACATTCTGAAAGAAATCCTTCCGAAGCGGGCGCGCCTGCGCGCCATGCATCTTCTGGAAAAGATGGACCGCACAGAAGCTCAGCTGCGTGAAAAGCTGCGGCAGTCGTATTATCCGGATTTTATCATCGAAAATGCGGTCAGCTATGTAAAGAGCTATCATTATCTGGATGATCTGCGCTATGCCAGAAGTTATCTGGAGCTACATTCTGCTGCAAAGAGCTGCCGCCTGATGGAACAGGAGCTTTATGCAAAGGGAATTTCAAAGGAGAACGTGGCCCAGGCAGTTTCTGAAATGGAATTCCCGGATGAGGAGAAACAGATCCGTTCTTTACTGGAAAAGAAACATTATGTTCTGCCGTTTGAGGATAAAAAGACACAGCAGCGAGCCTGCGCATTTCTGATGCGGAAGGGCTACGGTATGAGTGCAATTTTACGTGTGCTGCGTGTCACAACAGAAGAATGATGGTAACTGTGAAGGTACTGAACAGTTACGAATGATGTAATCCTTCAGAACAGTCACAGATTGATCTGCGCATATCAGAGCAGTTACAGATTGATTTTGCTCTTGACAGCCATTCTCCTTGGGCGTAAACTGATGTTTGAATCCGGAAAGCTATACATTTTGGCCGGGTCACCATTTTTGCGAAGGAAGGATAAAAATCATGGAGAAGAAAAACATCGACTGGGCAAACCTGGGCTTTGGATACATCCAGACAGACAAGCGGTTTGTCGCAAATTATAAAGACGGCGCATGGGACGAGGGAGCATTGATCTCAGATGCAACCGTGGCTATCAGCGAGTGCGCGGGTGTTCTGCAGTATGCGCAGACATGTTTTGAGGGCCTGAAAGCATACACGACGGAAGACGGTCATATTGTAATGTTCCGTCCGGATCTGAATGCTGCCCGTCTGAAATCTTCCTGCGAACGTCTGGAGATTCCGGTATTCCCGGAGGAACGCTTTATTCAGGCAGTAGCGGATACGGTTGCTGCAAATGAGGCTTATGTGCCGCCTTACGGATCCGGAGCGACTCTGTATATCCGTCCGTATATTTTTGGCAGCAGTGCTGTGATCGGTGTAGCTCCCGCAGACGAGTATCAGTTCCGTGTATTTACGACTCCGGTTGGCCCATACTTTAAGGGCGGAGCAAAGCCGTTGACTATCCGTGTATCTGATTTTGACCGTGCGGCTCCTCATGGGACCGGCCATATCAAAGCAGGACTGAATTATGCGATGAGTCTCTACGCGATTGTGGACGCACACAAGAAGGGCTTTGATGAGAATATGTATCTTGACCCGGCTACACGTACAAAGGTGGAAGAGACTGGCGGTGCGAACTTCCTCTTTGTGACGAAGGATAACAAAGTCGTTACGCCGAAGTCGGACAGCATTCTGCCGTCTATTACCCGTCGTTCTCTGATCACGGTAGCGAAAGATTATCTGGGTCTGGAGGTCGAAGAGCGCGAGGTGTTCTTTGATGAGGTGAAAGATTTTGCTGAGTGCGGTCTTTGCGGTACGGCAGCGGTTATTTCTCCTGTCGGCAAGATTGTGGATCATGGCAATGAGATCTGCCTGCCAAGCGGCATGACCGAGATGGGACCGGTTACGAAGAAGCTTTATGACACACTGACCGGTATCCAGATGGGGCGCATCGAGGCTCCGGAAGGCTGGATTCATGTGATTAAATAATAACTGAATGACTGGCTATGGTTCAGGTTGACTTATAAAAGGCTCCCTTGATACACTGATGATAAGCATCGTTAACAGAGGATCGATAGATGATTGATGTTTGATGCCTGATGTGTAAGGGAGCCTTTGCTATATATTACCCCATGCCCGCTTCGCTGGCACCACTACATATAAAAGCCGATGGCTACGTGCTTCGCACTCTCGCCATCGCCACCGGCATTCGCAATCCGGCCTGTTTGGCCTGCTTGCTCATACCGGTTTGGTTGTCTAATGTCCAGTCTCTTAGCCATGCAAGCATGGCGCGAGACTTGCCATTGACGACGCTTTTATAGTAAATTCAGTTCATCGAGCCGGGCCTCGATGGAACGGCTGCGCTCATCCAAAAGCAGTTCTTTATTATAACGGTAGTAACGTTCACAGTCATATTGCTGCAGAAAGCGGACACAGTAATAGTCTGAATTAAGGTTTGTGATGAAGATCACGATTTCCTGTCCGCTGCCATAGGCTGCTTCAATAAAGTCGAATGCGTGCTCCAGTTGTGAAGCGGCTGTGCTGTAGCTTTCTTCCAGAGCATCCTGCCGGATGTTGAAGTGTTCTTTGATCCAGGACCATGCGTTCCCGGATGCAGGAATCTCCTTTTTGAAAGATTCCAGATCCCTGATGACAGAGCGATATTTGCGGTCATCTTCACGGGAAAGTAATCCTGCTGCTTTTTTCTTCTCATATTCATCGTCAAATGCTGCAATGCGGTCTGCAAGACAGTCAGAATTACATTCAGAAACATAGCCGGAAATACGGTCGGAACTATAGTTTCGTGCAGCAGACTGCTGTAAATCATCTTTCAGCAGCGTCAGCTGTTCAAAGAGAAGCTGGTTTGCCTCCTCACTGCGAAGCTGGTCGGCGAAGCTCTCCCGGCATCCTGCGAGCAGAAGGTTGATAACGCTAAGTCTCTCATCAAAGGATGCGTGAGCTGCTTTTTTCAGGAGAATTTCGTCAATGTGGCCGGAAAGTACTGCCTCAAGCTGGTAATCCAACTGATATTTGTGATACAGTTCCAGATAATTCGCAAAATCCTTTGCCACCATCTCGTGCTGAATATACTGGACGACGACTTCGCGGTCCATCTCTTTTCCCAGCGTCTCATAGACACGCAGCATGGTGGAGAGATCCTCCCAGCCGCGGGGGGTAGCAAAGCTGCGGCCGTCCACGGTCGTCTCCATTTTGTAAAAGCTGGCCGGATGCGTATCCAGATAGGTAAGGATGGCGGGATGTATCTGCTCTTTTTGTGCATACTCTTTCCAGACAGTATAATCGGGCTCTACTTCGATCTTTTTTACACGATCCATGGTTACCATATCAAATTCGCGGACGGATTTGTTGTATTCAGGGGGATTCCCGGCAGCAACAATGATCCATCCCTGCGGGATCTCATGGCTGCCGAAGGTTTTGCACTGCAAAAACTGCAGCATGGCGGGAGCGAGTGTTTCTGAAACACAGTTGATCTCGTCGATAAACAGGATTCCCTCCCGCAGACCGGTTGCTTCCATTTTGCGGTAGACGGAGGCAACAATCTCACTCATTGTGTATTCTGTGACGGCATATTCCTTTCCATCAAATGTCTGCTTCGCAATAGACGGCAGACCAATGGCACTTTGCCTGGTATGATGCGTGATCGTGTAAGAGACCAGGCCAATTTCGCATTCACGGGCGACCTGCTCCATGATCTGTGTCTTGCCGATGCCTGGTGCTCCTAGCAGCAGCACCGGCCGCTGGCGGATCTGAGGGATCACATATTCCCCGTATTCGTCTTTTAACAGATATGCTTCAATGGTATCCTTTATTTCTTTTTTTGCACGTTTGATATTCATGAGAAAATCTCCTGATTCTTTACGGATGGCTGGCCGATATCATATCCTGTGGCGTGGATCAGGCAATGAGCTGATGCGGCAGGCAGGTATGTTATCGCCCGGAACAGTATAGCATAAAAATACAGAGTCTACATCAGAAAAATGCAGAAATACTAAAATGCAGAAAATATAAAAATGCAGAAATGCAAAAATATAATAAACGGATCGATGAAAATAGATTTCAGAATTACGGTTGATTTTTTCCGGTATTCTCGTTATAGTTGTAGCGAACTGAGTTTGAGGAAGGTTGTGTTTGCTTTGAAGTTAACTGGATTTCATTTTTTGGAAAACAGGAAGGATTTGGGTCAAAAAAGCAAGGAAATGAAAACGCCGGATAATGACTTTGCCTGCGGCAGCATGGGACATCATATTCTGGAACAGTCAATTCCGCTGATGATGGCGCAGATCCTGCAGCTGCTATACAATGTAGTTGACCGGATTTATATTGGGCACATACCGAATTCGGATGGCCTGGCCCTGACAGGAATCGGACTTGTATTTCCTGTTATTTCGCTGATTTCTGCGTTTACGAATCTATACGGAACGGGAGGTGCACCCCTGTGCTCGATTGCCAGAGGCGCCGGGAAAAAGGATGAGGCAGAAAGACTTTTGGGAAACAGCGCGGTGCTGCTGTTTTTTACTTCTATTGTGATTATGCTGCTGTGCTATCTGGTCAAACGGCCGATGCTGTATCTGTTCGGTGCGAGCGATGAGACGTACCCATACGCGAATCAGTACCTGCAGATCTATCTTCTCGGAACGGTTTTTGTGATGCTGGGGAACGGACTAAACAACTTTATCACATCACAGGGCTTTCCCAGAACGGCGATGCTGACCACCTTCTTTGGGGCTGCATTGAATCTGGTACTTGATCCGATCCTGATATTCAGATTTGAAATGGGAATTCGGGGCGCAGCAATCGCAACAGTTATCTCCCAGATGGCATCTGCCCTCTGGGTACTTCGCTTTCTGACCGGGAAAAAACCGGAGCTGAGGCTGAAAAAAAGCTGTTTCCGGCTTGATAGCCGTCTGGTAAAAAGGATTACTACTCTTGGACTGTCCGGGTTTATCATGTCGGCAACCAACAGTGTGGCACAGATTGCCTGCAATGCGATGCTCGGCATTTATGGGGGAGATCTGTATATCGGAATCATGACCGTGATCAATTCCATTCGCGAAATTGTTACGCTGCCGGTATCCGGCATCACAAGCGGGGCGCAGCCGGTGATCGGATTTAACTACGGGGCGGCAAAGCCGGACCGGGTGAAGCAGGGCATACGTTTCATGACCCTGGCGGGCGGTGCCTATACGATCGCGGCGTGGCTGCTGCTTCTGATCTTTCCGAAGCCGCTGCTTTCCCTGTTTACGAATAATCAGCAGATGCTGGAGGAAGGTGTTCGCTGCGTTCACCTGTATTTTGCCGGATTTGTATTCATGCTGTTCCAGTTCTGCGGTCAGTCTGTATATGTAGCGCTTGGAAAATCCGGCCGGGCAGTATTTTTTTCCATCTTCCGTAAGGTCGTGATCGTTCTGCCGCTGACTATTCTGCTGCCACGATTTTTTGCTGACGGTGTGGCGGGCGTACTTCTGGCAGAGCCAATCTCCAATGTGATCGGAGGGCTGGCCTGCTTTGTGACGATGTATGTGACTATTTACAGGAAACTGGGAAATGCGCCGGCTGATTGAAAGTAAAAAGAATATTGCTTATGAGCTCATAGGTTCCATACAGGTGCTGCCTGAACAGGGAGAACATCAGGCCGGCATACGATGTTTTTAGAACCTGCAGTAACTGTGAGAGTGCTCTACGGCTGCCATACAGTAAGAATGGATAAATCTTTATATAGATGTGCGGATATTTTCCACGGCTTCCGCGACACTTAGCCCTGTAATATCTACCGTAATATCCGCGTATTTTTCATAGAGCGGTACACGCTCCTGATAGAGATCTTCGAGGGTCTGTCCGGGCTTCATCGTGACTCCGCGCCGGGTCAGATCACCGAGCCTGCGGGAGAGCTCTTCACAACTGACTTTCAGGTAAACGATTTTTCCGATGGAGCGCAGATGCTCCATCGCGCGATTTCCATAGACAGCGCTGCCTCCAGTAGCAATGACGTTTCGGGAAACAGAAATGCCGGCATTGATTTCTTCCTCAATTCTGTGAAACCCGTCAATACCCTGTGTCTCAATGAGCTGCCAGAGCAGCATTCCTTCCGATTTCTGAATCAAAAGGTCTGAATCAAGAAAATCGTAACCGAGGACCTTTGCAAGGACGATGCCGACCGTGCTCTTTCCTGCACCCGGCATGCCGATCAGGGTGATGTTGCCATTTGCAGCAGCTTTTTTGATTTGAGGTACATCGATTGAGGCGATGTTGCCATATGCCATTTCTTTTCTCCCATATTTATATAAGAATTCCTGATAGAAAGCCGTTATTCGTAACGGTTTCTTACCTTAACAATATCCTTTTTACTACAGCGAACCGGCTTCGGATGAGTCTGAAAGCATCACCCGAAAATTGCACCTATCGCACCAAGCAGACCGTTGCTGGCGAGTCCCATGATGACGCCGGCAAGAAGAACGCCGAGCATGACAGCGGTAATCGTGGATTTAAAATCCATCTTCAGTATGCTGGCAGCGAGCGTGCCGGTCCATGCACCTGTGCCGGGTAGGGGAATTCCGACAAAAAGCAGGAGAGCAACAAACAATCCTCTTCCAGCCTTTGCCTGCAGTTTCTGTCCGCCGCGTTCTCCTTTTTCAAGAAAGAATGTAAAGAGCTTTCCGATTATGGGTTTATCCTGCCCCCAGATAAGCACCCTGCGGGCAAACAGATAAATGATGGGAACCGGTATCATATTGCCGATGATCGCGACTATGTAAGTCGGGAGAGTCGGCAGTCCGAACAGGACACCATAGGGGATCGCGCCTCTCAGCTCGATGAGTGGAACCATGGAAATAAAAAATACGATCAGATAGCTTTTCATAAATACATTCGTCTCCTTGAAAATGATATTTCTTAATGATATTTCTTAAATGTTCTATAAATGATTAAAACACTGCTTTATTCCTACTCGCAGCACAGCTGCTCGTTGACCCTCGAGATTTCCTGCTGCAAGCAGCGCAAATCTCTTCGGGTCACATTATACAGGAAAGGATGGAATTCGAACACCCCCTTTTTGATTTTTTTATGAGGGGCGCCTCGCGCAAGGGCAGTTCCGCAGGGAATGAAAATAATCCTTGCCATCGAATGAATGTTGAAGCAGCATGTTACCATCCTAGAGCAGGAAATATGGATGTACTTCTTGTTTGTAGTGAGAGGGACTGATATAATAGGGGTATCGGAGAAACGAAACGGGTCGGCATCGGAAGTGAGGAGGAGTTATGAACCATATTGGAACAATCAGATTGAAAACCGATAGATTAATACTAAGACGTTTTACTATAAATGATGCAGAGGAGATGTTCAATAATTGGGCGTCAGACGACGAGGTGACGAAATATTTGACCTGGCCTACCCACCAGAATATTGAAACAACACAGGGGTATATCAATTATTGTATACATGGATACTCGGAATCGGCATTTTATCAGTGGGTAATAGAATCAAAGGAAACACATGAACTAATTGGGAATATTTCTGTAGTACAAATAAATGAAGAAATTGATGGTTTGGAATTAGGCTGGGTCATAGGGAAAAAATATTGGGGGAATGGATACACGGCAGAAGCTGCAAAAGAAGTGATTGAAGTTTTATTTGATAAGGTTGGAGCAAATTGTATTTGTGCAAAACATGATGTAAACAATCCTAATTCGGGACGTGTTATGCAGAAAACAGGGATGAAATATGAGGGGATTTTACGGCAGAGCGGTAGAAATAATCAAGGCATCGCTGACATGGCACATTATTCCATAATACGGGCAGAACGATAACTTCCAGTTGTGCATCTGGATCGGAGGAAAAAATGGATAGAGAGCAGCTTTTTGAGTATACAAAGAGTAAATATGGAACAACACCGGAGTATTTGTGGGCGCGATATCCATCGTATGCTGTCCTGCGCCATCAGGATAATGAAAAATGGTATGGCATTGTGATGGATGTTCCAAAGAACAAATTGGAACTGCAGGAAACCGATGTTGTTGATATCCTTGATGTAAAATGCAATCCGGTAATGATTGATATATTACGCCAATCCCCCGGGTTTTTCTCAGGATACCATATGAATAAAGCGAACTGGATAAGTATCCTTCTTGATGGAACAGTTTCTGATGAGCAGATTCTGGATTTGCTGGATTTAAGCTTTCAGATGACGGCAAAGAAAAGAAAGTAATGGAGAGATGTGGATTGAGATGAAACAATATTCGGTAGTGGAAGATTTCGATGAATTCGCTGGTATAGCTTTTCCAAGAAGAAAGACGCTGGTTAAAATATTGGAAACAGTTTTTAGCAAAACAGGTGTACCCTTTGTTTTTATAATCGACGAGTGGGATTGTATTTTTCGCGAGCGTAAAGATGATTTTGATTCTCAAAAAATCTATCTGGATTTCCTTCGAAATCTGCTTAAAGACAAAAGCTACGTTGCTCTTGCATATATGACAGGTATTCTTCCTATAAAAAAATACGGAAAACACTCCGCCATAAATATGTTTACTGAAATTTCGATGACAAATGCAGGAGATTATGCGGAATTTACGGGCTTCACTGAAAAAGAAGTCGAAGCACTTTGCCAACGGTACCATATGTCTTTTGACGAAACCAAACGTTGGTATGATGGATATAATTTAAGGGGCATCTCCATTTATAATCCCCGCTCAGTAGTAATGTCGATGACCTTCAAAAATTTTAGTAACTACTGGACATCAACGGAGACATACGAAGCCCTCAAAATATATATACAGTCCGAAGACATGCGTGAAACTATCAATAAATTGATATCCGGTGAGGAAATTGCCATTGATACCACAACGTTTTCAAACGACATGGTCACGTTTCACTCGCGGGATGATGTACTGACGCTTCTTGTTCATCTGGGTTATCTGACATATAATTTTGACACCAAAAAGGTCAGCATACCCAACTATGAGATTACGGAGCAGTTCGTCAGCACAGTCAGGATTATGGGCTGAGCCGATATAAGAGAGTATTTCTATTGCGAACCATCATAGAGCTACGCATAGCGTGACTCTATGTGTTTTAGGAGAGGTTAGAGCTTCTGTAATAATGGTGATTCAAAGAATAAAGCAGTGATTATATTCTGAGAATAAAATATAGGCCGAACGCGAATTTAGGGGGTGAAATGATATGAAAAAATGCAGAATTACAGCCATTCGGATTACCTGTTACAAAGATCTGATGGAGCAATACGAGAATCCGATTTCTGATGCCTGTAATATAAAAGAGGGACAGGTTTTTATCGCGAACGGTTGGAAGAAACCGGAGGGATTTTGCGAAAGTGCATGGGGAAGTATCTCGCCGTTTGTTATGACTCTGGCCTGTGGTGGAGAAGATATATACAGCGGGTGGATGAAAAATAAAAAATCAGCGATGATTTCCTGTAACGATGGATTTCGTCCGGTAAGTTTTCTGATTGAAGCATTGGAAGAAGATGCGGACTAACACTGATTGATATGGATTTGCTGCGGGATTATCGTGAGCGTGGGGTGAACGGGGAGAAGTATCGTCATCCGGAGAGATATGGGGCGATAACGGAAGGTTAGAGCTTTTCAAACGAAAATATCATTTAACGAGGTACTTACAAAT
Source organism: Lachnospiraceae bacterium (assembly GCA_021199655.1). GTDB lineage: Bacteria > Bacillota > Clostridia > Lachnospirales > Lachnospiraceae > Choladousia. The sequence continues at coordinate 1,996 of JAJQHQ010000029.1, read as the reverse complement.
GCTGATTATTTAGAATGTTCCGCTATTCTAAGAGCGTAACGGTAATAGTGAATGTGATCCGGAATCAACGGATGGCTTTACTGGCAGTCTGCTCTATGGCGGGAGCGTATATCCTGCTGTCTGCCCTGATCGTTTTTAATGTCGAACCGGACACATTTGATACGTTTTTTGAAGCTGCCTATTGGGCGGTGGTCAGCTTAACCACAGTAGGCTATGGGGATATTTATCCTGTGAGCGCAGCCGGACGCGTTGTGACGATGCTGTCATCATTTGTCGGTATTGCGATAGTTGCTTTGCCGGCGGGCATAATAACGGCAGGCTATATGAGCGAACTGGAAAAGCAGGATGAGGATACTTCTGAAAAATGATTCATATGCTCGATATGAGCTTTTCAAACACGATGAAAAAACGGAATAAGAGTGAGTGAGGAGAAAATGAAATATAACCTGCGCCCGGAGTTTCAAAAATACAGATGGATTCATTTGCCGACACAGCCATCGATGCTAAAAGCGGCAAATGCGCTGATGCCCGTGATACAGCATGGAAGAAAACTGGATTTCCGTTTGCAGTTGAGAAAAATTGATATTGGAGAATGCAGCGCTGACTTAATTCAGCCAAAAACTGAAAGAACGAATGGGTTACTTATTTATTATCATGGAGGCGCATTTTTGATCAAAGCAGCCGCTTATCATAAGAATCTTGCACAGACGTATGCTCTGATGGCAAACTGTGCGGTATTGTTTGTCGATTATCGGCTGGCTCCAGAATATAAATTTCCGATTCCGGTGAAGGATTGTTATCGGGCGTATTTATGGGCATTAAAAAATTTATCGTTTGACAAGATGGTAATTGGTGGGGACAGTGCCGGAGCTGACTTGGCGATGTCAGTTATGCTTTTGGCAAAGAAAAAACAGATGCGGATGCCGGACGGCCAGATGCTTATTTATCCGGGATGTGCAGGCAATCCGGCAACAGAATCCATGCGCAGGTATACGGATACTCCGTTGTGGAACTCGAAATTAAACCGAAGGGCTCTTGCACTTTATGGGGATGAAAAGAATTATCAGAATTCTCTGTTCAGGCCGATTCTAGCTGTCAGTTTTTCCAGATTTCCGAAAGCGTATGTTGAAACGGCAGAATTTGACTGCCTTCATGATGCGGGAGTTCAGATAGCGGAGCGCTACGGCAAGGATGGGGTTCCGGTTATCTGGAATGATACAAAACGCACCATGCACGGATATGATATTGTTGAGAAATCACCCTATGTGCGAAAACAGGTGGACAAAAGAATTTGTTTTCTCAGGGAGGTTTTCAAAGAGGCAGATAGAGGTTGAGCTAAAACAGCCATGTCTATTACAAAGCAGATGGCTGTTTTATATAAGTTTGAACCAGTATTAGAGATCGAATTCGAATATACCGGATACAATATTGCTTGTACCTATCATGGATTCAGTAACATATGAGCCAGTTAAAAATTCACCCTGTGTTCCAATGACAGCCATTACAGATTCGGGCTGAGATTTAGCAACAGGTGTACTTTTGTTAATGAGAAGCTAGCATGGGTAATGATTTCATGGTGGCTCCGGCCGTTGTTATCTATGAGTTATAAGGGCAGCCGCAGCATTGACGGCTATTTTGCTTATGTGGTGCCGTCTCTTGAGAGTTTGTGTTGGCAGCATGGGAATGACGGGATTGATTATTCCAGAAAGGACACCTTTGAGTGGATTTCCATGATTCGTCTGCCGGAATTTGTGATGGAAGAGGTGTTTCGGTGGGCGGTTTGGGAAGCTTCCGAGAAGAAGAACGAGGATTTTTCAAAAGAGGAATTTTTTCGTTATTCTGAGGGCCTTTGCGTGCAGTGTATGCATATCGGGGCTTATGACGAGGAACCAGGTACAATTGAAAAGATGAACCAGTATCTGACGGAGAATGGCCTGGAAAATGATTATTCCGGGGAACGGTTTCATCATGAGATTTATCTGTCTGATCCGAGAAG